>NZ_JBFEFH010000006.1:0-304084 GCF_040717455.1 Tautonia sp. JC769
ACGGTCCGATCCAATGATCGGCCTTGATCCACCTGATCGCCTCCGGCCGCGATCGCGATGCGGATCACGGTCTCGCAGGTGAGATCTGTCCCCTGAGCTTGTCGAGCTGTATCCGGGAGGCTCGGTCGATCCAGGAGGTCCGGCACTCGTTACACAGTTGCTCGAACAACCGGATTGCCTCTTCGGTGCGGCCTGACCGGGAAAGCGCCATGGCCTCGTTGAAGCGTGCCTCGCCTGTGGTGAGCACGGTCTCCATGATCCGAATGGCCTCCTCGGTCGTCACGTTCGACGACACCTTGTCGAGGACCGGCGGTTCGAGTTCGGTGAGGATCTGGTACGCCTCCGGAACGCGTTCGCGAAACAATCGACCTCGCATGTCCGCCTGCCGATTCATGGCATCGCCCGCCTCGCGACCGCCGTGGGGGTCGATATCGACGATCGCGATCGAATCCGGGCCATCCGCGGTCGCGAGGATCTTCCCGGATGGGGCGATGATCATACTCCCCTGACCCCTGTTGGCCACCACCAGGTAGACGAAATTCTCGACCGCTCGGGTGCGGAATGCAGCCAGGCTGATATCCTCGTCGCCGATCGCGGCACCACCGAGGGTCGGATGGAAGACCAGATCGGCACCCTGCAACGCGAGGGCACGCGCCGATTCGGGGAACACCATGTCATAACAAATCAGCATCCCAACTGTCCCCAAATCCGGAGTCGGGAAGACCGGGAAGCTCGTGCCTCGCGCTCGAGACCGCTCGGTCATCGGCAAATTGACCTTCCGATAGCGGCCGATCTCGTCCCCCTCGCGGCCGATCAGGAACGCCATGTTGTAGAGCCGGCCATCCCCGTCGATCGTGTCATTGCAAACAACCAGATACATGTTGTGTTTTGCGGCCGCCTTCCCGAGTCGTGTCAGCATGCGATCCACGGCGACCGGGAGCACCTGATCGATGATCTCCGGATTGGCCGCCTCCCAGTGGAGAAGGCCGAGCGTGTCTTCCGGAAACGCCAGGACGTCACACTCTCTCGCTCCGGCCTGAGCGACAAGTTGCTCCAGCGCGACAAGGGTTTCGTCGACGCGCTCGAGCGCGTCGACGGGCGACACCTGGAACGCGATGGTCCGGTTGATCGGCTGCGCCGCGGCCACGCGAACCGTCGAATCGGCTTTTGAACGAACCGTCCCGGGGCCCTCCACCGCCCAAGCGGGAGATGATGCCAGTCCCTGGAGGACGAACGCCATCGAGACGTACATCACGAAAACGAGGCGAAAATCTCGTGACCGGATCATATGATCTCTAAACCTCCTCGGTGGAAAAACAATCCTGGGCTTGCTTTCCAGGGATCGATGGCAGACCAGGACTTCGACTGCAGTGCCCTCATGATCGCGATCCGGGAAGAAAGCAGACACCAGAGTTCCGATCAGGCCATCAGCGGTGGTCCGCTTCCGATCTGCCCGCGGTTCTGCGGAGCAATCGAAATGGCATCGGCCGATGGGATGCCACAGATGAATCGAATTGATGGCGCAATTGTGTCTGAAGACGATACTCCATTTCGGCTAGCACTCGCACGAGTCCTTGTTTAATCTTGAATTGATAGGCCGTTCCTAATGTTACGATCTGCGTGGGCTCAGCAGCCGATCAATCGTGGCAATGTCAATCGTCGGGAGAGTCTGGCTCACATTCCCTTGTCTGATACGGGCCTTCGTCAGCATTGGCCCATGCGCCTGACAGGACGTTTGCCTCTACCGCGATGGAGTTCCTCGTTTCTTCAAATGACGCTGTCGAGGAAATCGTAACATCACGTGTTCGGCATTCAATCGGAATGAGAGGCGAATCCAAACAGGTGAAGTTGCCTCGACTGAGCCTAGAGTCATGACCCTCCCGGAAGATCGACCCATCGTCTCGAAACCTGGCTCATCCCCACTTCAGGTGCCGGCGGCAAGAAGGGGAAAATCCGCTGCCAGGTCCTGCCGTCGAGGGGGGCTCCGAACTCTGAAACCTCGAATGCCTCGATGTAACGGGCGCGAGGCCCTTCGTCTGGGCCATAGACCCGGATCACCTGCTCTCGGTACCGGTCGGCGAGAGGGGCGATGCGCCGACGGAACGAATCGGCCAACCAGGCTCTCCGAGACGCCTCGTCGTCCGGCACGTCGTCAGGGTGTCCGGAATTGTAGGGGAGCCACTCGTAAAACTGAGACTGATGGCAATGGAGCATGGAGACGACCCGCTCAAACTCGTCCTCGATATCGACGACAACATGAGGTTCGAACCTGCAGGGTCGTGTAAACGCATCCGAGAACAGGAGGATGACGGGTGATCTTGCGAGGTGCGGGACATCAGGACAGATAGCAGGAACGGTGAGCAGGTACGACGCATCCTGGACGAGCAAGCCGGCGAACCGATGATCAGGGTGGTAATCATTCGTGCGGTGCGTAATGACAACGTCCGGGCGAAACGCTCGGATCATGCGGATCAGTTGGTGCCGATACTCGAGGCGATCGTTCAATGCGCCGTCGGGCCAATCGAGCACGTGATACGATGCCCCGATCACATCCGCCGCCGCCTTTGCCTCTGCCTTCCGGCGCTCAACAAGTCTCGGTCCAGCCATCTCGTGGTGGCCCGCCCGACCGTCGGTCAGGCTCACCAGAAGCACCTCGCAACCCATCGACGCCCACTTCGACGCCGTGCCACCGGCCTTGATGTCGACATCATCGGGATGAGCGCCGATGAGCATTATCCGAGGCGTCTCGTTGGCCATCAGCAGGCTCCTTCTCGCAGCGATCCCAGGGTGTTCGGTTCGCGCGTTCACCAGCGTTTCGACTCAGGGAGTGCCGTCACGCGCCGACTGATCACGATGACCCGCGCGGAGCGTGCTCCGGAATTCCAACGGGAAGTCGGTGAGCACGGCATCGACTCCCGACTGTGCAGCCAGTCGCCAGTTGCTCGGCTCCAATCCCGCGACCTTCGGGCCAGCCAGGAAGATCCTCTTGCCCATCGCATGAACGCGGTCGACCTGCCCTGACGTCGGGAGAGACCGGACGTAGACCCAATCCGCGTCAGGATCGACCAGAGCGGCCTCGAAGGCCGCGGGAGACTCTGCGAGGGAAGCAACGTGGGCCCGTGAGTCGACATCCCGAATCCGACGCCGCAGGTCAGGACGGTCGATCGCGAGTCCGATGAACACCAGGCGATCAAGGACCCCCATCCGCCTGGCCATCCCGACGACGTCCTCGGCCATCGTCGTGTCATCATCCTTCAGATCGACAGCGACCAGGATTCGGTCTCCCTGCACTCCTCCGAGGAGTCGAAAGACCTCGTCAAGCATGGGGACCGATTCGCCGGCAAAGGCGGGATCGAACCAGGCCCCGGCATCCAGTGATGTGATACGTGCGAGTGAATAATCCTCCACCGCCCCGGTGCCGTCGGTCGTGCGATCGACCGACTCGTCGTGCAAACAGACCAATGCGCCGTCATTCGTGCGCCGCACGTCCAGTTCAAACCCGACCCGCAAGTCAACGCAGGCGCGAAACCCGGCAAGCGAATTTTCCGGTGCGTGATTGAGGAGTCCGCGATGCCCCACCGTCATGGTGCCTGCATCCAAGCCTTCTTCGGTGATGACACACCCAAGAATCAACGGGATGATTCCGATCACAGATATCGTCATCGGGAGACCTTTCCTGCGACTGCGATGACCCCAGGATCATCTCGTCTCGTTGATCGCCGGGGGACGAGCCCCCTGAGCCTTGCTTCCATTCGGGACAAGCTTCAATGTCGACTCGGTGACCGCCTCGACGCCCGATCGGGACGAAATCACGGGGAACGAGCGCCCCTCCGACCATGGATCGAGTAAGTCTGCGTAATGGGGACTCTCCGGATTCCCCGATTGGCCGGGGGCATTCGATCCCAATGATCGATCCCAGTCACCGATCACGGCGACCAACCGGAACGATGCCCCCGATGCCTGATTCGCGGCATTCGACGTGTTGTTCAGCGTGTCCCCGTTCCCACCCCGATCGCGAGGGCCCGGATCGAGTCGTGCGCGGGTCTGGTCATCCACCGCTCGACTCAAGGGGTGATTCAGCCGAATGTGCTTCAACCCGGGCTGGCCATATCGCCACCGACTCATATCGCCCCCCAATCGCCCCGTCAGGTCGTCCTGTGCGGTTCGGAGCGATTCGATCAGCAGCCGATCGCGCTCCGCCAGCGGATTCCGGCCGAGCCTTCCATCGGGAGACGTCATCCAATGAACAAGCTTTTCCGTGGAGATGGAGTGTGGCGGAAGGATCGGCCATGCGTCCTCGGGGATAAGCCGCCGGCCGACCGCTTCCTTGAGGCGTCGTTCCCAGGTTGTATAGATCGCAGCCTCCACGGAGTGACGGTCGAGGGTGAAGTCCCAGGACAGGAGCCGGTCAAGCACCTCCTGCGTGCGGCCGTCGTCGGTCGCCAGCCCTCGAAGCAGGGGGACGAGCAGCCGGGCGGGAATCGAATGCTCATCGTGCTGCAACTGGACCATGTCGCCCAGCGCAAGGAGTCGCCCCGAACTCAGGACCTCCGTAATCCGAGCATATCGAAACGGATCAGCCCAGACGAATCCGATCCTGTGAGGGAACTCCGATGGGACGTTGTACTGATTGGCCGACCCGACCCAGCCCTCTGGCGGGTCAAGCCGACTCGGTAACGCGTCGGGCGGGAGGAAGCCGGACCACTCGTAGCGTCCGTCCCCTGGCACGGGGAGGAGTCCGTTCCACCCCTGCCGGATGGGTGCCAGGCCGACCGCTTGCCAGCCGATATGGCCGTCGACATCCGCCCAGATCATGTTTTCCGAAGGAGTCCGAGCATATCGGCATGCCTCCTGGAATTCCTCCCAGGTTGAAGCCTGGTCCATCCGGAGGCTCGCCAGGTAGGGAGCCGTGCCGACCTCAAGCCAGGCAGCCCGCAACGCATACGCCTTGTGCCGGGATTCATCCTCGAAGAGGACCGGCCCATGTCGGGTGAATTTGAGGTCGACCGTCGTCTCTCCCTCCCCCTTGACGGCGAACGTCTCGGGCTCCACCCTCATCGACTCCCATCCGGAACCGTAGCGGTACTGGAGGGGATTGTCAGGATTCGTCTCATAAACGTACAAATCTTCCTGGTCGACCGGGAAGATCGTCAGGCCCCAGGCCCCTCGACGATTGTGACCGATGGAAATCCCCGGCAACGCCGGCTCTCCGCCACCGATCACGTCCCAGCCAGGCCCGACCAGATGAACCCAGTATCGGAGCGAGGGGATCTGCATGCTCCGATGGGGGTCGTTCGCCAGGATCGGCCGCCCGGACAGGGTGCGATCGCCCGAGACCGCCCAGTTATTACTGCCCAGGATACCGGGATGATTCTCAAGCTCCGGGATGAACGAAAATTCCGAAGTCAGCTCATTCTCATGTTCGTCTGTCGTATCTCCGGCTCGCCGATATTCGGGCTCGACGTCCTCCGGTGCGAATCGGACCCCCGCCCGCGAGGCGGCATAGCGACCCAGGATCTCCGCGGAAATCTGCCCCGCGTCAACGGTTTCATCGAGGACGAACGAGGGATCGCCTGGCTTCAGATTCAAGAGTGATCGCGCACGATCCGATCCGAGGAGGCTCACGAGTTGTGCATACTGAACCTCCTGGGTCGCATTCCGAAACAGCCCGTTGTGGCGAGAGACGACCACCTCGGGCGTCCAGTGGCCGGGCGTAATCCCCAAAATCCGGAAGGGGAGCGGAAGACGGTCCGGCTCTCGGGCGGTGAGGTCGAGATAGCCGTTGATCCCCTCGACGAACGCCGTGATGATCGCTGCCCCTCTCGGATGGTAGTGGGCAAGCTCCTCGGCCATCTCCCCCCGGAATCTCAGGAGTCGTGCCCCGATATCCCCCTGCAACGCCTCCGGCCCCTGAAGCTCGGCCATCGTCCCCGTCGCCCGTCGCCTCCAAAGTTCCAGTTGGAACAGGCGATCGCGCGCCGCGTTGAAACCCTGAGCGTAGAACAGGTCGTGCTCGGTCTGGGCGTAGATGTGCGCGATCCCCCACGAGTCCCTGAGGATCTCCACCGGCGCCTCAAGCCCCTCCATCACGAGCTCAGTCTCGCCCCCCCTCGCGAGATTCAGGACAGGCGCGAGCACCAGACCCATCGATAGAAGAAACACCCGCGGAACGATGGCGGCCCAGATGTGACCTTGATTCTGATTGCGCACGGATCGCCTCGCCATTTGAGCACGCGTTACCAGCGTTGGTCTCGACCCTCTCCCCGCGTCCACCTCAAGGCTTCAGCACCAATTCCAGGAAATCGAAGATCTGCTCATTCGATTCTGCTGTCGGACGGTGCCCCGGCCGGTTGGTCATGGCGACGCGATGGTCGTGTCCGAGGAGTGCGTTGACCGCGAGGGAATGATTCAATGCGCTCCAGCGTTCGGGAGGATCCTCCGACCCCCCGGAGACGAGAAACGGGCGCGGTGCCATCAAGACATGCAACTCGTGCAGGTCGTGTCCGTCCTCGATCAACCGCTCATAGGCCCCGGTCCGAGGCCGGTCGGCCGAGATCACCCCTCGAGGACGCGATCGATCGGCTTCCCAGCCCAGGTACCACGGCTCCCAGTAATTGACGTTCGGCCGCGATTCATCGAAGACGATCCCCGGGTCAGACCACACCCCGCACGCGAACGGCTCATACAGGCATGAAGCGAACAGGGCCCACTTGCCGCCGTAGGAATGCCCCATCACCCCGATGCGGTCCGCGTCGATCTCGGGCATCCGGGCCATCGCGTTGCGGGCGTTGGCCGCCAGGAAGGCCAGATACGAGAGCGGTTGGACCCCCAGCTCGCTCGCCTCCGGGATGACCGCACTCGGATCGATTCCGAGCGAGAGCGCGACAAAGCCTCGTTTCGCGAGTTGTCGAGCGTAGTCGAGGAGGGGGCTTCCCTCCCCGATCGCCGTCTCCGGCTCGTAGAACACGACCAGCATGGCCGGGAAGGGGCCCTCTCCCTCCGGAACGAGCGCGTAACCCCCGAGCATCCGTCCTCCGGGGGCGACCTCAACCCGCACCGAACGTTGTTCGAAACCATCCCGAGGGACCACCCCCAGGAGCTCGGTGCGCGGTTGCTCGACGAGCGGCGGCCAGGACCCCATCAAGGCATGCCAGGATTCGAGGATCTCTCGCCGTCGTTCGGTCCAGTCCGAGGCGAGCCGCACCGCCCGGCCATCATTGAAGATCAGCGGGGAGGAATAGGTCTCCAGATCATCTGCAAATTCGGCCGGCGGGCCGAAGGAGTTCCTCAGCGTCGCGGGCAACCTCAGCTCACCCGTCTCGACCTCATCACGGGCCTCACCGGAATCGGATCGATCCAGGAGGGGCCGTAGGATCGGCTCGAAGACATCCGCCATACGGAGAAAGCCCAGGTCGGTCGGATGGGATCCGTCGACGGTCGCCTCGCCGTCGTCCCCCAGTTGCGGGTCGCCGGGCAAGTAAGTCAGTCCCTCGATCCCCGACTCGACCAATCGATCGTATGCCGCGCTCAGGGCAGCTCGCGAGGCTCGGTTCCGCTCCCGCTGCGTCGCGATGAGCGGGGCGCTGGTATACGATCGGTCCTCGGCCAGCACGATCGGCGTCTCGGGTCGGGCCTCCCGGAGGATCCGGACGAACGGCTCGACGCGGGATTCCACCTCCGCGGCGTCCATGTTCGGCAGGCAATCAATCACATACATTGCCGCATCGATCTCGGCCAGGAGCCCCGCCAGTTCCGGCTCCATCTTCCCATTGCCGGAGAATCCGAGGTTCACGACGGGGCGATTGAAGCGCCGGCCGAGGATGGCCGTATGCACCATGCCCGGTCGCGAGGCGCACCCTCCCTGCGTAATCGATGTCCCGTACACGACGATCGGATTCTCGTGCCCTTCGGGCCTCGAGGGGGCCTTGGCGAGGAACGATCCCTCCGGAAGGCCGATCTCCACCGATGTCACGCCGTTGTAGAGCGGGAGATACAGCAGGTACTCGCGAGGCTCCCCGGTGAGCCCCGAGGCCAGCGTCGCGGTATTCGTCACCTCGCGAGGGAATCCGACGCCGGCCCAATGCCAACCGTCGCCGAGTCTTCCATAGAGATCCAGCCCGCTGACTCCCGTGGCCGGCATGTGCGGCATATCCAGTCGATCGGAAGTGAGCGTCCAATGTGCCTGAATCGTCGGGGCGTCGGTCACGAACCGGACGCAGATCCCGGCCGAATGACGGCTCAGGCCCCAGACCGGATCGCGAACCACCCCTTCGGCGCGGGCCGGCAGCCGGTCGAACGGGGCCTTCGTTTCCGTCCAACCCTGCCCTTCAAGCCCCAGCAGCCGGACATCATACCAGCGTGTCGAGTCCTCCGGATTGACCCTCGCCTGGCTCGGGTCGATCCGGTCTGAAGCGGCCAGATGATGCCCCGAGGACAGCATCCCGACACCTGCGATCAGCACGCAAGCAAACCGATGATTCATCTGAGCGATCCTTGAACAGTGAGACTGCGACCCGAGAGCTCGTCCCGCACGATCCTCACGCGAGAGACGCACCTGGTCCACGTCTCCAGCCAACGCTCATCATGATTGCGCCGTTCTCCTCGTCGTGCAAGGATCCGCACAATTTCTACGAATCGCCGACTCACACGATTTGTCGAAGATGGTGCGATGAAATGTCGCATGATCCTCATGATTGCACCCGATCGTCGGCTGGGTAGTGCTCGATGACGGGATTCGCCCTTCGAGGCCTACATTTCAGCCATTCGAAATAGATAAAAAGTAAATCGTGTTTACAAGTGATCCAATTATGGGTTTGCCCTCCACCTGGGCCCAATCACACCAAGCCCCGAGTGTGAGACGAGCCGGTGCATGGAATTTCCGCGCCGAGATCCTGGTCTCCCGACCAATCGCTCGATATTCTGCGGTTCAGGCGGACGTGCGCCCCCCCGCACGCCTCGCACACGCTGTTCGACCGGCGGCGATCGATCTTGAACCATCAGCCCCTCTTTGACGCTGGAGAGGTCCGACCATGAGAAGCACCCTGCGAACCCCACCTGGATCGGCCCGGGTGATCCCCATGTTCGCCTTCCTAACGGGAATGGCCCTGGCCATCCCCGCCCCCTCTCAGGTGCTGACAGACGGAGACGCCGGCCCGCTCCTGGAACTGAGCCTCCGCTCCCGCGTCGAGCTGGCAGGGGCCGAGGGAGTCGCTCGGGCCGTCGAGCGTGAGGAACGCTGGGATCCCCAGGGGACCGCCGTCATCGTCTGCGACATGTGGGACCTCCACCACTGCCTGAACGCCACCCGCCGCGGAGCCGAGCTGGCACCACGGATGGACGAGGTCCTCGAGGAGGCCCGCCGTCGCGGCGCGACCATCATCCACGCCCCCAGCGGCTGCATGGCCGCATATGAGGGGCATCCCGCCCGCGATCGAGCGCTGAAGACCCCGCGATCCCGCTCCCTCCCCCCCGACATCGACCAGTGGTGCGACCGGATCCCCGCCGAGGAAGGCGGAGACTATCCCATCGATCAGACGGACGGGGGCGAGGATGACGACCCCGTCGAACACGCCGCCTGGGCCGAGAAACTCGCCTCGATGGGCCGAGACCCCCGCTCCCCCTGGAAGGCCCAGACCGATCGACTCCGGATCGACCCCGAGCGTGATTATGTTAGCGACGATGGCGAGGAGATCTGGAGCATTCTCGAGGACCGGTCGATCGAGAACGTCATCCTCCTCGGCGTTCACACCAATATGTGCGTCCTCGGCCGCCCGTTCGGCCTGCGTCAGATGGCGAAGAACGGCAAGAACGTCGTCCTCATGCGCGACATGACCGACACCATGTACAATCCGGCTCGCCCCCCCTTCGTCAGCCACTACACCGGGACCGACCGCATCGTCGAGCATATCGAGAAATTCGTGTGCCCCACGATCACCAGCGACCAGCTCATCGGCGGCCGGGCCTTCCGCTTCCAGGACGACCGCCGGCCGCACGTCGTCTTCCTGATCGCCGAAGACGAATACGAGACGGAGCAGACCCTCCCCCCCTTCGCCGAGGAATCGCTCGGCCAGGACTACCGGGTGAGCTTCGTGTTCGGCGACGACGATGACCCGCACGCGTTGGAAGGTCTGCACGTGCTGAAGGATGCCGACCTCATGTTCGTCAGCATGCGACGTCGCCCCCTTCGGGCGGGACACCTGGAGATGATCCGCGATCACGTCGCCCGCGGCAAGCCGGTCAGCGGCATCCGCACCGCCAGTCACGCCTTCAGCCTCCGAGGCAACCCGGAACTCTCCGAAGGGGTCGCCTCCTGGCCCGAATTCGATGCCCGGGTCCTCGGCGGCAGTTACACCAACCACCACCCCAATGGCATCGAGTCGGCCATCGCCGTGGCCGATTCCGCCCAGGCTCACCCGATCCTGAAGGATGTCGACGTCCCAGCCCTGATCGGCAAGGGCTCCCTCTACAAGGTCCGCCCCCTCGCCTCATCCGCGACGCCGCTGCTGATCGGCACCATCCCCGGCCAGGAACCCGAGCCCGTCGCCTGGACCAACCTCGGCCCGACCGGTTCCCGCGTCTTCTACACGTCGCTCGGTCACCGCGGCGACTTCGAGCAACCCGCCTTCCGCCAGTTGCTCCGCAACGCGATCGACTGGACCCTCGAACCCCTCTCCTATCCCCGGCCGGACTCCCAACCCCAGGAACTCGCCGACGTCCCGGCCGCGTCGTGACCCGCTCGGGTTCCAGGCCGGGCGAAACTCCCTCCCGATCGTGCCGCCCTCTCTCCCCATCCTCCGGGGGAGAGAGGGCGTCGTGTCCTCATCCCTGTCTCCTGGACTCACTCATCCGACGCTCCTTCCGATTCCGGCATCGACCGAATCCACTCCGCGATCAGTTCCACGGCTTCACGATCGATTTCGGTCGACATCAAGGGTGGCATCTGCCCCGTTAATCTCCGGTTCATGCGTTGATACAGGATCGAACGCTCCGGGGATCCGGGGGCAATGATCCGGGCTCCCGGAATCTCGAACTGCGTGTGCTGCGGCACCTCGCCGATGACGTTCATCCGCTCGATCGGGGTCCCCAGGCCGAGTTCCATCAGGGAATTCCCCCCGCCCTCCTTTACGTGACAGGTCGAGCAGTTGACATGAAGGTATGACCGCACCCTCGCCTCGACCGTCTCATCCTCGTCGTACGGATTCACCAGCCGAGGACGATCCTCGGGCCGGGCCGGCAAGTCCCCTTCGAACACTCCCACGTGTTCCAGCGCCCGCAACTGATGATCGACAACGCCTCCGTAATCGCGCGTTCGATCGAGTTGAAGCGGCGAGAAGCCGAGCGTGAATCCCGCGGCCCGGGAATGGCACACCAGGCATTCGGACCGCGCGGGGAAGCGCCACGCCTGCTCTCGGGTCGCCCCAGGAGCCTGGTCGTCCGGCACCTCAAGCAACGCGACCTCGCCCGAGGGCCCAACCAGCTCGGCATCGGTCTGCTCGTCGTTCCAGCGGTAGGAGAACCCGCTCCATTCTCCTCCCTGCCGGTTCAGCAGCCGAGTCTCGATCCGTTTGCGAACGACGTCCCCCCCCTCGTCGACGACATCGAGGCTCAACGTCTGCACCAGCACCGACCCATTCGGCAGCGTCCAGGCGCCCCCCGCGTTGAGCTGCGGCCGTTGCTCGACCCGATCCAGGCCCGGCAGGGCGGCGAACCGCTCCATGCTCGCCCCGTCGGCCCACTGCGGCGCAACCACGTCGAATGGCAACGCCGCCGGATGCGGAACATGGTCCTGCACCGATGCGAACAGCCCCGTCTCGCCGAGCCGCGTCGGGAACGGATGGGGGGGTAAATCCGCCTCGGTGGTCGGCTCCAAGCGATAGAATCCCGTGATCTGATCAATCACGTAGATCTCCCCCTCATGATCGGTGCCGAATCCGGTGATGTTGAACGGCGTATCCACCAGCTCCTCATTCCAGACCACCTGGGTCCCGTCGTGCTTGATCCCCCAGACCTTGCCGGTTGACCAGTCTCCATAGAGATAGGCCCCCACCAGATCGGGCAGCCGGGTCCCCCGGTACACCTGGCCCCCGGTGAGCGATCGGGCCTCGCTGTGGTGGTGGTCGGCGGCGGGCGGCGAGATCGGGTCCGGCCCTTGCTCGCGTTGCGCGTGGAAGATTTGCATCCCTTCGGTGATGCTCCACCCGTAATTGGCCCCCTTCTCGATCAGATACACCTGCTCCCAGAGGTCCTGGCCGTTGTTCCCGGCCCAGAGCTGGCCCGAGGTCGAGTCGTACGTCAATCGCCAGGGATTCCGGAGTCCATAGGCCCACAGCTCCGGCCGAGCATCCGGCCGATCGACGAAGGGATTGTCGGGAGGAATCGAATAATTCCGGCCGGGATCAGGGTGATCGACATCGATCCGCAGGATCGCCCCCAGCAAATCATCGAGGCGCTGGCCGGTCAAGTACGCATCCGAATCGCTCGATCCATCCCCCGAAGACACGAACAGCATCCCATCATTGCCGAACGCCAGGTCGCCCCCATTGTGCCCATTCGAGGCCCATTCGATGATCAGCGCCTTCGACTCGGGATCGATTCGACGCGTCGATCGGTCGACCGTGTAGCGCACCACCTGGGTCGTCTTCGATCGGCTCCGCTCCGGCCCGTTCAACCCGATGAACACGTGCCCATTCCGCTCATAATCGGGATGAAACGCCAGGCCGACCGCCAGGCCATCGATGTAGAGCAGCGTCTCCCCCTCGCTCACCCCCTGGTCATCCTCGACCGCCACCAACTTTCCGGGGCCCGACCGAGGTGTCAGGTGCAGCAGCATGAACAGCCGATTGGTCCCCGGCTCGGGGGTCAGGCTCAGCGGATACGCCTCGTACAATTTCGGAAAGGCGCGGACCACCTTGTACGGTCGCGGCGGTTCCGGCGATCCGACCACCCGCGAGTCGTTCCAGGGCAAGCGTTCCTTCAGACCAAACGGCGCCTCTCCGTCGGGTTGCTCGCCACCGAGCACCGCCTCCGGAAGGATCATGACGAACAGCGCGAAGACGCACCTCTGCAGCATGGTCGGAGCCTCTTGAACGGGTTGGGAACGTGTCGGTCTCGGTAAGTCCTCAATACGCACCGGGGCGACGGAGTCGCTCCCCGCGCACCGGCCATGCATCAAGCCCTGATTCAATCATCGAGCGAATGACGTGAATCGGTGCCCTGTCACGAATCGGCGTCGATAACAACGCGAGGGACTGAAATGGATTGGGGGCGATCAGCGAGACGATCGGAACGGATGGCCAAGCGGCTCGATCGATGGCGATCATGAGTTGACCGCCGCATCTCGCGAAGATCAAGCCCGTTGTCGTCAACCGCGCCCGAGATTGCGCATCGGGGTTTGCCCGATCGCGTGCCCCGCGACACCCATCGGATTGCGAATCCGGCCGTCTGAAACTATCCTGAGCACGTCAAGGCGTCACTCGGCCGGAGGGCCCGGCACCGTCGAAGAACCACGCCAGGCCACTGCCCGAAACCTGTTCTACGATCGACTCCCAATCACAATGGTCCTGACCAGCACCCACTCAATCGAACGGCACGTATGACCCCCGGTCGAGCCGAACCCCGGGCGAGAGGACAATTCCCGATGCGATGCATGACGTCCCGACCGTTCGCCGTGCTGATCCTTCCCTTGCTCTGCCCGATCATCGCTCGGGGCGACGCCCCGGACCGACCGGGACTGGTCAAGGTCGCCGCGGTCCAGTCGCTCGGCTATGACAAGACCGACTTGCCTCGTCCCGGCTTCGACCCCACCGCCACCATGATCCCCTTCATCGACCGCGCGGCCCGCGACGGCGCGCAGCTCGTCGTCTTCCCCGAGTATTACCTCGGCCGGATCTCCGTCCCCGGGCCCGAGACGGACCGGATCGCCCGGGCGGCGGACTCGGGGAACATCCATGTGATCGTCGGTTGCTGGGAAGTCTTCGATGACGAGTCGTTCGCCAACACCGCCCTGGTGTTCGGCCGCTCGGGCGAGATCATCGGCAAGTACCACAAGGTCCATGCCGCGGTCGACCACTTCGAGGGTCAGCCCCCCTGGTCGCAGCCGCCCGGCGGCAAGGACGATGCCTGGTTCCTGACCCATGATCCCGAGTGGAGGATGAAACGCGGCCAGGGGTTCCCAGTCTTCGAACTCGACTTCGGGCGGGTCGGCATCCTGACCTGCTACGACGGATGGTTCCCGGAGTCGTTCCGGGCCCTCTCGCTCAACGGTGCCGAGATCCTTGTCTGGATCAACGGCCGTCAGGGATCGGTCGAGGACTTCATCGTCAAATCCGCGATGTTCCAGAACGAGGTGGCCCTGATCGCCACCAACCAGGCCTATGGCGCCGGGACCATGATCGGCCAGTGGCCCGCCCAGATCCTCGCCTCCTGCGCCGACCCTGAGGAAGACTACATCACCGCGACCATCGACCTCGACCGGGTGCGGCAGGCTCGGCAGAACAGCCGAAATCGCCAGCAGCGACGCCCCGATACCTACGGGCCGATCGTCCGGCCGATCGCATCCCCAGACTCGTCCGCGCCTTGATCCCACAACGCCGTTACGCGGCCGCTTCAGGAGAGATACCCGAGCCCCCTGAGCCGCTCCAGGACCGCACGCTCGTCGTTCTCGACGCGGGATACCAACGTCTCCAGCGCGATGGGCGCCCCCCCCAGTTGCTCCGGGATCGGCCTGCCTGCCAGCTTCAACAGCGTCGCCGCGAGGTCGATCAATCGAACGGCGTCCGGAATCTCCCCGGCCGGCAACCCCCTCGACGAGGTCATCACGAAGCCCCCGCCTCCTCCCCAATCGTCCCGTTCCGACGCGTCCGCTTCGCTGGGTCGGTCCAGGACAACGACCAGGATCGTCACCTCCTCGCCCCGATCGAGAAGCAGCTCGACGGCCTGATGAAGGACCTCGTCAATCCTTGCCAGCCAGGGGTCGATCGCGCCATCCTCGGCTCCCTTCCCCGATGAATCGGGCCACCGCACCACGATCGCCGCATCCCCCCGATCGTGATCCCTCAGGCGAGCCCGGAATCCCTCGATCCCCGCCCGAAACCCCGACTCGTCCCCCAGGTCAGCAACCGTCGCGGGTCTTCTCCCGGCGATCGCCGACCAGAGCGTCTCCACCCCGTCGCACGCATCGACGATCAAACGCCCCGCAATCCCCTCGCCTCGAAGCGCTTGAACATGAACATGCCGGGGATCGTCCAGCAAGTGTCCGGATCCGATTCCCTCCACTCCAATCACGACGAGTCTCATCGCAGCAGGCTTCTCCCTTCCATCTCCGAGGTCCTGGCCATTGCGAAGGCATCGAGCACCGTCGGAGCCAGGTCCAGCAACGAGGCGTCGTCCGACCGGAACGGCCGATTCATCAGGAGGATCCCCGGGACGAGCACCGGATCGATGATGTGATCGCCCGCCCAGATCCTGACGTTGTCCTCAAACACCGAGTCCCCCACGTGCCCCATGGCCGACCCCCAGGAACTCCGGTAACCGCTCCCGAAGCGGACGAGCAGGTCCGGGGCCTCCTCCACGAACGGGCCCGAGTAGACCCGCTCTCGGGCCACCACCGACCGGACGGCGACCGCCTCGGTCACCGGGTCCTCCAATCCCCCCAGCGCGTCCGCGATCGCCCCCTTCAGCGCCTCGGCCTCCTCCGGGTCGACCACCCCTTCGCCTTCCCGGCCGCGGAGATTCAGGAAAATCCCGCCCAGCCCGATTGAATACGCCTTCGTCCTCGACCAGTCGATCCGACCGAGCGGCGGCCCCTCCGGATCCCCCGCCTCCTCGCCGTCGTGAACGGCGAGGAGACCGTTCTCATAGAGCCATTTGTTCAAGTCCACCCCGCGGCGGAATGAACCGAACCCGTGGTCGCTCAGGGCGATCACCAACGTCCTGTCGTCGGCGGCCTCGAGCGCGCGGCCGACCTGCGCGTCGCTCCTCCGGTACGCCTCGGCGATGGCCTGACGGTGCTCGGCGACCATCGGCCGACCGCGATTCGCCGCATGCCCGGCATCCCGGTAGCGCCAGAACAGATGCTGGATCCGGTCGGGAATCCCGAACAGGCAATAGAGCATGCCCGACTCGAACCGACCCAGTTCATGCTCGAACATCGCCTCCCGTTCCCGCCAGAGGTCCTCGCACTGATGCAGGAACGCCGACTCACTGATCCGTCCGTTACTCAGCGCCGCGTGGTCTTCGGGCAGCCCGGTCGTGTGGAATGGGCCGATTGCTCGGCTCAGGTCGCCGGCAAACGAGTCGGGGTGGCTGATCGGGAAGGGGGGGGCCTCCGGGTCGAACTGGATGGGAGAGCAATACAGCGCAACGCGATCCGGCCCCCGTTCCACCAGCAGAAACCGCACCAGCCCGCGCACCGACTGCAGCAATCCCATGCGGAATGTCACACGGAGCCAGTCGCTCCAACGCCCCCGCTCCAGGACCAGGCTCTCCGGGTCGCCCGGGGATCGCAGGATCATCCGGCCTTCCTCTGCCGCGTCCTCGAGCACGATCGGCACCCGGGTCTCGCCCCGCGTCCTCGGGTGGATCGGGCCGAGGATCACCGTCTCGATCGGCCCCGGGCCAGTCCCCGGCAGCGGCACCACGCGTTCGGCCTCGCCCGCAACCACCCCACCCGCCGAGGTGTAGTAAGTCCCCGTGCCGAACCCGCCCCGCAGGTCAGGCACCCCCATCCCCGAGAGCATCCGCCCCTCGATCTCGTCCGGCGGGTACGTGCAGGGGCAGCGGATCACCGAGGACGGAATCCCCCGCTCGGAAAGGGCGCTCCAGAAGGGGACCCCGCGCCGAAGGTTCACCACGCGGGGGAGTTGGAAGACCCCCGGCCGCTCGTAACGGTTCAAGGCCAGTTCAAGTCGATACGTTTTCGGATCCCGATTCACGAAATCGAAGATGCCGTGACCGCCCGGATTCGTCCCCGTGGCGAAGCTCGACCAGGCCACCGGCGTCTGTGCCGGGAGCGTGGTCGCCACCCGGCCATAGCCCCCTTGTTCGCGCAGGGCCGCGAAGTGCGGCAACGCCCCGGCGGCCAACTGTTCGTCGAGGATCGTCGGGTCCAGCCCGTCGAGCCCCACAATGATGACGCGAGCGATCCCGGGCAGTCCCACTCCCTACTGACTCCTTACGTGCGCACCGCGATCCTCGGGCCAGGCCGGCTCCGATTCCGGCCGGCCCGGGCCGATCAGGAACACCAGGCGAGCGGCAGCAGCCGTCGAATCAGTCCGCGCCCGGCGGCCTCCGGAAGATCCTGCCGACACCGCGCAGCACGTTCCGCCCGAACATCATCGCCACCCCCACCGCCCCCGCCACCACGGAGCCGAGCGGCAACATCGTCTCGGGACCGATGTATGCGACCAGAATCGATTCGAACATGGGCACCTCAACGTCGCGATCATCGCCATCGGGAAACAACGAACCCGGCCGCCCCGGATTCGGAGCAGATTCCTGCAGATTCGGGTGAGCATTTCCCCGAGTCGGGGAATGATACGTTCACGCAGGCAGGCGAATGCATCCCGAAGCGACCATGAACCAGGATCAGGATGCGGCCAAACGTCGAGTCCTTGACGCTCTCTTGAACTGTAAGAAGCGTCATCGCGTGGTCGATTGGCTCACCTTTTCGAAAAGGAGTCGACTCGGATGGAGCGGTCGCCCCGCCCGGCGGGAGGCACGATCCGAGCGGAACCATGAGTCTCCCAGCAACCGAATCGTCCCCCGAACCGCCGCTGCCGCGTCCCGATCGTCCGGAGGCCGGGCCGAATCCCGGGCCGGGGCCGATGGGCCTGCTCGGCCTGGCTGTTTGGCTCGGGATCCTGGCCGGGGCCGCGGAACTGGCCGCGTTCCTGCTCATCCGGGCCCGATCCGGCGAGGTCTGGCCGTACCTCGGGAAAATCCGGGCCTACCCCTGGACGATCCCCACGGTCAACGCCGCCCTCCTGCTGGGCATCGCCCTCCCGATCGCCGCCCTGACGGCGATCCGACCCCGACTCGGCCACCGGGTCGGGCCGCTCGTGCTGGTGGCCCTCGCCTTCATGCCGACCCTCCTGATCCTCGCGCCCGGCCTCTATTTCGGCGCCCTCTTCCTGCTCGCCCTGGGGTTGGCGTCGCTCGTCGTCCCGATCGCTCGGCGTTTCCCCAACGCCTGTGCGGCGCTGGTCCGGTGGAGTCTGCCCGTGCTGGTGCTCGGGATCCCGGGGCTTGCCGCCTGGCGACACTTCGATCGGTCGCCCCCCGCCCCGCAAGAGGCCGAGGCCCGCGGGCCGAACATCCTCCTGATCGTCCTCGACACGGTCCGGGCCGATCACCTCAGCCTCCCAGGCTCCGGGGCCGATCGACCGACCTCGCCCGAACTCCGGGCGATCGCCGGCCGCGGGGTCACTTTCACCGGCGCCCGAGCGACCGCCCCCTGGACGCTCCCCTCTCACGCCAGCCTGATGACGGGCCGATGGTCCTTCGACGTCTGCCCCGATCGGTTCAGCCCGACGTCCGAGGCCGGCCCGACCCTCGCCGGGAGCCTGGCCGAGCTCGGCTACGACACCGTCGGCCTGGTCGCGAACACCTACTACACCACCTATGCGACGGGGCTTTCCCGGGGATTCGCCCGCTACGAGGATCTCCCCTTCACCCTCGCCACGGCCCTCGCCAGCACCGAGGTCGGCGGGCGCCTCGTCGACCTGATCGGCGAGCTCTCCGCCTCCCTTCGCCCCGGTGAACCTCCCCCGCTACGCCGATTCGACCGGATCGACGCCGAGTCCATCAACCGCCGGTTCCTCGATTGGCTCGACCGCGACCGGCCCGAGGCCCGACCGTTCTTCGCCTTCCTGAACTACTTCGACGCACACGACCCGTACCTCGTCCCCCCGGGGGCCGAGCACCGCTTCGGGACGCCCCCGACCGACCCGGCCGATCGCGCCTTCCTCGAAGACTGGTGGCTCCGCCCCGAGAAGCCCGCCATCTCTCCCGAGCAGGAGAGGCTGCTGATCGACGGATACGACTCGTGCATCGCCGCCCTCGACCATCAGCTCGGCAAGCTGTTCGACCAGCTCGACCGCCGCGGCCTCCTCGACGACCTGATCGTCGTCGTCACCTCGGACCACGGCGAGGCGTTCGGCGAGCACGACCTGTTCGGCCACGGGGTCAGCCTCTACGAGGACCAACTGCACGTCCCCCTCCTCCTCATCGCCCCGGGTCTCGCCCCCCCCGGGACGGTCGTCGACCGGGTCGTCAGCCTCCGAGACGTCCCGGCGACCCTGCTCGACCTCGCAGGCCACCCCGGCTCTCCCCTCCCCGGCACCTCCCTCGCCCCGCTCTGGAACCTCGCCGACGATCAGTCGTCCGCGCCGGGCTCCTCCCCCGAGTCCGCCCAGCCCTCTCCGGCCGTGGCCTCGGTCCCGGGCCCGGACATGTTCCTCCCGAACGAGGGAAAATCCCCCGTGTTCGGAGGTCCGATGATCTCGATCATGGACGACCGGCAACTGAAATACATCCGCACGCAGCGTCCGGACAGGCCTTTCGAAGAGATCTACGCCGTGGGCAGCGACCCGAACGAGCAGACCAACCTGGTCATGCCCGCCAGCCAGCCTCTCCTCGACTCCTTTCGCGCCTCCCTCATCGAGCTGCTTCGTCCCGACCGCCCCGAGGAACACCTGCCCACCCCATGACTCCCCGGCACGCCCTGGCATATCCCCCCGGCCCGGATCCCCATCTCAATCCTCGCCCCTGACCCGCCAACCACATCCTCCCCAACGCACACGAAGAAAGGGGCTGCGTCTTTCGACGCAACCCCTTGAATCTCACCAGTGCCGGAGACAGGACTTGAACCTGCACCCGCGATGAAGCGGACTAGCCCCTCAAGCTAGCGCGTCTGCCAATTCCGCCACTCCGGCCGACAAGAGAAAATTTATCGTCTCAGCGACGCCGCGTCAAGGGGGCGGCGGGGTTCGACCCAAGTGGATTGCCCGGCGGTGGTTCGAGCGAGGGCGGGCGAGACGGCCGGGCGAGGCCGGGAGGGGGGGGGATCAGTTCGGCCCAGGAGACACCGCGTCGGCCGTCGTCGGTCCGGGCCGACAGGCGGAAGACCAGGGGGGACAGGGCAAGCTGGTCGCTGGGGATCTGGAAGGGGGCGGAGGTCAGGTGGTCGCCCGGGGCGAGCGCCGGTTCGGGGAAGAGGGATCGCAACGCGTCGCCATCGAGCGTATGGGCCGAGAGCCGAGATCGTGGGGCGGACGCCGCGGCGAGATTCGGCTCCCAGGAGAGCCGCTCCAGCGACGTGTTCAGGCCGGCTCGCTCCTCGACCCGAGCGACGACGGTCGCCACGTCGGGCCCGAGCTCCTTGACCCGCACCTCGAACCGCAGGTCGGGATGCCTCCGAGGGACGCGGACCAGCGTCACGATCGGCCGGGCGGCCGGGTCGCACCGCACGACCACCCGGGCGGGCGTCTCGGGATCGGGTGCGAGCCTCAGATACTGGCTGCTCGTCGCTTCAAGCGTGAAGGAGTGCTCAGGCGTTTCCGGGTCGATCGTCGCGAAGCGAACACCTGCCATCGGCCAGTCGCCCATCGTGCCGAGCAGGTGAAACGATCCCCCCGAATCCGTCCCGGCGCCGAGGCTCTCCAGGGCGTTCGTCACGCTCCACTGGCGGTACAGCTCGTCGAACGGTCGGCCGGCCGCGCGCTCCAGGTTCGGGACGCCGACGGCCCCCTGCGAGCAGAGCCTCAGCAGGAAATCGCCGTCGGAGCGCCCGGCGCACCAGCGGAGGAACAGGTAAGACGCCCCTCGGTTGCCGTGGCTTCGGAACCGCCCCGGCCGGTGTTCGTCCTCGACACGCACGCTGCAGCGCCGGGGTTCCGACAGGAACGCGCTGACCCGGTAGTCGAGGTTCTCGGTCGATCGGCCGACCAGATCCTCGCAGAGGTGGGCCATCGCCTCGTCCAGCCACGACTCCTCCACGAGCGGGGGCCCCAGGTCCCGGCGGCGGGATTCAAGGACGGCATGCCCATATTCATGCGCGAGCACCGTTTCCAGGTACGGGCCCGCCTGGATCCCGGCGTCGAGGTAGACCATGTCGGCCCGATTGCTGAGCGGACGGGGGAGATCCTGGTCCAAGTCGGTCGACCGGAAGTAGCCGTCGACGTGCGACCGATCCGGGAACGGCAGGCGAATCCGTCGGGAGAGGAGCACCGTGAATCGGCCGTCCCGGTCCACGTCCCGCACCGGCCCGATTCGGGCCGAGAGCCGAGGCTCGATCACCCGGTCGAAGCTCGACACGATCGTGCGCAGCACGTCGTCCCCCACGACCGCCAGGTCATCATCATCCACGAACACCTGAATCCGTTCCCCGACCGCGCGGAGCCGGGCGTCGATCAGGTCGTAATTGCTCGGCGATCGCGGGTCGCCCGGTCGCACTCGGACCGAGAAGCCGCGGCGGAGCAGGGGATGAGCGGTCGGGACGGGGCGATCGGGGCGCACCCCTTGCACCGATTCCCGCGGGCGGGCCGTCGAGTCCGGGCTGATTGCCTCGCCGGCCGGGACCCCGGTGCCGATCGACCGGAGGGGAGTCAGCCCGATCCCCTCCCCGGCCGGGGTCATGGCGCACTCCGCGGCGAAGGTCCCGTCGTGACTCATCGCCGAGACGATGAGCACGACCTCCTCCTCCGAGCAATCCGGAGGGAGGTCGAACGCGGCGACTCCCGAGGTGATCGGCACGTCGAAGGCCTCGGCCGTACGCCCGCCTCCGCCTGATCGGGTCGGACGCCCCTCGACGGGGGCGCTCCCCATCAGGAGGATCCCGACCATCACCAGCAATCGAGGCATCGGCACGGTCCATCGCCCTCGTTCGACGGGCCTCGGCGCCCTCGGAATCGCCCCGGGTTCCTCCGGGACGGCACGGCGGCAGCCGTCGAGACGGATCGCCGCCAGAGGGGATCGACCACCGCAACCCGACCACTTCAGCCGATCTGCCCGATTCTCGGGATCGCGAGGAGTTTCAAGGCATCCCGGATTGCGACAGGCACCCCACGTCGGGGCGATCGCCCCGTTCACCCCCGGGCAAGCCCTGGAAAGCCGGCCGATCCACGAGTAAGGTACGATCCGAAGGGAACGGCCCGGGATAGTCTGCTCCGGCACGGTTCGTCGCTCGGGCTGCCCGGGCGACGACGGCCGAGGGTCGAACCGCCGCCCCGGACTCCCCACCCGATCCTCCGCAATCGGTCCCTCCCGAAACGATCGCACACCGTTCGAGACTTCCGGAGTTGCCTGACCATGCTGCGTTTCCGAACGTCGAGCCACGGTTTCCGACTGGCGATGACCCTTCTGGTCGCGCTCGCGGTGGGGCCGTCTGGAGCCATGGCCGTTGTAAACGACCCAGAGACCGCCGATCGACCGAACATCCTGTTCATCTTTTCCGACGACCACGCCTATCAGGCCGTCGGCGCTTATGGATCGACCATCAATCGAACCCCTCAGATCGACCGCCTGGCCCGGGAAGGGATGCGGTTCGACGCCTGCCTGGTGACGAACTCGATTTGCGGCCCCAGCCGGGCGACGATCCTCACGGGGAAATACAGTCATCTGAACGGGTTCTATCAGAACGGCGACCGCTTCGACGGCTCGCAGACGACCGTCCCGAAGCTGCTCCAAGAGGCCGGCTATCAGACGGCGATCTTCGGCAAGTGGCACCTGGAGACCGACCCCACCGGCTTCGACACCTGGCACATCCTGCCGGGGCAGGGGGCCTACTACAATCCGCCGATGATCCGCAACGGCGAGCGGGTCCGCCACGAGGGCTACACGACCGACATCATCACCGACCTGACGCTCGACTGGCTGAAATCCGAACGCGACCCCGACCGCCCCTTCCTGCTCATGGCCCAGCACAAGGCCCCGCACCGCAACTGGCAGCCGGGTCCGAAGTACCTCGACGCTTACAAGGACGCTCCGGTCGCCGAGCCACCCACCCTCTTCGACGACTACGAGGGGCGCGGCACCCCGGCCCGGACGCAGGACATGACGATCCGCGACACCCTGACGCCGAACGACCTGAAGTTCACCACCCCGAACAACCTGACCGACGATCAGCTCGCCCAGTGGAACGACGCCTACGCCGAGGAGAACGCCGAGTTCGAGCGACTCGGCCTGTCGGGAGACGACCTGGTGCGCTGGAAGTACCAGCGATACATCAAGGATTACCTCCGCTGCATCGACTCGGTCGATGAGAACGTCGGCCGTTTGCTCGACTATCTCGATGAGTCGGGGCTGGCCGAGAACACGATCGTCCTTTATGCGTCGGACCAGGGATTTTACCTGGGCGAGCACGGCTGGTTCGACAAGCGATGGATGTACGAGGAATCGCTCCGGACCCCGTTCCTCGTCCGCTGGCCGGGCGTGGTCGAGCCGGGATCGACGAGCGATCGCCTGGTCTCGAACCTCGACTTCGCCGAAACGTTCCTCGACGTCGCCGGCGTCGCCATTCCCGAGGACATGCAGGGGAGGAGCCTCGTCCCCTTGCTCAAGGGGGAGACGCCCGACGACTGGCGGTCGAGCTTCTACTACCACTATTACGAGTTCCCCGCCGAGCATTCCGTCCAGCGGCACCACGGCGTGCGGACCGATCGATATAAGCTCATTCATTTCTACAGCCTCGGCGAGTGGGAGCTGTACGACCTGCTCCGCGATCCGCACGAGCTGCGGAGCTGCTACGATGACCCGCAATACGCCGACGTCCGCGAGGAGTTGACGGCCGAGCTGGCCCGGCTCCGCGACGAACTGGCCGTCCCGGACGACCCCCGCCCGAATGACGTGCGGCGTCCGATCGAGACCAACCCCTGACCTGCCTTTGCTGCATTCCATCACTTGAGGAGTTCTTCGGATGAGGATTGGAACACGTTTGTTGAGTTTCGGCTTCGGGTCGCTGGCGATGGTCGGCGCGCTGGTGGCGTCGAATCCCGCCGCGATGGCGGACGACGAGCCGGTCTTGCGGGCCGGCATGATTGGGCTGGACACCTCGCACGTCGTCGCCTTCACCAGGGTCCTGAACGCCGAGGATGCCGAAGGCCCGCTGGCCCGCGTCAAGGTCGTCGCCGGGTATCCCGGGGGTAGCTCCGACATCCCGTCCAGCAGGGATCGGGTCGAGGGCTTCACCAACCAGCTCCGGGACGAATACGGCGTGGAGATCGTCGATTCGATCGAGGAATTGCTGGAGAAGGTGGACGTCGTCTTCCTGGAGAGCGTCGACGGGCGGCCCCACCTGGAGCAGGCCCGCCCGGTGATCGCCGCCGGCAAGCCCCTGTTCATCGACAAGCCGCTGGCCGGATCGCTGGCCGATGCGGTCGAGATCGCCAAGCTGGCCGAGGAGGCGGGCGTCCCCTGCTGGTCGTCGTCGAGCCTGCGATTCCAGCCGCAGATCGAGGCGGCGAAGAAGCTTGAGATCGTGGGGGCGTTCACCTACGGGCCGTGCTCGCTGGAGGAGCACCACCCCGACCTCTTCTGGTACGGCGTCCACGGCGTCGAGATGCTCTTCGCCCTGATGGGCCCCGGCTGCGAGACGGTCAGCCGCGTCCAGACGGACGGGACCGAGGTCGTCACCGGCGTCTGGAAGGACGGCCGGGTCGGCACCTTCCGCGGCATCCGAGACGGTCGGGCCGGCTACGGCGCCACCGTCTTCGGCTCCGAGAAGATCGAGACGATCACCGTCGGCGGCGGCTACGAGACGATGCTGGTCGAGGTCTGCAAGACCTTCCTCGGCGGCGAGCCGCCGGTCCCGCTCAAGGACACGGTCGAGATGTTCGCCTTCATGGAGGCGGCCGACGAGAGCAAGCGCCGGGGAGGCGCCCCGGTCTCGGTCGTCGACTACCTGGAGGAGAAAAAGGCCGAGGTCGCGGCCCGGTCGGCGAATCAGACCCGGCAGTGACCCTCGCTCGCAAATCGAACAGGTCACCCGGCGGTTCGGCTCAACTTCGAGGCGCCGGGGGCCGATTGCACTGGTCAGGACGATCGGTTGCATTATCATGGCTGGTCGAATCCTCCGGAGGAAGGTCCGCGCATTGAAAGGGGGGCGTTGCTTGAGCCTCTCGTTCGATCGCGGTCGAGTACGGAACGGGTGGAATCGCCAGGAGGGCACATGGAACGGGCACGCGATCGCGCCGACCTGGGGCGTCGAGGGGTCATCGGGATCGCCGGGGCGATCCTGGGGTTGCTCTTGGTGTCGGCGATGGCGAGTCGGGTGCAGGCGCAGTCGGCCGACGACTGGGTCGAGGCCGTCTTCCCCGAGCGGAGCCACAACTTCGGGACCGTGGCCAAGGGGTCGGTGCTGCGGCACAACTTCAAGATCACGAACCGGACGAACCGCGAGGTCCGCATCTCGGGCTGGAAGCCGATGTGCGGCTGCACCGACGTGAACCTCGGGGCACAGGTCATCCCGCCGGGCGCCCAGACGACGCTGGAGGTGGTCTTCGACTCCTCCAAGTTCTCCGGCTACAAGGCGACCGGGTTGACCCTCTACCTGGAACAGCCCGGCTCCCGGACGATCGATTACTCCCTCACCTCCTTCGTGCAGGACGAGATTCAGGTCAGCCCCGGCGTGCTCGACTTCGGCGACTTGAAGCGCGGGGCGACGGCCGAGAAGGTGGTGACGCTCCGCTACCTCGGCGGTCAGAAGGACTGGCGGGTGATCGACATGAGGCACGCCAATTCGTCGTTGACGGCCGAGCTGCAGCAGGTCGCCCCGTCGGATGCGACGTCGAAGGAGGGTGTCGAGTATCGCCTGGTGGCGAAGCTCGATCCGGCTCGTCTCCGCAACGGCAGCTTCCGGGACCAGATCACGCTGGTGACGAACGACGAGCAGCGGAAGACGATCCCGTTGTCGGTCGTGGCGAGGGTGTCGTCGGAGGTCTCGCTCTCGCCGGCGGTTTTGAACCTGGGTTCGGTGCGGGCGGGGCAGCGGGTCGAGCGGACGGTCCTGCTGCGGGGCTCGACCCCCTTCCGCGTCACGGACACGAAGGCGGTAGAGGGTGCGATCGCCGTGGCGGGGGAGGCGCCCGACGCCAGCCGGCCGTTGCATCAGATCAAGGTGGCGATCGAGACGCCGCCCAGCTCGACCGGGGCGTATCATGCCATCCTCGAAATCGGCACCGATCACCCGGACGAACCGCCGGTGCGGCTGACCGCCTTCGCGACGGTCGTCCCCTGAACCTGGCGGTCCCGATCCTCCCGTGATCGGGACCGGGCCCCGGCCGCAACATCGCCTTGGAATCATCATGGAGGGTGCACCCATGTCGCAGGTTCTCTCGCAGGGTTGGCAGGCCGAACTGCCGGGTTCGACGGAGCCGATGGCGCTCGTTGTGGCCGACGCCGGTTGGCACACGACGGGCAACCTGTTTCGGGCGATCGACCGGCCGAACGTCAAGTCGCTCTTGCTCGAGTGCTGCGACGTGGTGAACGCGAGGCAGAAGGGGATCCCCCCCTGGCGTTGGTTCGGCCAGAGGCCCGAGCCGATCGGCCCGAACCAGTGGACCCAGCAGGTCGTCCTGCCCCCGGGGTGGATGAAGCGGTACCCGAGGCTCGGCATGAGGCCGATCCGCCGGGCGATCGACCGGTGGCGACGGTCGTTGGCGGTCGACGGCCCGCTGGCCCTGGTGATGACGTATCCGCATTACCGGTACCTGCGGGATCTGGTCCGGCCCGACATCCAGGTGTACCTGAGCCTGGACGACTACGCGTTGTACTGGCCGAATCAGGCGGAGGAGGTCCGCGCCCTGGAGCGGCAACTGGTGGGCGAGGTCGATCTGACCGCCTGCGTGGCCCAGGCCCGGGCCGAGCAACTGCGGAGGGACGTGCCCGAGGCCGCGGCCCGCATCCGCCACCTGCCGCACGGGACCCCCGAGGCGTTCCTGTCCGACGAGGTGACGGGCAAGGCCGGCCCGGCGCCGAGCGACCTGGACCACCTGCCGAGGCCCTTGCTCGGCTACGTCGGCGGCCTGGAGGACCGGGTCGACTGGCCGCTGCTGATTCGGGTGGCGGAGGAGTTCCCCGAGTCGTCGATTGTCCTGATTGGGAAAGAGCCGAAGGACGGGGCGGGCGCTTGGTTCGAGGCGGCCCGGCGGTGCCTGGCGATGCCGAACGTGCACGCGGTCGGGTTCCGGCCGCAGGAGCGGATCGGGGAATACGTCCGGGGCTTCGATGCCTGCCTGATCCCGTATCGGGTGGATCATCCGTTCAATCAGGTCTGCTGCCCAACGAAGATCATGGACTTCATGGGGAGCGGCCGGCCGATCGTGGCGACCAACCTGCCGGAGTGCCGGCTGTATGCCGGGGTGATGGACGTGGCGACCGACACGGACGACTTCCTCGGCGCGATCGCCTCGCTGAGCTTCCTCCAGTTCGACGACGGTCGGGAGTGGCGGCGGCTGGAACTGGCCCGGACGAACTCGTGCCGGAGGGTGGTCGGCCGCCTGCTCGACGCCCTCCGTCCCGGCCCCGCCGAGCCGATCGGGATGCGCCCGCGGTCGGCCGGGCTGGCCACTTGACATCGCGGCCTTCGCGTCGGATGTTTGGAGCCTTCACACCACGAAGGCCCCGGTCGCTGGTGCGCCTCGACCCCCCGGAACGAATCGGACTGAGTACATGGAATACGGCACGTTGCTTCTGTTCGCCCAGGAGGCGAACCTCGCAGAAGCCCCGGACTTCTTGACCAGGGTTGCGCTCGAATTCAAGCAATTATTGACGGTCTGGGGCGACCCGAAGTACTGGCCCCTGATGGTACTGTTCTTCCTGGAGTTCGCGATCTGGGGGGCCTGGATCGTGGTGCTGGGGAACTACCTGAATGCCAAGGGGTTCTCGCGGCCCATCATCGGCCGGATCTACGGGACGATGCCGCTGGGGGCGATCTTCTCGCCGTTGATCGTGGCGACGGTCGCCGACAAGTACTTCAACACCGAGATCGTGATCGGGGCGTCGCACCTGATCGGCGCGGTCTTGCTGGTCGTGATGGCCCAGATGAAGCGGCCGGCGACCTTCTTCTGGGTCACTCTGCTGTATGCGTTGGTCTATTCGCCGACGCTCTCGCTGGTCAACGCGGTCGCGTTCACGCACCTGCCCAATCAGAACACCTTCCCGTATATCCGGGTGTTCGGGACGGTCGGCTGGATCGCCGCCGGGCTGTCCCTGAAGCTGCTCCTGAAGCCGGATCGGCCGGTCGATAACAAGCCGCTCTTGCTGGCGGGGGGGCTGTCGCTCGTATTGGGGATTTACACGCTCTTGCAGGTGCCGGAGACGGTGCCGCAGGTCGACCCCGATGCCGGGATGCTGCCGATGGTCAAGGCCCTGAGCATCATGGCCGACCCGGGGGCGGCGATCTTCTTCGGGGTGACCCTGATCGTCTCGATGGCGATGGGCATTTACTTCGCCTTCGCGGCCCTGTTCATCGAGCAGCAGTCGGGTGTCCGGTCGCAGAACGTCGGGCCGATCATGACGCTCGGCCAGGCGGTCGAGGTCTTCTTCATGCTGGCCCTGCCCCTGGTGATCAATGACCTGGGGATTCAGGCGGTGCTGCTGCTGGGGGTGGCGGCCTGGTCGTTGCGGTTCGGGTTCTTCTCAGTCGCGGGGCGAGGGAAGTACTTCCCGCTGGTCTTGCTCGGGGTGGCCCTGCACGGGCTCTGCTTCGACTTCTTCTTCGCGGCCGGGTTCATCCACGTCGAGAACCTCGCGGACGAGTCGATCCGGGCGAGCGGCCAGGCGCTGTACGGCGTGGTCGTCTACGGGCTGGGCATGTACCTCGGGACCGAGCTGGCCGGCTGGCTGAACCAGCGGTACACCACGGAAGTGGCCCCGGCGGTCGCCGGCGAGCCGCCGGTGCGGACGACCGACTGGCGGAAGTTCTGGCTCATCCCGTTCGTCGCCGTCACCCTGGCGATGCTGGCCTTCATCGCCTCGATGTACCTCGTCCCCGAGCCGGCCCAGCCGGAGATCGACCCCGACGCGGAGCCCGCGGCCGTCGTCGAGGGGGAGGTCGAGTCGGACGTCATCGCCGTCGAGCCGGCCCCGGCCGAGACTGAGGTCGACGTCGAGCCCGCCGAGGCCGCCCCGGCCGAGGGGGACGAGACGCCCTGAGTGCGGGGTGGTCGCGGAGTGGGCCGCGATGGTGGTCCCCTGGCGGGGATCGACCGGCGGCGTGAAGGGATCGGAATGCGTCACGGGCCGATTCTCGGGCAAGTCCGTTGCCTGGGGTCGGCCCGTGGCCGTTGAGGGGGCCGAGGGTGCGGTCGGCGCGGGGCCAGAGCTGCTCGGAGGGGACGCCGAGGGGCGCGAAGGTGCGCCGGGGTGCGCCGAAGGGTGCGCCGGTGACGGGGCGGGGATTCGCGGCGACGGGGTGAGCGGTTCGTGACGGAAGTCGTTCGGTGATTGAGCGTTGAGTGAACGCGGATCGATCGCCGGGTTTGACGACTTGGCTTCGTTCCGTGGCGGTGCGCCCTCCACGGTGACGGGAACGGCCGGGCGATTCGGTGGTGCGCTGGAGTCGCGAAACCAGCCGCCGAGGGAGGGGGAGGAAGACGAAGGGGAGGGCGAGGAAACGCAGCGGCCGGCCTGGGATTCCTTGCGGGCGGCCTCGGCGGCGCGGCGGTTCTCGGCGCGGATCTTCATGATCATGTTGAGGTTGCGGTGGTAGCTCAGCTCGGCCTCGCGTTCGTAGCGGTGGGCCGATCGGGCTCTGTGCGATTGACCGGCATCGGCCAGGGCGTCGAGGCGGGCGGCCTCGCGCTCGGGGCCGTCGACGGCGGTCCAGAGTTCGTCGCGGAGGTCATGGAGGCGATCGAGGCGATCGGCGACGATCGCGCGGAGTTCGGCGAAGGGAGTGGAATCGGCCGAAGACGGCGAGACTCGGGGCGTCGAGCCGGGGGTCAGGAGCGATCGGAGCTGCTCGGCGAAGGGGTTGGTTGGGGCGGTCGGGTCGGGCGAGGCGCCGAGGAGGTGGAAGGCGCGGGCGGTCTGATCGGGTGTCCAGGTGTGGCCGGCGGCGAGCGGGGCGTCGAGGGCTTGCCAGTGGCCGATGAGCCAGTCGCAGCCGAAGGCGGATTACTCCAGGGCGTCGACGGTGGCGGCGGGGCGGGCCGCAAGGCGCTGGGCTCGGCGGCGGATGGCCTTGCGGCGCTTCTCGTCCCAGGAGCGGAGGGCGTCTCGGGCGTCGCCGTCGAGCCGGGACTCGCGGGCGGTTTCGCAGCGCCGGAGGCGGACGCGGGCGAAGGCGGTGCGGCGGACGAGGTCGGCCTCGACGAGGTGGTCGGGGGTGAACAGCTCGTTGAGCGCGTCGAGCGATTCGGCCAGGGCGGCCCGCTCGTCGTCGGTGACGACCGCCTCGGCGGCCAGGCCGTGGCGGAGGCGGTTGCGCCGGGAGCGGTCCTTGCCTTCCGGGCTGGTCGGGCCGGTCGAGCGGAGGGCGTTCAGGCGGTTGGCGGCGTCGCGTAGCTCGGTCGAGTTGGGCATGGCGGGTCACTCCGGGTGCGGGTCGAAGGGTGGGTCGCGGGGGAGCATCGGGGGAAAAGGCCCTGTCGATAACATCAAGAAAATAGGGAGCCTTAGTCACAAAATTTAGGGACGACGGGGATTTGATGGCCTGGGGAGGCTACGCAAGAGGTTGAGGAGGGGGGCGATAGGGCGGTGGGTGCGAGGGGATGAACGGGATTGTGTCAAACCCCGTCGGGGAGTGCTCATCGTTCGCGAGATCGGGGATGGCAGGTCCCGGGCTACCCCGCCCACACTCGCATACCCACGAGGACGTGGGCATGGCACCCGGCACCCGGCGGGCAGGGAGCGGACTCATGCCCACGAGGACGTGGGCATGGCACCCGGCACCCGGCATAGCGTAGCGTGCCCCGGTTGAGTCCGGCTCGACACCGGGGCACGCTACGCTTTGCCCCGGCCACACGTCCGAGACGGGTCGGGCGTGCGCCCCGGCTCCATCTCCACGTCCGTGGGTGTGGCCGGGGCACCAGGCGAGCAGGGGCCGGACCGGAGGCTGATTCTACGGGGGGACGGTGGACGTCCGCCCCGGCCATCGGTTGATGCCACGGGCGCTGGACGATTTGGGGCGATTGGCATGGCCAGGAGAGGGCGGCCAGGGCACATAGGCACGGAGCGGCGGGCGAACGGGCGGGGGTTGGCGATCAATATCCGGGGCCCGGAATCGAAGATCCTTGAAAGCCGATCGAATGCCGAGGGCGGACGAAGGGGCCGGCGGCGATCGGGCGGACGTGATCCGAAGATGATGCAGCAGGCAATCGAATCCCGCGCAAAAGGGAAGGGGAAAGGGCCATGGCCAGGACACCGGAGAATTTCAGGGACGGGATCCGATTTCTGGATGAGACTCCCGAGCCGGTCGGATCGCCAACCACTCCGCCGCCGCAGGACACCGGGCAGTCCGCCAAGAAGAAGAAGAAGGAATGGCCGGTGGGGCTGATGGCGTTCCTCGCGGTGGTGGCGGGGGGGATTGCCTGGAAGGCGGCACAGGAGGAGGAGATCGCGGTCCGGGAGGTGTACGAGGAACGGTTCGACGTGGACCGTGCGCCGAGGATCGAGGTCGAGGCGATCCAGGGGTCGGTCCGGGTCCTGCGCGGGTCGGACTGGGAGGTGCGCTGCCGCGTGGAGACCGAGGGCCGGGGCGTCTCGCCGATGGAGGCGGGTCGGTCGCTCGGGCGATTGAAGCCGGTGATGCGGGCGACCGGGGACGGCGTGTCGGTGCGGATCGGCGGGATGGAGGCTCACGGGCCGGGGCCGGGGGAGGCGGTGGTCCGCCTGGAGGTGCCGGCCGACGCTCAGGTGAGGGTGGTGACGGGGAAGGGCAGGATCCTGGTGACGGACGTGCAAGGGTCGGTCGCGGCGCGGTCGGGCCTGGGGAAGATCGAGGTGAAGGGGGCGTCGGGTCCGTTGGTGCTCGACTCGAAGAACGGCTCGATCGAGGTCGATGCCAGGGATTCTCTGGTGTTGGCGAGCACCTTGAACGGGTCGATCGAGTTCGAGGGGTCGCTGGCGGAAGGGATCTCGCGGTTCCGGACGGGGAACGGGTCGGTGAACCTGGAGCTTCCGGAATCACAAGAACTGGTGGTGGATGCGACGTCGGGGAACGGGCGGGTGGTTTCGGACTTCCCGACGGGAGCGGTGAGGAGCCAGGCGGGGGTGATCCCGGTCGGGTACGAGCCGGGCGAGTCGGGCAAGGCGGAGGTGGAGATCAGGACGGGGAACGGGTCGATCAGGGTGGAGAAGGATTGAGGGGGTCGGGCGGTCAGGGAATTCGGAGGAGGTGAGGGACCTCGCGCAGAGCCGCGGAGGAGAGGGGAGAGGAGGGGGGGCCAGATGCCTTACTCTCCTTTGCTTCTCCGGGCCTCCGCGGCTCTGCGCGAGGTCCCTCCCCTTTGATTCGCTGGGGGGGCGGTGGGGTTCCCAGGAGGGGGGGGTTCGGCATAGAGTAAAGGCGGAGCTTTTCCGGACCTGAGCGAGAGAGGTACGCGCCGCGATGAAGATCATCCTGGCCAATCCCCGCGGGTTTTGCGCGGGCGTGAACATGGCGATCGAGAGCCTGGAGCGGGCCCTGGATCTGTTCGGGACGCCGTTGTACGTCTATCACGAAATTGTGCACAACAAGCACGTGGTGGAGCGGTTCAAGGGGCGGGGCGTGGTGTTCGTGGAGACCCTGGCGGAGGTGCCCGAAGGGTCGCCGGTCTTGTACAGCGCGCACGGGGTCTCGCCGCAGATTCGCCAGGAGGCGCAGTCGAGGAACCTGCGGGCGATCGACGCGACCTGCCCGCTGGTGACGAAGGTGCACCTGGAGGCGGTGAAGTACGCGAAGCAGGGATTCACGATCGTCCTCATCGGCCACGAGGGGCACGACGAGGTCATCGGCACGATGGGGGAGGCCCCGGAGCAGATGATCCTGGTCGAGTCGGTCGAGGACGTGGAGCGGCTCGACATCAACCCGGAGAAGATCGCATATCTGACGCAGACGACGCTGAGTGTCGATGACGCGAACGTGATCATCCACGCCCTGCGGCAGAAGTTCCCCCAGATCGCCAACCCGCCGAAGGACGACATCTGCTACGCGACCCAGAACCGGCAGGACGCGGTGCGGAAGCTGGCCTCGAAGGCGGATCTGGTGCTGGTGCTCGGCAGCCAGAACAGCTCGAACAGCATGAGGCTGGCGGAGATCTCGACCACGATGGGCGTGCCCGGGCATTTGATCGACGGCGCGGCCGAGATCCGGGACGAGTGGTTCGAGGGGGTCGAGACGGTGCTCATCACCGCCGGGGCCAGCGCTCCGGAGGACGTGGTGCAGGGGTGCATCAGTCATTTGCAGGACCGCTACGGCGCGACGATGACCGAGGAGACGATCCGGGACGAGGACGTGACCTTCCCCTTGCCCAAGACGCTGCGGCAACTGCTGCCGGAGTCGGCGTTGAAGGTGGTGCAGTAAGGTCAGTGGGGCGGGCCCGGGAGTCGACCGGGACGCGGCGAGGGGTTTGCCAGACGGGCAGGCTCGGCCGGGATGTTCGGGCCGATCGGGGTCGCGGGCGCCTCGTGGGGCCTCTCGCGGCTGCGCCGCCCCGGTTGGGGAGCAACCGGGGGCACCCTGCGTAGCCGTAGCCTCGTACGGCTGAGCCGTCCCGGTTGGGAAAGCAACCGCGGGCACCCGAGGGTTGGCGAGCCGGGGCCGGTTACGGGGAGAAGCGAGGGGGAGGGGGGGGCGGGGCGTCGGAGCCGGGCCAGGGGTCGATGGGGACGGGATCGGCGGATTCGACGTCGAAGAACTGGACGTCGAGGGTGTCGAGGTCGAGCAGGGCGAACGTGCGGGAGGTCTTGACCACGGGCATCGAGACGAGCGAGCCGGGGTTGACGATCAGGCCGCGGGGGGTGCGGTAGAGCATCGGGCGGTGGGTATGCCCGTGGATGAGCACGTCGGCATCGAGCGATGCGAGGTAGCCGTCGAGGACGTACGGCGGGTGGGTGGTCGGGGTGATGAAGTCCATGTCGCCGCGGGGTGAACCGTGGACGACGACGATGATCCGCCCGGCGCGTTCGAGGACGAGGCTCGGCTCCAGGCGCTCGAGCAAAGCGCGGGACTCGGGGGAGGGGGTGCCGCCGCCGAATTCGTCGGGTTCGTGGGGGGGGCGCTCGACGGCCCAGCGGTCGTGATTGCCCCGGACGCAGGGGATCTGGCGGTCGTGGAGGAAGGCGACGACGCGGTCGGGGAAGGGGCCGTAGCCGACCAGGTCGCCGGCGCAGACGATCGACTCGGCCCCCAGGACCGTGAGGTGCGCCCAGGCCAGTTCGAGGGCGATGGGGTCGCCGTGGACGTCGGAAATCAGGCCGAGCAGGGGCATGGGGCTTGGGAATTCTCGTGAGGGTGATGGGCGGGATCAGGCGTCGGCGAGGGGGACCTCGTGGTAGTCGAGCGCCCACTCGCGCATGAAGCGGACGCGGTCGGGCCGGATGCGGTAGATGATGAGGTTGGGGTTGTCGATCGAGCCGAGGTAGTTGCGGAGCAGGGGGTTCTCGGCCCAGATCTGTTCGAGCATCGGGCGGTCGTCGAGGACCTCGGCCAGGCCGGTGATGCGGATCTGGTCGTGGGTGGGGTCGAGGTAGCAGAGCTCGACGCGGGGGTTGGCGGCGATCTCGTCGGTCTTGTGATAGCCGCGGAGGTTGGCGACGTAGACGGTGAAGCCGTCGGTCCGGACCGGGGAGACGGGCCGGACGCGGGGCTGGTCGCCGTCGATGGTGGCGAGCATGGGGAACTTCGCGGCGAGCATGACCGCCTGGGCCAGCTCGGGCAGGCGACCGGGGTCGATCGGCTCGGGGGCGGGACGCGTCATGGCACGACCTCGGGAGGATCGAGGGGGAGGGATCGCGACGGTTCGGGCGCGTCTTAGTGTAACCGATCGGCCGAGAGAATCACGGCGACGGCCCCTTGATCGGGGCGAGAATCGACGGCAGCCTAGAACGTATCCGGGGGGTCGGGGTCATCCGGGTGGGATGATCGGCCGCCCCGGCGGTCGGCGATCGAGCGCGATCGCGCCGGACCGAGACGACCGACTTCGGAGGACCACCACCATGAGCCGATGCGCCGCGACCGTCCTCGCGCCGCTGATGGCCGCCTTGACCCTGTCTCTGGCCGTCGCCGAACGCGCCGATGCCGAGGGGCCGTTTCCCGATGCGAACCTGGAGGCCGCCGTCCGCAAGGCCCTGAAGCAGGGGGCCGACGCCGAGCTGACCGACGAAACCCTGCGCAACTTGTACATCCTGGAGGCCCCCGGCCGCGAGATCGCCGACCTGGCCGGCCTGGATCGGTGCCCGAACCTGGCGTTGATCAACCTGAAAGACAACGCGGTGAAGGACATCGCCCCGCTGAGCGGCCTCGAGAATCTGCAATCGCTCGACCTGTCGGGGAACGAGATCAGCTCGGTCGAGCCGCTCAAGGGGCTGGAGAAGCTCCAGTACCTGGAGCTGAGCGGCAACGCGGTCGAGTCGATCGAGGCGCTTGCGGGCCTGGTGAACCTGCGGTCGCTTTATCTCTCGGAGAATGCGATCGCGGACATCGGGGCGCTGGCCGAGCTGACGAGGCTGTCGTCGTTGTACCTGGACGGGAACGAAATTGAGGATCTGTCGCCGCTGGAGAAGGTGACGCGGATCTCGACCCTCGATCTGAGGGACAATCAGATCAAGGATCTCGCGCCGTTGACCTCGCAAACGGATGTGAGGATGTTGTTCCTGGAGGGGAACCCGATCGAGAGCCTGGAGCCGCTGGTCGGCTGGGCGAAGGCGGACGCGGAGGGGGCGAAGCGATTCGCGCCGTATCTGGAGCTGTATCTGGGCGGGTTGGACGTGCCCGAGGAGCAGGTGGCCCAGTTGGGCGAGGCGGGCGTGCGGGTGCATCAGGGCTGAATTGCCTGACGCCGAGACGCGGGATTAGCGGGACGCCTCGACCCCGACCCGGCGGCACATCGGGCGGAGCGGGCAGGTCGAGCACCTCGGCCGGCCCGCGGTGCAGATGAACTTGCCGAAGGGGACGAGGCGCTCGTTGATCTCGATCCAGTAGCGTTCGGGCAGGACCTCGGCGAGGGCCTCGGCGGTCTTCTCCGGGGTCCTGGTGGAGACATAACCCCAGCGATTCGTGATGCGATGCACATGGATGTCGACGCAGATGGCCGGCCGGCCGAAGCCGGTGGCGAGGGTCAGGGCGGCGATCTTCGGGCCGACGCCGCGGAAGGCGGTCAGGCCGTCGAGGGTGTCGGGGACCCGGCCGCCGTGCTCGTCGAGGATGCGGCGGGCGATCTCCTTCAGGTCGCGGGCCTTGACCTCGCGGAAGCCGACCCCCTGGAGCAGGGAGACGAGGCGGGGCTCGTCGAGCGCGAGCAATTGTTCGGGGGTACGGGCCTCGGGGAAGAGGCGGAGGCAGGCGGCGAGGGTCGTCTCGTCGCGGGTCCGGACGGAGATCAGGGCGCCGACGAGCTGCTCGAAGGGGGAGTCGTAGCCTTGCTCGCGGAGGTCGAACATGGCGGCCTTCGGGAACGGGGCGACGGCGGCTCGGAGGCGTCGGAAGGCCTCGTCGATGTCGAAAGGCTCAAGGGGAGGCTCATCCATCCGAAGAACTCGATGCCGGGGGTGTACGATCGGCGGGGTAAAAGGCCGCCGGAGGGCCTGATTGCCGGCCCGATTGCCGCGAGGCTATGATAATGAAACCTTGAAAATTCAGACACCAACCCTTCACGAACCTCGACCGAGACGACCCTTCATGTCCTTGTCCTCGCTTGCCGCCCTGTTGATGTTGTGTGTGGCCTCCGGCCCGCAGACCGAGGCGCCGCCGGCCACCTCGGGGCCGATTGCCTGGCCGGCCGGGCCGCTGGAAGTGCGGGTCGCGTCGCCGGAGCCGGTGGACGAGTCCTCGCGATCGGCGATCGAGGGGCGGCTGATTTCGTACCGATCGGGCGATCGGGAGGCGGCGGCGGCCGGGGATGATCCGCTGGGCCGGGTCCGGATCGCCGGCGTCTCTCTGGCGGACGAGGGGCGTACCCTGATCCTGCTGACCGATCCGCATCCGGCCGAGGCGGTCTACCGGGCGGAGTTGCCGGGCGGCCTGGGCTCGATCTCGTACGACCTGACCGGGGTCGAGGCCCTCTGGACGAAAACGGGCGGGGACGGGAATGAGGCTGAGTGGGCCGGGTGGCTGCCGGGGCTGGACCTGCCGGCCAGCCGCGATCGCCTGCGGGCGTCGGTCGAGCATCAAGAGGCATTCGACCGGATGGGGCAGGAGGGGTCGCTCACCTTGCGGACCCTGCTGGCGGTGCCCGAGGGGGGATCGACCGTCCGGATCCAGGCCGAGCGGCCGTTCGAGGCCGAGCTGATGTACGTGCCGCTCGACGTGGATGCAAACCACCTGGCCGAAGGGGTGGTCGAGCCGTTCGGCGAGCCGGTCGAGCTGTACCTGGTCGTGCCGACCGGCCCGGAGTGGGACGGGAGGCTCCCGGAGCTGACCGTCTCGATTCAAGGCGAGGGAGACGACGGGCCCAGGCCGATCGGGCAGTCGGATCAGATTCTCCCCTGGGCGCCGGCGCCGATCGAGGCCCCGGCCGAGCTGCCCGAACTGCCCGGGGAACTGGCGGGCGGGGACGCGACCCGGGGGGAAACGGTCTTCTTCGGCGAGCAGGGGAAGTGCGCCGACTGCCACCGGATCGGGGATCGGGGCGGGCAGGTGGGGCCGGACCTGTCGGACATCGGCACGAGGCACTCGACGGCGGAGCTCTACCGGGAGATCGAGGCTCCGAGCGCGGTGATCGCGCCGGAGTATCTGCCGTACACCGTGGCGATGCGGGACGGCCGGGTGCTAGTGGGGGTGGTCCGGGCCGAAGGGGTGGGCCGGATCCTCGTCGTCGGGGCCGACGCGGAGGAAGCGGCGTTGGACCGGGCCGAGATCGAGGAGATCCGGCCGGTCTCGACCTCGATCATGCCGGTCGGCCTGGCGGGAGCGTTGGGGCAGCAGGATCTCCGGGATTTGCTCGCCTATCTGGCGGGGCGTCGGGGGGACTAGGGCCGTCCGCCGGCCCGTCGCCGGGGGGCGTCCCCTGGCGGTCGTGCCGGTTCGGACATCGAGACCGGGAAGACCGGGAGGATCGGAGGGGCCATGCGATTTCTCGTGATGACGATCGGGGTGGTCGGGGGCGTGGCGGCCTGGTGGCTCCTGAGTTCGCAGGCGGGGATCGACCCGACCGGCCTGGAGCGCCCGGCGGGGGCCGATCCCACGCTGATCGCCACGGCCGACGACCTGGAGAGGCAGGCTGAGCAGGCGTTCTACCAGGGCGATTACGAACGAGCCGCCTCGCTCTACCGGTCGATCGTCCACGAGAAGCCCGGCGACGGCCAGGCCTGGGCCCGATTGGCCTATGCGACGCACGAACTGGGGCGCTTCGAGGAGGCCCTGGACCTGCATGAGCGGGCGGCCGGGTTCGAGGAGAACCGCACCACGTCCCTGTTCAAGCTCGGCTGCGCGCTGGCCCGCCTGGGCCGGGCCGACGAAGCCCTGGCGTCGCTGGAGGAGGCGGTGCGGTTCGGCTACCGCGATCGCTCGTGGAGCGAGCAGGAAGGGGACCTGGAGTCGCTCCGGGGCCTGGATCGGTTCGTCCGGTTGCTCAACCGGATGGGTCCGCCGCCCGAGGGCGAGGGGGAGCTGGATTTCCTGACGGGGTACTGGGTCATCCAGGATCCGAACAGCGGCAGGCCGCGCGGGCACCTGAGCATCCAGCGCGTCGAGGGGGGGCACGTCTACCAGGAGCAGTGGAGCGAATACACCGGGAATTCGGGGCGGGGGATGCTCTACCTCGATCCGACCGACGGCCTCTGGTGCCTCGATCGGGTCGATAACCAGGGGCGGATTCAGCGGTTGCGCGGCCGGCGCGAGGGGGCCTCCCTGGTCCTGAGCGGCACCCTGATCCATCGGAGCGGCCGGGTGCAGCCGCTGAAGGTGGTGCTGGAGCCGAACTCCCGGGGATCGGTGTCGATGGTCTCGCAGGTCTCGGAGGATGACGGGGCGAGCTGGCTGGCATTCTCGGAGACCCGGCTGAACCGGGACAATCCGATGTGGCCGACCCGGCGCGGTGGCTGAGGCGTCGAGGTGACGGGGAACCGGGTCGGGGGGCGGGGCGGCTCATCCGGGCAATCTGGGGGCCGAGCAGTCTCCGAAGGGCTCGATGAGCGAGGACGTTCCGGGGGAACGCCCCCGGCGGCGATGCGGTTGCGCGGAAGGGACGCAAGTTGAAGAGGGGCGCGGGTCGATGCAACACGAGGGGATGGGAGGACTGACCGAGTCGCGTTGACGGGGGTAGGGTGATGGGCTATGGTGCCGATCCCGATCCGACAGGCCGATGGCGAACCGACGATCCCGAGGTGAGCCCGGAGCCGGGGACCTCGATCACTTCTCCGGTCCATCGGCGTGCAAGGAGGCACCGGATGGCCACCGTCCTCGACGCGAACGCGACCGCAAGCGCGAACCCGCCGGCCGCCGCTGCCGGCGATGCCCTGGGCTTCGCCCGGGAGATCCTGCGCCTCGAATCCGAGGCGATCGACCGGGTGAGCGAGCAGCTCGACGAGACGCTCGTCGAGGCGGCCGATCGCGTCTTCCGGTGCGCCGGGAACGTGGTGGTGACGGGCATGGGCAAGGCCGGGCTGGTCGGCCAGAAGCTCGCGGCCACGCTGGCGTCGACCGGGACGACGGCATTCCCGCTGCATCCCGGAGACGCCGTGCACGGGGACCTCGGGAGGATTCGGGCCGGTGACCTGGTGCTCGCGCTCTCGCAGAGCGGCGAGACGGAGGAGGTCACGCGGTTAATTCCGTCGATCCGGCAGCTCGGCGCGGGCTTGATCGCCCTGACCGCGAGCCCGACCAGCTCGCTGGGACGCGGGGCCGACCTGTGCATCACGCTCGGGCCGATCGCCGAGGCCTGCCCGCTGGGCCTGGCCCCCTCGGCCAGCACGACCGCGATGATGGCCGTCGGCGACGCACTGGCACTCCTGGTCAGCCGGATGCGGGCGTTCGGGCCCGAGGATTTCCTCCGCTACCACCCCGGCGGAAGCCTGGGGAGGAAGCTGGGCCGGGTGGCCGACCTGATGAGGACCGGGCCGCACGTGCGGAGGGCACACCCGGGCGAGACGGTCCGGGAGGTCTTCGTGCGGCTCGGCGGCGCCCGGAGGCGGAGCGGAGCGGTGCTGGTGGTGGACGACGAGGCGGGGCGACTGCTCGGCATCTTCACCGACAGCGACCTGGCCCGGCTGTTCGAGCTGAGGCGCGAGGCGTGGCTCGACCGGACGATCGGCGCGGTGATGACGGCCGACCCGGTGGTCGTGCCGGTCGACGCGACGATCGCCGAGGCGGTCGAGCTGCTGCGGTCGCGGAAGTTGAGCGAGTTGCCGGTCGTCGATGCGGATCGTCGGCTGGTGGGACTGGTGGACATCACCGACCTGATCGGCCTGGAGGCCGACGACCTCGAACCGTGAGGCCGCCGCATGTCGGAGCCGCCCTTGCTTCAGACCCGATCCCCGGGCCCCGATCCGGGGTGCGGACCGGAGGCGCGACGGCGTTCGCGGCCCGATTGGCGTGAGTCATGGGTCCGCGTCGGCACGACCGAGGGCCGGAGCGCGGCATTGCAGACCGGATGCGGACCGACGTCATGACCCGAATCGTTCGAACGCTGATCACGTTTGCCCTGCTGCTGGCCGGATACTTCGGCTACGAGCACGGGTTCGCGGTCGTCTCCGCGCGGGTCCGGCCCCAATCGCCGGCGCAGCGGACGCGGCTGGACTTGCGGCCGTCGATGTCGCTCGGCGCGCAGCAGGCGACGGAGCTGGCGCTGCGGAGCTTCGGCGAGCACCACTGGACGAGCGGCAACGTCAGCGACGTGACCAAGTATTACAACAATGAGCGCGGCTACTGGATGTACTGGAGCTCGCTCGAATTCCCGGACGACCAGGACCGCAAGCGGATCGTGCTCTCGCCGTTCGCCGTGATCTGGAGCTCGAACAAGGACGGCAGCACGAAGGTCCTGACGGGCGACCGGGCGGTGATCGACTTCGACCAGCCGTTCACCTTCATCGGGGGCGGGCCGAAGCCGAACGTTGTCCACGCGAAGATCGAGGGGATTGACGAGCACGTCCTGATCCTCGACGACAAGGGGAGCCCCGAGCCGCAGGACGACATGGTGGTGACGGTCCCCTACGTCGAATACTTCGAGAAGCAGATGCAGTTGCGCTGCGACGACCGGGTGCAACTGGTCGACGGCGACGTGACGGTGCGGGGCAAGGGGCTGGTGATCTCGCTGCGGCCCGGTGACGGGGGGGGCGGCTTCCCCGGCGCCGAGGTGGTGACGCTGAACCAGGGGGTCGAGATCACGTCGGAGGACATCGGCAGCTCCGGATTCGTGCCGGGCAACGCCACGCCCGAGCAGCAGGTGGCGGCGGCCGACGCGGTCGAGGCGCCGAGGACCCCGGGCAAGCTGAGCAGCGGGTCGATGCGGTTGCAGTTGCCGAAGCCGAGGATGCCGGCCCCGGTCGGGCCGCCCGCCCCTCCGGCGCCGACGATCGCCGAGTTCTCGACGAACGTGGTCATCGAGCGCGGGGCCGACCAGCCGGACCGGATCACCGGCGACCACCTCTATGCGATCCTCGTCCCGGGAGACTCTCCCGCGTCGGCGGGGCCGGTTGAGGGCCCCGAGGGCGAGGCGGCGGCGGTCGACGCTGGAGGCTCGGGGGCCTTGCGCCTGCTCGAGGCGCGGGTCGATGGGCACGTCGTCTGGCTGGAGTCGCAGTCGGAACGCCTGCGATGCCGGGGGAACGAGCTGATCTACCGGAAGCCGGGGAACGACGTGCCGGAGGTGTCGTACTTCCGCGCCGACCCGGGCCAGCAGATCGAGTTCGAGCGGATGGAGGTGGACGAGCAGGGGAATCCGACCTCGTTCGTGACGGTGCTGGCGGCCGACGCGACGTTGCACGGCGACCCGGAGAAGCAGGGGCGATCGACGGTCATCACCCGGGGGCCGGTCTTGCTGGAGATGCGGACGAGGCGCGACGGGCCGGTCGAGCGATCGGCCACGGCGCGGGACGAGATGGTGATCGAGACCTCGCTGGCCGCGGTCAACGCGCAGGACGAGACGCCGAGGACGTTCATCACGCTGCAAGGCTGGCCCGTCCTGAACGACCCGAGGCAGTTGACCCTGGCCGCCCGCGAGAAGGTGGTGGTGAGCCTGAAGCCTCAGGAGGCGGGGCCGGCGCCGGCGGAAGGATCGGGCGAGGAGCCGGGGGGCCGTTCATATCAGATGGAGTGGATCTCGGCGGTGGGCGACGTGCACCTGGTCACTCCCGAGGGGACCGACGGGCCGGCCGGGATGGTCGTGGCCGGGGATCGCAAGCCGAGGCGCGAGCTGAACGCCCGGGAGAAGCTGGACGTCGTGTTCACCTACCTCGACGAGGTGATGCCCGCCACGGATGTGATGGCCGGTGGGGCCGATCGAGGGGGGCCGACCGTGCGGTTGACCTCGCAGGTGGTCGAGGCCGCGGGGCCTGACGCGGCGGCCGAGGGACCGGCCGGGCCGGCGGTGGCCGATCGGCCGGAGGGGACACCCTCGGCGAATGCGGAGCCGCCGTCGCCGCCGTTCTCGGCCGAGGCGGACATGGTCTGGGCCCGGATCGAGGTGACGGGGAATGGCCCGGGGATCGACCTGACGGGGGGCTCGGGCGGCACGCGGGAGGTACGTGAGGCGCGGTTCCGGAATAACGTGGTGATCCACCAGGACCCGGCGCCCGGCAAGAATGCCGGCTTCCACGTCGACGCCGATTACGGGATCGACCTGCAGAACGTCGGGCCGGGGCGCATGAAGCTGTTCGCGCACGGCGAGGCCAGGCCGGTGACGATCGCCTCGGACGACATGTTCATCCAGGGGTTCCCCGATCCGAAGGCCGACGGCAAGGTGGTGGTGGGGGTCGACCAGTCGCACGACTACGCCTTCATCCAGGGGCCGGGTCGGCTCTGGAACCTGTCGGAACGGTCGAACATGGGGCGGCTGGAGCTGGCGTCGGACAATCAGGACGAGGCCCCGGCGAAGAACCGCGAGCCGCTCATCGTGACCTGGCAGGAGGCGATGTTCTTCCACGGCCAGTTCGCCGAACCGGACGGCTCGCCGGGGCCGGCCCGGGCGTTGTTCCTGGGTGACGTGAAGGCGAGGAACGGGGATGCGGGGTCGGCCTCGCAGGAGATGGAGGCGGTCTTCGACCGGCCGGTTTCGTTCGACCGGGCCTTGCCCGGCTCGCAGCCGAGCGGCGAGGAGCGCCCGGGGGATCGGGAGCTGGAAATCGCGTCGATCATCGGCACCGGGCAGGTCGAGCTGTGGAACCTGGTCCGGGATGCCGAGAACCGGGAGTTGATCCGGGAGCTTCGGCAGTCGAGGGGGGAGTCGGTCACGTTCGACCGCCAGGCCGACAAGTTCTGGATGGACGGGGCCGGGAGCGTGTCGGTGGCGACGCTCGAAGGCGGGCCGTCGGGGGGGACCGACCCGGCGCGACGCTTGATCCCGACCGGTGCGCAAGACGGGCGGAATCCCGCCGCGGCGAACCGGCCGTTGACCCTGACGAAGACGAAGATCGAATTCAGCGACGGGGTCGAGGGGCAGCTCGGGTCGGCGGGCGGCGGGTACCGGGTGGCCTCGTTCCGCGGGGATGCCCGGGTGATCCGGGCCGGGGTCAAGCAGTATCAGGACGACCTGGAGTTCGATCGGCCGCCGGCAGACGCGGTGATGCTCGAAGGGGACACGATCTACGTCGAGCACAACCCGGCGGTGCCGGGGATTCCGGATCGGAATTTCCTGAAGGCGTTCGGGGCGGCGCAGGCGAGGGCCGACGGCAAGACCCTGCTGGGCGACACGATTACGTATGACTCGAACACGGCGAACTTCTTCGTGAGGGGGAGCGCCTCGGCCCCGGTGACGATCGCCAGCCAGGGGTCGTTCGGGCAGCCGACCAGCCGGACGACCGCCCGGGCGTTGCGCTACAACACGAAGACGGAGGAGAGCGAATTGCTCGATCCGGGTTCGGGCATCTTCTTCCGGCCCGATTCGGGCTTCCGGATCGGCGCGGTCAAGCCGCCGAAGGAGAAGGTGGAGGAGGAACCCGAACGGCCGAAGCCGCGCTTGCCGGGCCGCAACGACATGGAGCGGCAGGGGTTCACGGGGAATTAACGCGGCAAAAGGGGTTCGGAACCCCGATCCCGAACGACAACCGGCCCCGGGGCGATGAGGCTCCGGGGCCGGTTGTGTTGCGCGACAGAGCGATCGTCGTCGGGAGGGGGAGGGTCAGTAGACCTCGCCGGCGCGGACGACGTGGCCGGAGCTGCCGACGGCGGATTCGGCGTGCGGGGCGTAGCGGAAGTGCCAGCCCTCGGCGGCCCGGATGTTGAGGAAGTCGTCCTGGGTCAGGCCGTACTTGGCGAACCAGGGGGAGCCGCTCTCGCGGACGATGGCATCGACCTCGGCGACGCGCTGGGCGCCGGTCTCGGCGGCGAAGCGGGCGCGGGCGTCGGCGCCGTCTTCCTGGAAGTATTCCTTCCAGAAGGCCCGGCCGCCGAGGATGCCCGAGGCGCCGCAGTCCATGGCCATCTTGACCTGGGTGACGTAGTCGGCGTAGTCGACGCCGGCCGAGAGGAGGACCCAGGGGGTCTGGCTGCACTCGGAGAGGGCGAGCAGGTTGTCGCGGAGCTGCTCCTCGGACTCGTGGCCGAGGGTGCCGGGGAACTCGGCCTTGTAGACGTCGCACCAGCGGGAGAGCTGGCGGGCGGACTCGATGACGGTCTCGGCCTTGCGGTTGAGGAAGCTGACGTCGGTCTTCTTCTCGCCGTCGAGGGGGAAGGCGACCGGCTCGAGCAGCAGGAGGATGTCGAACTTGCGGCAGTCCTCGTAGATCTTCTGGATGAAGTCGAACTGGTGCTGGCCGCTGTCGAGCTCGGTCGGCTCGAAGGGGGCGAGCAGCTTGACGACGTCGACGCCCATGAGCTTGATCTTCTCGACCGAGAGGCCGGGCTCGATCGAGCCGAGCGGGCCGCCGCGCTTGTTCTTCGGTCCGCCGGACTTCTCGACACGGACGATCAGGCCGCGGTCGGGGGGCACGGCGCCGGTGGCGATGGCCGGCCAGGCGCCGTAGTAGGCGTCGATGAGGATGCCGGAGGCCTTCGGGGCCATGTGGCGGACCATGTCGAGCTTGGCCTCGACGATCTCCTCGTAGGTCGGGTCGCGGTCCTCGCCCTTGGCCTTCAGGCCCTTCTTGGCGAGGTCGATCATGGAGCTGTTCTGGTCGAAGGCAACCATCGTCAGCGTGCCGTTGGGGTTGCTGATGCGTTGCAGACCCCGGAGCTTGCCGGGCGTGAGGCCCCGGCCGAGCAGGACAGTGGCGCCGAGTTTGCTCGGGGTGCTGGCGGCGACGGACATGGTGGACGTTCTCCTGAGAAGCAAGAGGACCAGAGGATACGGTCTTGAGGGATCGGAGGTCGATCGGGCGACATCGGGAGCGTTGAAGACTCCGGTCGGCGCGCAGTCGTTCCGTGTCGGCCGGGCGGCCGGTTCGGCAGCGAGTCTAGCATCCGAAGACACCGGCGTTCAAGCGACGTTGGCTCGGGGTCGGATCCGCGCGCGAACCGACCCGGGCCGACGGCGGAGGGGTCGCCGGCCCGGGTCGATCGGGCATCGCAGGTCAGGTGCGATGGCTCATTGCAGATTCATGGTCCAGTAGGGGCCGGGTCCGTAGGCGATGCCGAAGCGGGTGGCCGAGGGGGCGAGCATGTTCTGGGCGTGCCCGGGGGAGTTCATCCAGCTGATGGCGATGTCGAGGACCGACGCCTGGTTGTAGCCGCAGTTCTGGAAGAAGTTGGCCATGATGTGATGGCCGAGTCCCCGGGAGCACTGGGCGGCGTTGTTCTGCGAGGCCCAGGCGGCGAGGTTCGGGTCGTAGGCCAGGGGGGGGAGCCCGGCGGAGGCGCGGTAGTTATTGATGATGGCGGAGAAGCCGTAAGGATCGCCGTAACCGGAGTCGGCGGGGATGGAGACGGAAGGCGCTGGCTGAGACTCTGGCTCCGGCTCGCTCAGGAGTTCGAAGTCGGGGAGGATGTCGAGGACGGCGTGACCGAGGGCGTCGTCTCGGAGCGGGACGGAGGCGCCGGGGCGTTCCGCGGCGATCGACGAGGACGGAAAGGCGGCGACGGTGAGCGTGAGGATCAGGGCGGCCGCGAGGGTTCTGGTCGTCATGATCATGGGATCGGCATCTCTCTGGATCGGGTCGGGTTCGGGCCGGCTTGAGGGCGCACGGGGAGCGTCATCCCGCGCGGGGATCGCTCAGGCTCGGCCTCGGAACCGGCGGTCGGGTGAGGAGTCTGCGGCAGGGGCAAGAACAGCCGAATTGGCCCGCTCTTGCGATCAGTCAAGGTGTGTGCTCTGGAGATGCTGGGGAGACAAGGCAAGCCCCGCGCCAAACGCCGATTCATGGCGAAAAGTTGTGCGATTGCGGGGTTTACGCGCAGGGTTGCGCGGATTGTCGGGATTCGAAGGGGGTGGTCCGGAGGAGGCTCGCGGGATACCTCGACGGATTTACAACCGAGTTCAGGGAAAATGCTACAAACCGGGGCGTTTCTGCCTGCGATGACGGGGAGACCGAGCGGAGCGACGGGGAGGAAGAGTCGGGGCGAGTCGGGCTCAAGTCGGAGGGGAGGGGGACGGCATCCGTGCCGTCGGGTGACGCTCGAAGGAGGGGGGCTCAGAGCTGGTTGTAAGGGGTGGAGAAGGTGGCGTCGATCTGTTCGACGTCGCCGGTCTGGAACCCCTGGCGGAACCATCGGACGCGCTGGGCGGAGGTGCCGTGGGTGAACGAGTCGGGGACGACACGGCCCTGGCCCTGGCGTTGCAGGGTGTCGTCTCCGATGGCGTTGGCGGCGCGGAGGGCCTCGTCGAGGTCGCCGGGTTCGAGGATCTGGTTCATGCGGTCGGCGTGATAGGCCCAGACGCCGGCGAGGAAATCGGCCTGGAGTTCGAGGCGGACGGAGAGGCGGTTGGCCTCCTCCTCGGTGCGGGCCGATTGCTGGAGGCGGCGGACCTCGTCGGAGATGCCGAGCAGGTTCTGGACGTGGTGCCCGATCTCGTGGGCGACGACATAGGCGCGGGCGAAATCACCCTGAGCACCGAAGCGGTTGCTCAGCTCGTCGAAGAAGCCGAGGTCGAGATAAGCCTTCTGGTCGAGGGGACAGTAGAACGGCCCGACCGCCGCGCCGGCGAAGCCGCAACCTTCGGTCTGCACGGCCCCTTCGAAGAGGACGAGCTTGGGCGGAGCGTAGCGCTGGCCGAAATGGGAGGGGAACAGCTCGTTCCAGACATCCTCGGTGTCGGCCAGGACGACGGAGACGAAATCGGCCTGGGGGTCGTCCTCGCGTTCGGCGGGGGCCTGCTGCGCCCCTCCGGGGCCGGGGCCTGGGGCGGGGGGGGCTTGCTGGAGCAAGGCCTGGGGATCGATGCCCAGGGCGATCATGACGAGGACGAGCACAAGTGAGCCGAGGCCGCCGCCGATGGCGAGGCCGCGCGTGGGGGCACCGCGGCGGTCTTCGATGTTGTCGCTTTGTCGTCGGCCTTGCCAGCGCATGGTGATGATCCTGGGTGGGGATCGCGCCAGGACGTCGCGAAGCGGACGACGAGCAGGGCGATCCGATGGTGTCGAGATTAGGGGAACGGCCTGCGTCTTGGCAAGGAGGGTGGTGGGGGAGGAGCGGATGAGAGTGGGGAGGGGATGGGGCGCAGAGTCGCGGAGACGCAGAGGAGAGGAGAGGGTTCTCGTTCAGGTGGGTCAAAGCCAGCCGAGGGCGTCGAGCGCGGCGAGGTGCTTGCAGAAGGAGTCGGAGCGGTCGGCGATGTCGAAAATCCAGTGGGCGCAGTCGCACTGGGTCGAGCCGTCGGCGAGTCGGCAGGCGTGGAAGGGGCCGTCGTCGGAGGGGGGGATGCGGGTGAGTCGCCAGATGCGGGGGGCGTCGGCCGAGGGGGGCTGGCGGTGCAGGGCGTAGGTGGTGCCGCCGATGACGACGAGGACGGCATCGGGGGTGGCGGAGCGGCCGAGGGTCAGGACGGTGGCCGGAGGCTCGTCGAGGGCGGCTTCGAGGACGGGGAGGCCGAAGCGGGCGCGGAGGCGATCCCAGGAGTCGCGGGCGTCGGCCAGGGCGCGGCGGAAGAACCAGGTGGTGTCGTGGAAGGGGCCGAGGATCGATTCGGAGGCCGCCAGGTCGGCCTCCGCCACGTCGAGGATCATCCGGCCGCGCTGGGCGAGTTCGACGGACTTGAACGCGGGCGCATCGAGGACGCCTCGGCGGGGCCGGTCGTCGGTGCGCGGGGGTGGGGGATGCTGGACGGGCAAGGGCATGACCGAACCGCTCCGATCATCCGTCGGGCTCGAAGGCCGGAAACGCGCGACGCCCGGCGCGAACCGCCCGAGGCTCAGGGGCCCGGGCGCTCCTCTGCCCCCTCGGGGGGTAGCGGGATGCACCGGGAGTCGGATCAGGTCCGGGGCGGCTCCGGGGCGATCGCGGCCAGATGGAGGTATTGCCGGGCGTCGCGGGGGCGGGCGTCCTGGGCCTCGGTCACGCGATAGAAGCGGCCGAGATGGGGGACCGTGGCCTCGGCCGACGGGCAAGGAAGGCCGGAGGGCGCCGGCCCTGCGGGTCGGCTCGATCCGAGCAGGCAGACCTCCCGGAGCGACGGGCGGGCGGATCGGGCCGGGTGCGGGGCGGTCGTCCGCGGCCATCGAGGAGCCAGAAGACTCGACATCGTTGTCCCTCCGTGCGGCATCCAGCGAAGCAGGTCGAGCGGTCGAGGCGGGTCCGGGCGCACCGGCGCATCCGGATCAAACTGAACATCCGGCATCAGTGTACTGAGCACCAGTCCGGGTGACAAGCGTGCAACGGAGGATTTGTACCGAATATCCCGGCGTACAGCGCAAAGGGGTGCAGCATCGGGCGATCGGATCAGGGGATGCTGACGCCGAGGTCTCGGAGGATGGTAGTCAGGGCGATCAGGGGGAGGCCGGTGATGGCGGAGTGGTCGTCGGAGACGATCCGATCGAACAGGGCGACCCCCCGGGCTTCGAGCTTGTAGGAGCCGGCGCAGTCGATCGGCCGGTCGGCCAGGATGTAGCGCTCGATCTCTGCCCGGCTCAGGGGACGCAGGCGAAGGCGAGCGACGTCCGTGTGCTGGACGACGTTCGTTCCCTGGATGACGGCCATCGCGGTGATCAGCTCGTGCTCGCGGCCCGCAAGCGAAAGGAGTTGCTCGACGGCCCGCTCGACCGAACCCGGTTTGCCCAGCACCCGGCCCTCGAAGGCGACGAGTTGATCGGAGCCGATGACGATGGAGCGGGGGTCCGGTTCGAGGCGGGCGACGGCGTCGGCCTTGGCGATCGCCAGGCGATCGGCCAGTTCGCGGGGAGGGAGTCCGACGGCCTTGAACTGGTCTTCATCGACCCCGGGTGCCCGGCAGCGGAAGGGCAGGCCGAGGCGTTCGAGCAGGGCGCGGCGGTAGGGGGACGTGCTGGCGAGGATCAGATCCATCGGCTCGGCTCGATTCTCCGGGGGTGGGGCGGTTCAGCGGAGTTCCTTCACGGACCAGGAGTTCAGTCCCGTGACCGCGATGAGATTCTGTCGGAGATCTTCGAGCAGTTGGGCGAGCGCGTCATTCGGGAGCGGGCCCTCGACCAGGATCTGGACATCGTCGCATTCCCACGAGGTCTGGACGGGAACGCCCTCGGCCAGGAAGCGTCTCGACAGGACTCCCTCCTCGTCGGGCAGGGGGACGATCGCCCCGCGGAATCGCGAGGGGACGAGCGTTTCATCGAGGTTGGAATCGAAGATTTTGTCGAAGGGGACGCGGACCCGCCAGGGGACCTCGATGACGAATTCACGCCAATCGCTCCGGTCGGTCAGGCGCTCCCAGCGGCCGCGGGTGAGGTCGAGGCGGAAGTCATCGAACGAACGCTTGAGGATGCCTTGCGGTGCCGGATTGCGCCGGAGGAGATTGACCGTGCGTTCGAGGATGCCTCGCGGCTGGGGGGCGAGCCAGACACGGCCGCCGGTGACGGTGATTGCCGATCCGCCGGGGTCGAGCGTGGCGGAATGGCTGGAGATCCAGCCCGGGGCGTCGCCGAGGGTGGCGACGGGGTCGATGCGGTAGGTGTTCAGGTCGAGGCTGAAGACGGGAGTCATGCAGGGCCGGCGTTCGTCGGGGTAGCCGAGGTTGCCGATGAGGATGAGCCGATCATCGACGAGGGTGGCGGTGTGGAAGTCGGTCGGCGGGAAGACCTCGCGGGGGTAGCCGTAGATTTCGATCGCGTCGTCGGGGGTCTGGACGATGACGTGGTTATAGATGCAGAAGTCGGGGTCGTAATAGTCCTCATATTCGCCGGCGACCCGGAGGATGCGGCCGTCGGGCAATTCGACGCGGGGCTGGCCGAGATCGCCCGCGCACCAGTCGGGGCCGTCGTCGGGATAAACGTCGAGGCCATAGTGCTTGCGAAGCTTGACGGGGTAGAGCCGCTCGCGGACGATCCACTCCCAGAGTTCCAGGCGCATGCGCTCTGGGTTGGAGCGGCCGAAGCGGCGGTGACGCTGTTCGTGGAAGGTGGCGAGGGAAGGAGGCATGAGGGAACCCCGGAAACGGGCCGAGCTGCCTTCCCAGTACAAACGAAGGTTCGCTAGGGCCGGGGAGGGAAGATGGAATTGACTTCCAGACGCCAGGCGGGGATGGCGGGTTCGGCGTCGGCGATCTGGCCGAGGGTGAAGGCTGTCGGGGATGCGGGGCGGTCGCGGCGGTAGGAACGGATGACCTGGGCGAGCGGGTGAACGTCCCAGACGACGAGGGTGCCGGCTTCAAAATAATCGCTGCGCTTCGCGGCGTAAGCTCGGTCGGCGGCGGGGCCGAATTCGCCCAGGGTGCGGACCTCGACGGCGAAGGTGGGGGGGCCGTCGCGGAAGCCCATGGGATCGGTCGGTGGGGGGCCGTCGCGGAAGCAGACGGCGGCGCAGAATGATCGCCGCCCCGATCGGAGGGGGGAGACGGCATAGGCCACCGTTGACGTGAGCATCTCGCCGCGGCCCGTCCGCTCGCAATGCCGATCGAGGGACAGCGCGAGCCGCGCGACGGCGCGTGCCGGGAGGGCGCCGAACATCGGCAAACGGAGGATGCGGCCGGCGATCAGCTCCGCGCGGCCTTCGACGCGGTGGAGATCGTCTATGGTGGCGGGAGGAGGATGGGTGGCCATCGGCCGCTCGATTCGGGATGTCGGTTGGATGGCAAACGCCTCCGCCGCTCGTGGGCGATCAGGGGCGGGGCCATCCCCCGGGGACGGGTCATTGCTTCGCGTTCAACAGGTCCTGAATCGCGTAGACGTCCAGTTCGTCGCCGCGGAGGCGGTCGAGGGCGGCGACGGCGGCGCGGGCGCCGGCGAGGGTGGTGATGCAGGGGACGCCGTGGGAGACGGCGGAGGCGCGGATGCGGCCCTCGTCGGTGCGGGCACCCTTGCCGCTGGGGGTGTTCATGATCAGGGCGATGGCGTTGTTGGCCAGGTGGTCGAGGATGTTGGGCCGGCCTTCCTGGATCTTGCGGACGGTGGTGACGGGGATGCCGTTCTCGGCCAGGAAGCCGCCGGTGCCGGGGGTGGACATGAGGTCGAAGCCGAGTTCGATCAGCTTGCGGGCGATCGGGACGACGCCGGGGCGGTCGCGCTGGGCGACGGAGACGAAGACGGTCCCCTCGCGGGGCAATCGGGTCGAGGCGGCGAGCTGGCTCTTGGCGAAGGCGGAGGGGAAGTCGTGGTCGATCCCCATGACCTCGCCGGTCGATCGCATCTCGGGGCCGAGGACGATGTCGACGCCCGGGAACTTGATGAACGGGAAGACCGATTCCTTGACCGAGACGAAGGTGGGGACCGGCTCGGCGGTGATCCCCTGCTCGCCCAGGGTCTTGCCGACCATGACGCGGGCGGCGGCCTGGGCGAGGTTCAGGCCGGTGGCCTTCGAGACGAACGGGACCGTGCGGCTGGCGCGGGGGTTGACCTCGAGGACGTAGACCTCGCCGTCCTTGACGGCGAACTGGATGTTCATGAGGCCGCGGACCTCGAGGGCCTCGGCCAGGGCGTAGGTCTGCCGCTTCAGCTCGGCGACGACCTCGGCGGGGAGGCTGTAGGGGGGGATGGCGCAGGCGGAGTCGCCGGAGTGAATCCCAGCCTCTTCGATGTGCTCCATCACGCCGCCGACGATGGTACGCTCGCCGTCGCAGATGGCGTCGACGTCGACCTCGGTGGCGTCTTCGAGGAACTTGTCGATGAGGACGGGGTGGTCGGGGCTGGCCTCGACGGCGTGGGCCATGTAGCGGTCGAGGCTCGCCTCGTCGTAGACGATCTCCATGGCCCGGCCGCCGAGGACGAAGCTGGGGCGGACGACGACCGGGTAGCCGATGAGGGCCGCGATCCGGCGGGCCTGGTCCTCGCTGGTGGCGGTGTCGTTGGGGGGCTGGCGGAGGCCCAGGCGCTCGATGACGGCGCGGAAGCGGTCGCGGTCCTCGGCCTCGTCGATGCGGTCGGGGCTGGTGCCGATGATCGGCACGCCGGCGGCTTCGAGGGCCTTGGCGAGGTTCAAGGGGGTCTGCCCGCCGAACTGGACGATGACGCCGGTCGGCCGGACGCGGTCGACGATGTTGAGCACGTCCTCGACCGTGAGGGGTTCGAAGAAGAGGCGGTCGGAGGTGTCGTAGTCGGTGCTGACGGTCTCGGGGTTCGAGTTGACCATGACCACCTCGAAGCCGTCGTCGCGCAGCGCGAAGGCGGCCTGGCAGCAGCAGTAGTCGAACTCGATCCCCTGGCCGATCCGGTTCGGGCCGCCGCCGAGGATCATGACGCGGGGCTTGTCGCCGATGCGGGACTCGTCCTCGTCCTCGTAGGTGGAGTAGTAATAGGGGGTGTACGCCTCGAACTCGGCGGCGCAGGTGTCGACGAGCTTGAAGACGGCGTCGATGCCGCGGCTTTTGCGGTCGCGGCGGACCTCGACCTCCGAGGCGTTCCAGAGGTGGCCGAGCTGCTTGTCGGAGAAGCCGGAACGCTTGGCCTCGCGGATCAACTCATCCGAGGCCGCGTCGAGCGAGCCGGCGGCGCGGAGCTTCCCCTCGATCTCGACGAGCTCGGCGAGGTTCTGGAGGAACCAGGGGTCGATCTGGGTCAGGGCGTGGATGCGGTCGATCGACATGCCGGAGAGCAGGGCATCGCGGATCGACCAGATGCGCTCGGAGTTCGGGGTGGCGAGCTTGGCGGTGATGTCGTCCTCGGAGGGGCGGTCGCCCGAGTACCAGCGGTCCTTCGGGTCGCAGCCGAGGCCGAAGCGGCCGACTTCGAGGCCGCGGAGGGCCTTCTGGAGCGACTCCTTGAAGGTCCGGCCGATGGCCATAACCTCGCCGACGGACTTCATCTGCGTGGTGAGGACAGGGTCGGCGTCGGGGAACTTCTCGAAGGCCCAGCGGGGGATCTTGGTGACGACGTAGTCGATCGTCGGCTCGAAGCAGGCGGGGGTCTCTCGGGTGATGTCGTTGCGGATCTCGTCGAGCCGGTAGCCGACGGCGAGCTTCGCGGCGATCTTGGCGATCGGGAACCCGGTGGCCTTCGACGCCAGGGCGCTGGAGCGGCTGACGCGGGGGTTCATCTCGATAACGATCATCCGGCCATCTTTGGGATTGATGGCGAACTGGACGTTCGAGCCGCCGGTCTCGACGCCGATCTTGCGGAGGATGGCGATCGAGGCGTCGCGCATCCGCTGGTATTCCTTGTCGGTGAGGGTCTGGGCGGGGGCGACGGTGATCGAGTCGCCGGTGTGGACGCCCATCGGGTCGAAGTTCTCGATGGAGCAGACGATGACGGCGTTGTCGGCGCAGTCTCGCATGACCTCCATCTCGTATTCCTTCCAACCGAGGATGCTCTCCTCGATCAGGACGGTGTGGACGGGGCTGAGTTCGAGCGCATAGGTGACCATGCGGTCGAATTCGTCCTTGTTAAAGGCAATACCGCCGCCGGAGCCGCCGAGGGTGAAGCTGGGGCGGAGGACGCAGGGGAGGCCGACCTCGTCTCGGATGGCGCGGGCCTCGTCGAGGGAGTGGGCGACGCCGGATCGGGCCGATTCGAGGCCGATCTCGTCCATGCACTGCTTGAACAGCTCGCGGTCCTCGGCCTTGCGGATGGCGTCGGCGTCGGCGCCGATGAGGTGGCAGCCGAGGCGATCGAGGGCGCCGGACTCGGCCAGGGCGAGGCCGACGTTCAGGCCAGTCTGGCCGCCGAGGGTGGGGAGGACGGCGTCGGGCCGCTCCTTGGCGATGATCCGTTCGACGACCTCGGGGACGATCGGCTCGATGTAGGTCCGGTCGGCCATGCCGGGGTCGGTCATGATCGTGGCCGGGTTGGAGTTGGCCAGGATGACCGTGTAGCCCTCCTCGCGGAGGGCCTTGCAGGCCTGGGAGCCGGAGTAGTCGAACTCGCAAGCCTGGCCGATGACGATCGGGCCGGCGCCGATGATGAGGATCTTCTCGATGTCCTTGCGCTTGGGCACGGGCGGTGACTCGCTTCGATTCGCTTCGGGAGGGACGCGGCGTGGGGACGGACGGACGGGCGGCGCGCGTCGGGCCGCGGCCCCTCGCTTCGATCCCGCTCGATCGAGGGGCCGCGGCCCGAAAATCGCCTGATTCTAGCCGGAAGACCGGCCCACCGGCAAGGTTCGCCGCCGAGATGGGCGAGATCTCCGGGGATCTCGCCGCCGGAGGGGGCGGGTCAGTCGGCCTCGGGGTCGTCCTCGACGAGGGTGATGTCGTCGGGGTAGGGGGGTTCGAGGGGGCCCCGGTAGCCGTCGGCCTCGCACGAGTAGCAACAGGCCAGGTCGGTGTAGGTCAGGCCGGGGTGGCGTTCGAGGATCTCGTCCTCGGGGACGCCGTGGTCGCGCATGGTGAGGATGTCGTCGACCCGGAGGTTGAACTGGTCGAGGGCCGGCCATCGGGGGTCGAACGAGGGGACCATGGCGATCCGGGAGCGCCAGTCGCGCGCGGCGGCCTCGATCTCGTCGATCTCGTCGTCGTCGTCCGCGTCGGTCGCGGCCTGGGGCGGGAGGGCCGGCTCGGGTTCGGGCTCGGGAGCGGGTTCGGGGGTTGGGGGGGGCTGCGGGGCGGGGGAAATGGAGTTCGCGGGCCTGGGCGGGGCCTCGGGGACGAGGATCGACGCCAGGGAGGTGTTCTCCGGGTCGGAGTCGATGATCTTGCGGAGCAGGTCGAAGGTCTTCTGCCGCTCTCGGAACGAGGTGAGCATGGCCTTGAGGTACTGATCGGCGCCGGGGACGCCCTGGTCGAGGGCGGTGCAGGCGCGTCGGACCCGCTCGAAGGTCCAGAGGATGATGTCGATGCCGCGCTCTTCCAGGTCGGTCCGGGGGGCGAGCAGGGCGCGGATCTGGTGACAGAGCGCCTGGAAATCGCCGTCGTTCATCGACCCGAGCGGGTAGTGGAGGAAGATGGTGAGGTCCGTCTTCTGCCGGGCCCGGGGGGAGCGGCGAGGCTTCCGGGGTCGGGGGTCGCCGTCGGACGGGTCACGCTGGGGCTTTGGAGTGCGAGCCATGATGATCGTTCCAATCACAAGAAAGGTGCCGAACCTGGGCGTGCGAACGATGGGCGGGGAAGCTCGTCGGGACGATCGCGCGGCGTCGCGGGATCGTCCAGGAAGAGGGGCAGGTGCCCGTCCGACGAGGCGAGGCTCGTGCCGGGGCGCAGGAGGCTCGCGAGGATCGCCGCTCCCTTTAATCATCGAAAGAAAGATAGGGTCCAGTCACAAAATCAGGGAAAAGGACCGAGAAAAATCCCCGAAATCGGCATCGAGCGGCCCAAACCGTCCAAATCAGCGGCCGTCGGCGGGCACTCGGACGCGCTTTCGGGTGACGAAAGGTTCCTCGCTGCCTTCGAGGGGATCGCCCGGCTGGATGCCGGCGAGGCGGGCCTCGGCGCGGGCGGCGTACTCGGGGGAGAGCTCGAAACCGAGGTAGCGGCGCCCGAGCTTGCGGGCCGCGGCCAGGGTGGTGCCGCTGCCGGCGAAGGGGTCGAGCACCAGGTCGCCCTCGGAGGAGCAGGCGCGGACGATCCGGCCGAGGATCTGCTCGGGCATCTGGCAGCCGTGCCAGCCGGCGCGTTCCTTGAAGGTGCCGCAGACGCGGGGGACGTACCAGGTGTCGGAGGCGGGCTGGAAGCCTTCGGGGACGTCCTGGGGGCGGAGGATCCAGGTGTCGTCGGGCAGCCGGCCTTTCGGGTTGGCGCGGCGGTCGGCGTAGATCAGCTGGCGGGCCGAGGGGACGCGGACGGCGTCGTCGTGGAAGGTGAACTGGCGGGGGTCCTTCACGAAATAGAACAGGTGGGCGTGGCTGCGGGCGAACTTCCGGGCGCAGTGGACCCCGAAGGTGTAGTACCAGATGACCCAGCTGCGGAGGTGGAGCTTCAGCTCGCGGTGGAAGAGGACCTTCAGCTCGGCGGCGAACTCGTCGCCGATGGCGAGCCAGAAGGTGCCGGTCGGCTTCAGGAGCCGGACGACCTGGCGGCCCCACTGGAGCGACCAGTCGAGGTACTCGTCGGCCTTGCGGGCGTCCTGGTAGATGTCGTACTCGTAGCCGATGTTGAAGGGGGGGTCGGCGAACGCCAGGGAGACGCTCGCGTCGGGCAGCGAGGCCATCGACTCGACGCAGTCGCCGGTGAGCAGTTGATCGACGGGGATGCCGCTTCGGGGCATGGGGGCTGTCTCTCGGCTCTTGAGGTGCATCGCGGTCCCGATCCCCGCCGGGAGGAGGGCGGGGAGGTCGGCGTCATCGATGACCACGAGGCGTCTCGGGGCCATCGCGAGGGAAGCTGTCGGAAGCCTATCACGCCGGGCGGGCCGCGGGCGGATCGGGGGCATCGGGCGTGTGATCGGGTCGGGAGGATCCGCGCGATGCCGACGATCAGGAGGACGATCCGAACCGATCGCGGAGCAGGTTGGGGAGCTCCCGGTGCAAGGCCCGGAGGTCGCAGGCGACGAAGTCGGCGCCGATCCGGGTGCGGGGGTCGTCGAGCATGGAGAGGGCCCGCCCTCCGGCGATGACGAGCAGCGAGGGGCTGACGGCCCGGCTCTGCTCGATGAGCCAGGCGGCCTCGTCGAGGTGCTCGGGCAAGGAGACGGAGAGGGCGAGCACGTTGGCCCGGAACTCGGCGACGAAGTCCCGGATCGATTCCGAGGGGGCCCCCTCGCCGAGCAGGTGGACCTCGAGGCCGGCCGCCCGGAGGATGTCGGAGGCCATCATCAGGCCCAGGACGTGCCGTTCTCGGGGGGCGCAGCAGGCGACCGCGGTGCCGTTCACGGCGTCGGAGCGGGCCCAGAGGCGGGGGCCATGGCGAAGGATCAGGTCGCGCGTGACCTCGCTGATGTAGTGCTCGTGGGCGACGCTGATCCGGTCTTCCTGCCACTCCTGGCCGGTGTGGATGAGGGCGGGGACGAGGACCTCGTCGTAGAGGCTCGCCACGTCGCCCCCGCGATCGGCCAGGAAGCGCTCGACCAGGGTCATGGCGCCGGGCCGATCGAGCTGCACGAGGCGTTCGAAATAGGCGAGGTGGGGGGGGGCCGGTGTCGTCGTCGTCATCAGGAACCCCCTCGGACGTCATCCTTCAGGAGAGGACCGATCCCCGTTCATCTCACGGGGGCGATTCCTCCGGGCAGTCGCTCACACGCACGCCGCCGATGAGTCTATGGTAAACGCCGGTCCGGGGCGATCAAGCAGGAAACCGGGAGGAGGCCGATCACCAGGCGTCGCGATCGTCGGGGAAGCCGCCTCGATCGAGATCGGGGGGGCCGGAGGGGTCGTAGGTCGCGGATTCGAGCTGTTCGGCCTCCTCGGCCACCAGCGCCCGGGCGGTCCGCCGGCAGGCGATGCCGGCCATCACGCAGAGGGTCGCGACCTGGAGCGCGGCAATCACCCGGAGGAAGGTCACGCCGAGGTACATCAGGGCCTCGGCCAGATTGGGCCGGGGGCCGGCGATCAGGGGCCAGCCGGCTCCCCATCGGGTCTGGGTGACGAAGTAGATCAGGGAGACGATCAGGCCGACCATCGAGAACTGGCGGGCGGTCCGGCCGGCGTCGGCCGCGGCCTTCATGCCGAGGTGCGAGGCGACCTCGGCCGCGAGGCTGGCGAAGAGGTAGAACTCGATCCAGCCGAAGATCAGGACCGAGTTGTACAGCAGCCAGTCGTGCCCCATCGCCCCGACCGGGAGGCCCATCATGCCGGCCTGGGAGATGCCCCAGTGGATCGAGTCGAACAGGTTGAGGATCACCAGCAGGCCGGCCCGGCGCTGCCAGTGCGCGTCGGTCCAGCGGCCCCAGAGCAGGTACGAGCCGAGCAAGGCCCCGGCGGTGATCGGCAGCTCGACCGTCCAGGTGAACCAGGGTTGCCTGAGGAGCACGAGCAGGCGCTGATCCCAGGTCAGCAGGATCCAGAGCATCAGGGCGGCGCTGAGGCAGAGCAGGCCGAGGGCCGCGCCCGCGATCCAGAACCCTGCGGTGCAGAGCCAGTAACGAGGTGCCAGCGATGGGTGCTCGACGTGCATGGGTCCTAATGGTTGCAACCGAGGAGGCGGCCCGGGGGACGGCCGCGGCGGCGCGGGGCGGAAACCGCCATCATCGCGCGGGGCGATCGGGTTCGTCAACACGAAGGCGATTCATCGGTCTCGGGAAAAACCAGGACAACCGAGCCCCAGGGGGTGTTCGGGGAGGCGAGACGCGCCGCGAGGCCGAGGACGGTGAACTCGATGAGGTTGCGATCGCGGAGGGCCCCGGGGATCGCCAGCTCGATCGGATCGGTCGCGAGGGCCGCCTCGGGAGGTCGCTCGAACAGGGGGTCGCCGTTGAGGCGAATCGCGAGCAACCCCGGGACGGACGCGCAGCGAAGCCGGCACGGTTGCGTCCGCGAGACGCGAATCGGCCGGCCGAAGCGTCGGGAGAGGGTGATCGGGAGCGGGTCCTCGGGGATCGCGTCGGCCGGCAGGCCGATCCGGGTCGCGTGGCGGGCGTCGGACGGGGAATCGGCCGAGAATCGCAGTTCCCAGGGGCCTCGGAGGCGGATCAGGTGGTCGGGCATCGGCGGTTACGCTTTGGTATGGTCAGGTTCGGCGAGGTTGAGTATAGTCGATCCACTTCCCGGTCGTCTGGAGCCAGTACGCTTTCGATCCCCTTCGTTCTGCTTCATGACCTCCCGACGAGCCCTGGATCCGATCGCCGCCGCGTGGCCCAAGTCGTGGAGCCGCGCCGCGCGTGTCGGGACGGGAATCGCGGCGGACCGCGTGCCCCGGCCGAAGCGAATCGAGCCGCAAGGCGAGACGGTTGACCTCGTCTCGCATCCCCCCTCCCGAATCATACCGATCGACGCCGTCGCCCATGAGCACAGGCCAATCGCAGACCGACGCCCCCATCCGTTCGCTGCGCGGGGTGCAAATCCTGGGGAGCGGTCGGTATGTCCCGGAGCGGGTCGTGACCAATCACGACCTGTGCGAGCTGATGGGGTTCGATCCCGACTGGATCGTCAACCGCACCGGCATCCACGAGCGCCGGTTCGCCCCGCCCCACCAGGCCACCAGTGATCTCGGCATCGCCGCGGCCGAGCGCTGCCTGGCCGACGCGGGGTGCGACCCGGGCGAGGTCGACCTGCTGGTCGTCGGCACGATGACCCCGGACATGGCCTTCCCCTCGACCGGTTGCCTGATCCAGGACCGGATGAAGCTGCGGTGCCCGGCCTTCGACCTCCAGGCCGCCTGCGCCGGATTCATGTACGCGATGCTGACGGCCGCTCAGTTCGTGGCCGCCGGCACGAGCAAGCGCGCGCTGGCGATCGGGGCGGACTGCAACAGTCGGGTCATCAACCCGGGCGACCAGAAGAGCTATCCGCTGTTCGGGGACGGGGCCGGGGCGGTCCTGCTCGGCCCGGGGGAGCCGGAGCAGGGGTTCCTCTCCTACCAGCTCGGCTCGGACGGGTCGGGGGGCGATCTGCTGAACCGGCCGGCCTGCGGGAGCCGATTGCCCCCCTCGGCCGAGGCGCTGACGCAGGGGCTGCATTACCTGACGATGGATGGCCGGGCCGTCTTCAAGTGGGCCGTGCGGATGCTGGCCGACTCGTCGAGCGCGGTCCTGGAGCACGCCGGGCAGACGATCGACGACGTCCGGTGGTTCATCCCGCACCAGGCGAACATCCGGATCATCCACGCGGCCAGCGACGTGCTCGGATTCCGCCGCGAGAAGGTGTTCAAGAATCTCGAGAAGTACGGGAACACCTCGGGCGGGTCGATCCCGATCGCCTTCGACGAGCTGCGACGCGACGACCAGATTCAGGCGGGCGATTTGCTGCTGCTCTCCGGCTTCGGCGCCGGCCTGGCCTGGGGGACGGCGCTGCTGCGGTACTGATCGGCCGAGGGGGATCGGACCGTCCCGCGTCCCGCCCCCAACCGGACGCGCCGATCGCGAACACGAAAGGCCGCGAAGGACTCCACGTGGTCCTCCGCGGCCTTTGCGTGTTGAGGGCGATCCGAGGCGAAGCCTGAGCGATGACTCACGTCGGCTCGGCTCGGATCGCCGAGGGCTCTCAGAGCCGACTCAGGATGGAATCGACCCGCCGGGGCCCAGGGGCCTGGGGGCCGCCGAGGGAGGGCAGGTCGCCGATCAGGCGGCGGGCGAAGAAGCCCGCTCCCTGGACTCGGGTGGGCCCGGTCGGGGGCGCGAAGGCCTCGTCGCCGGTGATGCGGTAGAGGTTCCCCGTGAACCGGCCGGCGATGGTGCCGTTGCCCGCCTGATCGGTCGGGGTGCCGTAGACGCCGTTGGTCGGCCGGTACGAGGAGGCGATGACCGTGTCGACCAGGTCGCCCCGCTGCTGGTAGAAGCCGATGCGGCTCGGCTGCCGGATCGGATCCAGGCCCTGGCGGAAGGAGAGGTAGTCGAATCCGGCGGCGACCAGCGTGTTGAGCGAATCGCCGACGATCGTCGTGTCGCCGATCGAGCGGTTGGCGGCCATCGTCACGTTCGTCTGGGCGAAGCCGGGCCGGGTGACGTAGTTGATGGTGCCGGGTCCGTTGACCTGGATCGTCCGCGGGTCGGGGGGGACCTGGCGGACGAGGTTGGCCGGGCCGAAGGAGGACGAGCCGATTTCCCGGGCGGCGATCACCCCGCCGGCGAGGCCCGAGGCCGGGTAGCCGCGCTTGCCGATCGGGTTGCCGGCCTCGAGCAGCGAGGGCGTGGTGTTCGCCGGATTGCCGAGGCCGCGGAGGAACTTCAACTGGCCGATCCGGCCGGCGGTGGCGTCGATCGCCACGGCGTCGGCGGGGCCGCCGAAGTAGGCGTGGCCGACCCGGTCGAGGCCGCTGAAGCGGTCGGTGAAGGGCTGATCGCCCCGGGCGAGGACGAGGTTGCGGGCCGAGCCGACGACCTTCATCCCTTCGACCCCGCGCGCCTCGACGTTCGTGCGGCCGGTGTAGGCGACGGGCGAGAGGATGGCGTTGATGTCGGCCGGGACGACGTTGGCCGTGACCGAGCCGAGTTCCAGGCTCTGGATGTCGCCGTTGACGATCAGGCGGACCGTGGGGTCGGTCTGCGGCACGTTGTTGATCGGCCCGACCGCCGGATCGAAGGCCGTGTTGAAGATGTGGCCGATCTGGATGTTGGGCCGGACCCGCAGGGGGGTGCTCGGGTCGCCGATGATCACGTCGACCGGCTGGTCGGCCTCGGGATTGACGGAGGCCTCGATCGCGTGGAAGGCGAGGGACTTGACCCCGCCGAGCAGGGCGATGCGCGGGGGCCCGGTCGGTGCCTGGCTCGTCTCGCGGAGGACGAAGCCGTTGAGGTCGATCGACGCGACGCCGTCGGGGGCGATCAGGCGATTGAAGCCGACCAGGCCGTCGGTGATGACGCGGTCGGAACTCTTGACCTGGCCGGTGACACGGGTCCGGTGCAGGTCGGTGCCGACGAGCTGGATCGTGTCGATCTCGGAGTTGAGCAGGCCGTCGTTCGGGGTGACGTCGGTGACGATGGCCACGCCCGGGCCGGTGACGGTGATCGAGAACTGGTCACCGTTGGGCAACTGTCCGATCAGGACCTTGCCGTCGTTGTCGAGGAGCGTCTGGAGCTCCGGGCTGTCCCCGATCGGGTGAGGCCGGGCCACGACGGGGAAGTTCGTCGTGGAGCGATTGTAGAGGAGACTGGGAATCAGGTCCGGGTTGAGCTGTCCACCCCCACCCGAGAGCAGCTGGCGCGTTTCCAGCGATTCGAGCCCCACGCGGGCCTTGGCCCGGTGGGTACGAGGGCGATTGATCTGCTGACGGGAATCTCGATTCATGGAAGAACCCCTCCTTGACTGCCGCTTCGACCGATCGATGGCCGCCCTCGCGGTACACCTTCGATCCGAACCACTCGGGCCCGCGACGCGATCGCGGCACCCGAGGCGGCAGAGCCTGGTGTCTAGCCCAGAGGTTCGGCGATCCGGCTCGGCGGACTTCATCCCCCGGAGGCCCGAAGCCGGGCCCGGCGTCCGGCTGGACGGAGCATCCCGGATCGGACCGAGGCGCCGATCCCAACGGTCCGTCGCATTCGACCGAAGGGGATGATGGTGAGCACGCCCCCCCGCCGTAACCCCGGGAGATTGACCCCCCGGGCGCCGATTCGCGTGATAGACTTGGGTCTATTTGAGACCGACGGTGGTGAATCCGTCAGATTACGGCATCTCTCGATGAGTACCAGGGTGCTCGATGCCTGTCTCGTGTTCTCGATCTCCCGGAAGGAGTCGGTCCGATGAGCAACGGATGGCCGAGCGTCCGCCGCCGAGGGCGGGGGGTGCTCCCGAAGACCGCGGCGGTGGCATTGATGGGGATGGCGCTGGTGCTGGCCGGATGCGCCCAGGGCCAGAAACGCCCCGGATTCTTCGAGAAGAACGCCGGCAAGCCCCTCTTCCCGAAGGCCTCGACGCCCCGGCCCGAGCCGGGCCTCCGCGTGCAGGCCCCGGGGGTGGATGTCGCGATCACCGATTCGACACGCGAGGAGATGAAGGTCGCGCAATCGGGCCCCCTGACCGACCGCGCCTCGCGGATGAGCCTGTTCCGATCCGACTCGTCGAGCCGTTCCCTTGAGGGGGCGAGGCCGCTAGACTGAACGGGACGACCGATGGAAACGGAGTCGGCGCGGCGGGCAGGTGCGCCGATCGCGCCGACCGGGATCGCCCTGGTTTGAGTCTGCGGGAGGACGCGGTTTGAATCGCTTCTTGCTATCGTTTCGGGCCTTCTGGGACGTGCTCACCGATCGGGAGCGGGCCGATCGGGTCGCGCTCGCGTTGGAGCCGCCGACGGCCGCGGGCCCCGATCTCCGCATCCTCGCCCTGCTGCAGCGCGACGGCCGCCTGATCGACTTCCTCCAGGAAGATCTGGAAGGCTTCCCGGACGATCAGATCGGCGCGGCCGTGCGCGACATCCATCGCGGCTGCCGCAAGGCGCTGGCCGAGTACCTGGACATCCAGCCGGTGCTGGCCAGGGAGGAAGGGGACTCGTTGTCGGTCGATGCCGAGTTCGACCCGGCCGCGATCCGGCTGCTCGGCAACGTCTCGGGGAACCCGCCGTACCAGGGGACGTTGAAGCACCACGGCTGGCGGGTGACGGCCGCCCGGCTGCCGAACATCCCCGCGGCCCGGGATGAATCAACCGTGCTTGCGCCCGCAGAAATCGAAGTGTAAACGCCCTGTTGAGGTCACGAGTCGACCGGGCCGATCGAGCCGCCCGGTCCCCCGAGCTCGCCTGGAACGATCTCCATGTCCCGATACGTCGTCGGCATCGACCTGGGAACCACCAATAGCGCCCTGGCGTATGTTGATTCTTCGGAGTCGGCCGACGACCGGACGGCCCCGGTCCGGTCGCTGGCGATCCCGCAACTGGTGGCGGTCAATGACGTCGCGGAACGCCCGGTGTTGCCGTCGTTCCTGTACCTGCCTTCGGAGAAGGATTTCCCGACCGGGTCGACCGACCTGCCCTGGTCGAAGAAGCCGGATCGGGTGGTCGGCGTGCTCGCCCGCGAGCATGGTTCGAAGGTGCCGGGGCGGTTGGTCGGTTCGGCCAAGAGCTGGCTCTGCTACGAAGGGGTCAATCGCGAGACGGCGCTGCTGCCCTGGAACGCCCCGGAGGAGGTCCCGAAGGTCTCGCCGGTCGAGGCATCGAGCGCCTATCTCGGCTACCTGCGCGATGCCTGGAATGCGCAGATCGCGGGGAAGTCGGCGGGGGACTGCCTGGAGAAGCAGGAGATCTATCTGACGGTCCCCGCGTCGTTCGACGCGGTGGCCCGAGAGCTGACGGTCGAGGCGGCGAAGAACGTCGGGCTGGAACAGGTGACCTTGCTGGAGGAACCGCAAGCGGCCTTCTACGCCTGGTTGTCCGGCCTCGGCGACGGGTGGCGGAAGCGGGTGACGGTGGGGGACTTGATCCTCGTCTGCGACGTCGGCGGGGGGACGACCGACTTCACCCTGATCGGTGTGGCGGAGCAGGAGGGGGACCTGGTCCTCAACCGGCTCGCGGTCGGGGAGCACATCCTCCTCGGCGGCGACAACATGGACCTGGCCCTGGCGCACGCGGTCGCGGCGACCCTGCCGGGGGGCATGGAGAAGCTCGATCCGACCCAGCGGGTCGGGTTGACCTACGCCTGCCGGAACGCGAAAGAGACGCTCCTTTCGAAGCCGGATCTCGGCGCGGTGACGGTCTCGGTGCTCGGCCGGGGGTCGAAGGTCATCGGCGGGGCCTTGAAGGCGGAGTTGACGCGGGAGACGCTCCAGACGGTCCTGCTCGACGGATTCTTCCCGAAGTGCGAGGCGACGGACCAGCCCGCCCGGGGGCGGCGGATCGGCCTGACGGAGATCGGCCTGCCGTACGCCGCCGACCCGGCCATCACCCGGCACCTGGCCCGCTTCCTGAGCCGGCAAGGGCAGGCGACCGCTTCGGCCGAGTCGATCGCCCGGCCTTCGGCCGTCTTGTTCAACGGGGGCGTGTTCCAAGGGGCGGGCTTGCGGGACCGGATCTCGGAAACGCTGTCGGACTGGGGAGGGGAGCCGATCACGGTCCTCGCCGCCGAGGAGCCGGACCTGGCCGTGGCGCGAGGGGCGGCCTACTACGGGATGGTGCGGCGGGGCAAGGGGATCCGGATTCGAGGGGGTGTGCCGCGATCGTACTACGTCGGCATCGAGACCTCGGCCCCGGCGGTCCCGGGGATCCCGGCGCCGATCAAGGCGCTCTGCGTCGTGCCGATGGGGATGGAGGAGGGGACCGAGGCGGACGTACCCGGCTCGGAACTGGGCCTGGTGGTGGGGGAATCGGCCGAATTCCGCTTCCTCGGTTCGACCGTTCGGCGCGACGACGCGATCGGGACGGTCCTGGATCGCTGGTCGTCGGACGAGCTGGTCGAGCTGACCCCGCTGGTGATGGCGCTCGGCGATCAGGAAGGGGAGGAGGGGGACGTCGTGCCGGTGACCTTGCACAGCATCGTGACCGAGGTGGGCACGCTGGAACTCTGGTGCGAGGGGACGCGATCGCCCGGGCGCTGGAAGCTGGAATTCAACGTCCGAGAGCAGGGCGAAGGTTGATTCCGGGCGTCGGGGGGAATCCGGACCCGGGCATGATCCGGTAGGATGTGATCGGCCGCGGGCGATTGCGCGGCATCAACGATCGACGCAACCAAAAGGAAGATCGGGACGGATCATGCCCCTCGAAGACCATTTGCTGACGGAGTCTCGGAATCCGGCATCGGAGCGGATCGACACGCTCGATGCACTCGGCATCGTTCGCGTGATGAACGAGGAGGACGCGAAGGTCATCGCCGCCGTCCGGGCGGAGGAGCGGGCGATCGCCCGGGCCGTCGAGCTGATCGCCGACCGGTTCCGCCGGGGGGGACGCCTGGTCTATGCCGGGGCCGGGACCTCGGGCCGGCTCGGGGTGCTCGACGCCTCGGAGTGCCCGCCGACGTTCAGCACGCCCCCGGAGATGGTGGTGGGCCTGATCGCCGGCGGCCCGACGGCGTTGACCCGCGCGGTGGAAGGGGCGGAAGACGACCCGGAGCGAGGGGCGGCGGATCTGGACGCGCTGGGAGTGTCGGCGCAGGACGTGGTGGTCGGCATCGCGTCGTCGGGGAGGACCCCGTATGTACTGGGGGTGGTCGATCGCGCCCGGGAAGTCGGGGCGACGACCGTCGGCATCGCCTGCAACCGGCCGAGCCTGCTGGGCGATCGCGTCGACATCGAAATCGCCCTGCTGGTGGGCCCGGAGATCATCGCCGGATCGACCCGGTTGAAGTCGGGGACCGCGACGAAGCTGGTGCTCAACACCCTGACGACCGGGGCGATGGTCTTGATCGGCAAGACGTTCGGCAACCGGATGATCGACCTGCAGCCGACGAACCAGAAGCTGCGGATTCGGACGCGGCGGATCCTCCGGGAACTGGGCGAGGTGGACGACGACCGGGCGGGGGAACTGCTCGAACAGACCGGCGGCCATCTGAAGGCGGCGCTCGTGATGGCGATTGCCGGCGTGGACGCGGAGGCCGCCCGCCGTGCGCTCGATGGCGCCGGAGGGCAGGTCCGGGGTGCCATCGAGGCGGCCACTCGCGGGAAGTCATCATGAGCCGGCCCCCCTTGGTCCTGGGAGTCGACGGGGGAGGGACCTCGACGGTCGCCTGGCTGGCCGAGGGTGAGGGGACGATCCTGGGGAGGGGGGCGGCGGGGCCGTCGAATGCCAAGGCGATCGGGCCGGATCGGGCGCGGGCGGCGCTCGGCGAGGCGATCGCGGAGGCGAGGGCCGAGGCGGGGGCCGGTGGAGCCCCGATCGAGGTCGCCTGCCTGGGCCTGGCGGGGTTCGATCGTCCCGATGAGCGGGCCTTGCTGGCACGCTGGTGCGAGGAGGAGGGCTGGGCGAACCGGTTGATCCCCGCGAACGACGGCGATCTTGTCCTGGCGGCAGGGACGCCCGAGGGATTCGGCATTGCGCTCATCGCCGGGACCGGCTCGATCGCGGTCGGTCGCTCCCGAACGGGTCGGACTGGCCGGTCGGGAGGCTGGGGACCGTTGATCGGCGATGAAGGGAGCGCCTACGCGGTGGCGTTGGCCGGGTTGAGGTTGGTCGCCAGGCGGTTTGATGGTCGATCGACGCCGCCGGAGCCGGATCGGCTCACCGAGACGCTCTGCCGAGAGCTGGGGGCGCCGACCCCTCGCGAGATCGTGACGCAGCTGTACGGCCCGGGCTGGGATCGGGCGCGGATTGCCGGGCTGGCGCGCCGGGTGGTCGAGGCGGCCGAGCAGGACCGGGAGGTCGAGGAATTGATCCTCAGGCCTGCGGCAGGGGAACTGGTGGCGCTGGTCGAGGCGGTTCGTCGGGGGATCGGTTGGGACGGGGAGGAGGGGGGTGGTCCTCCTCCGCTGGCGATGGCAGGGGGGTTCCTGCTGGGGGCGGGGCGGCTTCGAGGGTTGGTGAAGGACGGGCTGGGGAGTCGGCTCGGCCCCCTGGGGACGGTGGCCGAGCCGGTGCTGGGGGCGGTGATCCTGGCGAGGAGGGGATTGGGATGATCGGGTTCGAACCGCGAGTGGCGACGGGTCTCGACCGGTTGGTGGAGGAGCGTTTCGCCCGATTGAAGGGGAGGACGGTCGGGCTGATCGCGAACCAGAGCACGGTCGATCGGCGGCTCCGCCACGGGATCGACCTGTTGCACGCCGCCCCGGGCGTCGAGCTGGTCCGGCTCTTCGGCCCGGAGCACGGACTCCGGGGCGAGTTGCAGGACATGGTGGGAGCCGGTTCGGAGACGGATTCCCGGACCGGCTTGCCGGTCGTGAGCCTCTATGGGGCGACCCCCGAGACGCTCAAACCGCGGGCAGAGGACCTCGACGGCCTCGATTGCCTGATCTTCGACCTGCAGGATGTGGGCGCTCGGTATTACACCTTCGCCGCGACGATGTTCTACGCGATGGAGACGGCCGCGAGCGTGGGATGCTCGTTCCTGGTCCTCGATCGGCCGAACCCGCTGGGGGGACTGGCGGTGGAGGGGCCGTCGATTCAAAAGGGGTTCGAGAGCTTTGTCGGCGCGTATCCCGTGCCGATCCGCCACGGGATGACGGTCGGAGAGCTGGCCAGGCTCTTTCGATTGGAGCGGCAGCTCGACCTCGATCTTGAGGTCATGACCTGCGAGGGCTGGACGCGGGGGTGTTTCTGGCCCGAGACGGGCCTGCCGTGGGTCCCTCCCTCGCCGAACATGCCGACGTATGAGACGGCCCTGGTCTATCCGGGGGGCTGCCTGATTGAGGGGACGAACCTGTCGGAGGGGCGGGGAACGACGCGACCGTTCGAGAACTGGGGAGCACCCTGGCTGGATTCGGCGTCGCACGAGATGGCCGAGGTGCTGGACGACGAGCCGGGGGTCTGCCTGCGACCGAACATCTTCCGGCCGGTCTTCCACAAGCACGCCGGCACGACCTGCTTCGGCGTCCAGCCGCATGTGGTCGATCCGCGGGCATTTTCGGCGCTCCGGACCTACGTGCTGATGCTGATGAAGGCCGTACAGGCGGACCCGGGGCGGTTTGCCTGGCGGACGGAGCCTTACGAGTTCATCGAGGCCCCGATCGCGATCGACCTGTTGTTCGGATCGTCCGAGGAGCGGATCGCAATCGAGCAGGCGGCCCGGGACGACGCCCTGGATCTGGAAGCCTGGTTTGAGGGGCTGAGCAGGCGATGGAAGCAGGATGAGGACGCGTTCCGCGATCGACGAGCGTCGAATCTGCTCTATCCCGAGTCTTGACAATTCGCCATGATAGGGTCCCAATTGGCCGGCGATGGGGCCGATTCTCCCGATCTTGCTCCGAAAAAAATCTTCCGCGGAGCGAGAACCTGGGCGCTTGATGTCCACTGAGCTGGACGGTACCTTCCCCGAATCTCCGTAAGTTTCCCGCCCCCGGGCTCGATCCAGGTTGCTCAGTCATCGCGGATTAGCGAGCGCAGCCGACCCTCCACGATCCCGAAACGGCAGTCAAAGGAACCTCATGACGATGGAGACCTTGGCACAGCCCAAGTCCCGGGCGACGAGAATCGCCTGGCCCCCTCTGGTCTGGATCGCAGCCTTGCATGCGGGGGCGTTGCTGGCGTTTTTCCCCCGATTTTTCAGCTGGAAGGCGGTGGCGGTCTGTCTTTTCCTGCACTGGCTCTCCGGTGGCATCGGGATCTGCATGACGTACCACCGGCTCCTGACTCACCGGAGCTTCGCGGTCCGTCCGAAGTGGTTCGAATACGTCTTGACCGCGATCGGCTGCACCGCCTCCGAGGGGGGGGCGATTCACTGGGTGGCCGATCACCGCAAGCACCACGCGCACTCGGACGATGAGCACGACGTCCACAGCCCGTTGCACGGCGGATTCGGCTGGGCCCACATGTTCTGGTGGATGACCCCGGACATCACCTCGGAGCACACGCCGGCTTATCACGCCCGCTGGGCGCCGGACCTGATTCGAGACCCGGTGCACGTTTGGCTCGACCGGTGGCACCTGATTTTCCCGATCGGCCTGGCGGTCTTGCTGTTCGCGGTTGGCGGGATGCCGTTCCTCGTCTGGGGCTTCTTCGTCCGGTCGGTCCTGGTCCTGCACACGACCTGGCTGGTGAACTCGGCCACGCACGTCTGGGGCTACCGATCGCACGACACGCGCGATTCCTCGACGAACCTCTGGTGGGTCGCGCTGTTGACCTACGGCGAGGGTTGGCACAACAATCACCACGCCTTCCAGACGTCGGCCCGGCATGGCCTGCGGTGGTGGGAGGTCGACATGACCTACATGGCCGTCAAGCTGATGTCGTGGGTGGGCCTGGCGCACTCGATCAAGCTGGCGAAGGTCAAGCCTTCGGTGGCCAGCGGGTCGGGCGTCCTCTCCTCCGACGAGCCGCATCCGGTGCGGTCCCATGTCTCGCAGCCGAAGGCCGCCGTGGGGGTCGCCAAGTAACGTCGGCAGGCCCCCGGGAATCGACCGGCGTGTGTGTGTGTGTCCGGGTCAGGCCGCTGGACTCGCTCTCGCCTGCTCGGACTCGGTTCGGCCCATTGCCTGCCAGAGAACCTGAATACCAGAATGCCCCGGGCCGAATCACCTTGCAAAGTGATCCGGCCCGTTGCCATGATGGTCTGTGCAGAAGCGGCCCTAGCTCAACGGCAGAGCAGGGGACTCATCAATCCGAATGGTGGCACCGGGTGGTAACATCCGGCTGCGAACCGGGTGAATTGCGGGAAGCCTAAACCGTGAAGAATCGCCGAGCGATCGGGACGGCACGGCAGGGTAATCCGCAGCCAAGCCTGGTCGGGCACTGGTGGCCAGGACGGTTCAGAGACTAGCGGGGTGAGTCCCAACAATAATCCCCGCCGATGAGCGCCCGGCCTCCCTCTCCGATCGTGTCTCAGATCTCAAGATCAATGGATCGGTCGGCGGGGAGGATGAGATAGTCCGAGCCTCGTGGAAACGCGGGGGCCCTCGAATCCCTTGGTTGCAGGTTCGAATCCTGCGGGCCGCATTGGTTCACGACCCTTTTCCCTGCCATTCCTCTCTCGTGCTTGCGTGCACGTCTCGACTCCCGACGATCGATCGCCCTCGAAGACACTCGCAATGGATGGTTATCCGCTGGCCGAGCATCCCGCCGACGATCGATCCCCCTCGGTCCCCGTCGGAGGCCCCGAGCAACACTTTGCGGAGGGGGAGCATCCGCTCGCTCCTCCCCATGACCCGCCTCACGCTCGATCGGTGACGCGTTGGGGGCGGTTCCTGCGCATGGTCGTCTTCGTCGGGATGATGGTGTCCCATGCGCTGCTGTGCCTGGCCTGCATGGGAGGGTGGTCGGAAGTTGCCAGTCGATGGCCGTTGGCGTGGCATGACCACCCGATGCATTACCACAATGCATTGGTGACCCGATCGTATTTCGTTCAGAACGGTACGACGGCCGGCTACGACCCTTACTTCATGTCGGGGTACGCCAAGAGTATCGTCTCCGACCCGTCCGGCACGATGATCGACGTGGTCATTGCCGTGTTCGGCCGGGACCGACCGGCCAGGGCTTACAAGCTTTTGGTGCTGGGGATCATGGTCCTCCTCCCCTGGCTCATCGCCCTGGCGATCCGACTCGTGGGAGGGGGATTCGACGCGGTCGTGGCGGGGACGCTCGCATTCTTGCTCTACCTCTGGACCGATTTCCCGCTGGAGTACGCCGGGTTCGGGATGCTGGCATTCCTGCTGGTGGTCCCGCTGGGATTGGTGGCGTTGGCGCTCATCGTCGGGTTCCTGCGGGCGGGAGGCGTCCTGCGCTGGGTCCTGGCGGCGGTCGGATCGGGGATCTTGATCTTCGTGCATCCGCTGGCGGCGCAGACCGTGGGCCCGGCGGTGCTGGCGGCCTATGGCGCGGCGGTCGTGCGCGGCCGGAGGGCGGGCGAACGGTTCCCGGTCGGGAGGCATCTGGGCCTGCTGGTCATTCCCGTCGCGGTCCTGGCGATGAATGCGTTCTGGTGGCTCCCGGGGATCGTGCTCCGGGGGACGCGCGATCCCGACGGGGCGGATTTCTTCTCGCATCCGGAGCCGGTCTTCAGTCGCATTGCGCAGGTGTTCGGGTTGGACGTGCCGACGCAGCCGCCGATCCAGATCATTTTGATCGGCGGGGCGATGCTCGGCCTGGTGGCGTTGCGGAAGCGGTGTCCGCTCCAGGCGATCGGGTTGGGAACCTTTCTCGCCGCGGGTCTGTTTTGGGGATACTTCGCGGGCTGGTTTCCTGCGTTCAACTTTCTTCAGCCGGGGCGGAACACCTATGCGGTTTACTCGGCCGCGGCCGTGGCGAGCGGCCTGGGGTGGTCGGCCGTGCGACGACAACTGAGCCGGACGTCGGTGCGGCTCGATCGTTGGTTCCTGGCGGCGGTCGTTCTGGTCGGCGTCCGGGTGTTCCTGCCCTCGATGATCCAGACGATCGGGTACCGGACGGGCCGCGAACCGGTGCCGGAGCTTGTCTGGAACGGGGGGGATCTCCCCAAGGTCCGCTGGTTTGGTCCGTCGGGGAAGGAGCCGTTCCTGTCGAGCCGTCCGACGCCGGAACTGAACTGGCTGCTGGATCAGGTCCGCACCCACTTCGAGCCGGGAGACCGCCTGTTCTACGAGGAGGGAGGCGAGCAGCGGGGCGACCTGACCGACCCCTTCGGCGGCCATCGATACGGGGGATTGCTGCCGAGCCTGGCACGGGTCGAGGTCATCGGCGGGCCGTTCCTGAATGTCCCGGTCCGGGAGAACTTCTCGCAGTTCGGCATGGGGAAGCTGTGCGGCCTGGAGACCTGGGGGCGGGCGGAGTTCGAGCGATTCGGTCGCCTCTATGGGCCGGAGGGGATCGTCTGCTGGTCGCCCGCCGCGCAGGAGTTCTGCCGGTCGAATCCGGACCTGATCGAGATTGTCGAGGATCTGGGGACCTGGCTGGTGGCGAAGGTCCGGGGGTTCGAGGGGGATGCCATCCGCGGCGAGGCCCGGGTGGTGGCCGAGGCCGGCCGGCTCGAGGTCGAGCCGATCGCCGTTGACGTTGACGGGATGATCGTGCTGCGGTATCACTCCGTCCCAGGACTCCGGAGCGATCCTCCGGGGTTGCTTCGTGAGGTCGAGGAGCCGGGCGATCCCGTGCCGTTCATCGGAGTGGTTCGACCCGAGGGGGCGCTGACCATCGAATGGGACGCGTTCCCTTGATCGTTGCCCGAGCCACCGGAACCATCGACGCCCGACGGATCGGGCTGTTTGACGCCCGAGGCCCCCTCCAAGGAAGGAGTCTGCCGTGCCGCCCGAGCCAACTTCGGGGGAAACCCTCCCCGACTCCTCTCGAAGGGTCAGGTCCGTCGTCTGGATCTCGTTGGCCGTGACGTTCCTGGTCGCATCGGGGATCTATTCCCTGAAGGCGGCCGAGGAGCGGAGTGCCATCATCCGATGGCTGCACCAGGTCGAACAGTTGCAAGACGGAGTGAACATTTGGGACAAATACATGTTCCCGAATCCTCCGATCTTCCCGCTGACCCTGTACCCGTTGACGAGCATGCCCCCGCTGGCGGCCTCGATGGTCTGGTATTATCTCAAGGCGGGGCTGACGGTCCTCTCGATCGTCTTCTGCCTGAGGATGGCCCGGACCTCGGGCGACACGAGGCGCATCCCGGGGTGGGCCCTGTTCCTGGTGATCTTGCTGAGTTTCCGGCCGATCCTCAGCGACCTGCACCACGGGAACAACAATCTGGTGATCCTGTTCCTGATCGTCGCGGCGCTCTATGCGTGGCGCAAGGGGTATGACGTGCTGGCCGGGCTCTCGCTGGCCCTCTCGATCGCCTACAAGGTGACGCCGGCCCTGTTCGTCCCGTACTTCCTCTACAAGCGATCGTGGCGGGTGGTGGGGGCCACGTTCCTGGGGCTCGGCGTGTTCCTGCTGATCGTCCCGAGCGCGATCCTCGGCCCCGAGTTCAACGGGGAATGCCTGCAGATGTGGTGGCACCGGATGCTGCGGCCGTTCGTGGTCGAGCATGAGGTGGGGGACCACGAGATCAACCAGTCGATGGCCGGTGTGATCATGCGGTATTTCACCGAGCAGGACGCGTCGGGGGACGGGCGATACGTCCCGCTCTACTCGGGGCTGAACTTCTTCTCGCTCAATCCGGATCTGGTGGTCTACGCCATCAAGGCCCTCTCGATCGGCATGGTCGGGCTGCTGGCGATGCTCTGTCGGACCAGCACGACGCGGCGGGACAACATCCGATTCCTCGGGGAGTTCAGCCTGGTCGTCCTGACGATGCTGATCGTCTCCGAGCGAAGCTGGAAACATCATTATGTGACGGTCCTCCTGCCGTACACGTACCTGATCTTCCGGCTCTGGGCCTATCCGCTGCCCCGCCTGCTGAGGTCGATGGTCGGCGGGTGCCTCGTCCTCTCGTCCTTGCTCATGCTGACGACGTCGAGCGAGGTGGGAGGCCTGTTCGCCAACGGGACCGGCCACAAGCTCGCGTTGTTCTACGGCATGTTCTTCTGGTCCGGGGTGGTCCTGTTCGTGGGGACGGCGACGGTCTTGCATTATGAGACCCGGCACGCCGCGGAGGTGGAGGGGGATCTCGGCAAGACGGGTGCGGTGTCCTCGAAGGCGATCAAGGCGCCCCATGCGGCGAGGTCGTCCCCCTCGATGACGCAGAACGTGGAGCGTTAGGATTCTCGCCGATCAATCGAGCGAACGATCAACCCGAGCACCATTTGCCCGCGTCCGCCGCGAAATGAACGGGCTTCAGCGTCAATTCGAGATGATTCGTTTGACTCTGGAGCCCGGTTTGTTACAATCCTCTTGCGGCGTGGAGCAGCGGTTAGCTCGCCAGGCTCATAACCTGGAGGTCGTAGGTTCGATTCCTACCGCCGCAATTTCGAGACAGAGGTCGATGCAATTCCGAGAAAACGCCAACCCTTGCGGTTGGCGTTTTTTTATGGATGGATGAACCGTTCGCGACGGCAGGGCTGACCTGCGGGCACCATCGGGTCGATGGCGAGCGTGATGACGCATTTCCGTCACGAGCATGAGCACGAGCACGTCTGTCCGCTCTGCCTCGGGAGTGTGCTGGTCGCCTATCATCGGGATCGACTCCGGCACTATGTCTCCTGCGAAGACTGCGGGCTGGTTCACGTGCCCGCGGATGCGTTCCTGTCCGGCGAAGACGAGAAGGCATACTACGATCTTCACCGGAACGACCCGGCCGACGAGGGCTATCGGCGTTTCCTGAGCCGCCTGGCGGTGCCGATGATGCGGCGCCTTGCACCGGGGGCCTCGGGTCTCGATTTCGGCAGCGGGCCGGGGCCGGCCCTCTCGATCATGTTGCGAGAGGCTGGGTTCCCGACCCGGATCTATGACCCGATCTATGCGCCCGACTCCGAGGCCTGGCAGCACTCGTACGACTTCATCACCGCGAGCGAGGTCGTCGAACATTTGCGGGCGCTCCGGACCGATCTGGAACGGCTCTGGCAGGTGCTGAAGCCCGGCGGATGGCTGGGGATCATGACCAAGCGCGTCTGGGGCCGGCAGGCCTTCAGCACCTGGCACTACAAGGACGACCCGACGCATGTCGCCTTCTTCGCGGAGCGGACGTTCGTCTGGCTGGCCCGGCACTGGTCGGCGCGGTTGGAGGTCATCGGCCCCGACGTGGTGCTGCTGAACAAGCCGGCGGAGTCCCGATCGACGGCGGGGGATCGAGGGCCGAACTGATGAGCACGAATGCCACGTCAGTGGAAAAAAACGGGGAGTTTCCGGGGGAAATGGTGCCAGCGTCTTGCAATCCGGGGGGACTCTGATAGGATCATCCTTGCACCGTGGAGCAGCGGTTAGCTCGCCAGGCTCATAACCTGGAGGTCGTAGGTTCGATTCCTACCGGTGCAACTTTTTTCATGTGATGCACGCCGAGCGCCCTGGTTCATGACCGGGGAACGCTCGGCGTTTTTGTTTGCGCTTGTGTGAAGAAAAGGCTTCCCGTAGGCTCCTCGACCGGGCTCGCGTTGGATTGCGGCGTCGGTGACGGATCGCGGATCGGCTTGCACCCGGCAGATTGGGCAGGAGGCGATCGGTGCAGACTCTCACTCGACGATGGCTCGTCCTGGTTGCGGTGACGATTGCGACGTCGGCCCAGGGCCGGAGCCAGGACGCTCAGCCGACCCTGCGATGGCTGGGGCAGGTGGGAAGCGATCGCGTCTCGCGATCGGGCACCGCTGGACCCAACGGGGTCCAGGACATGGTGTTCGAGCTGAACGGCCTGCCGACGAACCGGGCCATCGAAAAGGTGACGCTTCGCGGGTACGGCCGAGACATCTGGGTCTACCCGGACAGCGGGGGGCACTGGGCGGCCGACGTGCACCGGGAACCGGGGTCGCCGCGAGCGCTGGTTTCCGTGGAGCCGAGCCAGGACGAGACAGGGCGCAGGTTCGACATCGAGGTGGAACTGGAGGGAGGGCAGCGCTTATCGAGGAGCGTCCAGGGCGGGCGTGCCGACCTGGCCGCGCGGATGCCGGAGGTCCAGCTCGCGGCCCGATGGGTCGGGCCGGATGGATCGGACCGGGTGAGTCCCGGTCCCGCCGTCGGGCCCGACGGGTTCGAGGACGCCGCGATCGAACTGGCCCGTCTTGCCCCGGACGCAGACGTGAGGGAACTGACGGTGCTCGCCGAACGAGGGCCGTCCTGGGCGTACGGGCCCAATCCGGAAGGGCACCACGACGCCTTGTTGATCCGATCCGAGGAGGACCGGACGCGAGGCAAGGTGTACCTCAGTCCTTCGCCGGGCCTCGAAGGGAGACGCCTCCGGATCGACCTGTCGTATAGCAATGGCACGCGCGATCGGGTCGTCCTGGTGGCCGGGGCGGCCCCCCTGGATCGGGCCGTTGGGCGATCCCCTCTGCCGACATTGGCCGCGGGATCAGGCCGAGTGCGATGGGTCGGGCAGGACGACCGCGGGCCGCTCGGGCCGGGGGCCGTGACGATCGCGGTCGATCAATCGGACGTCCGTCAACTGCGAACGGCCATCCTGAGTGATGGCGTGCGAGGGTCCTGGGTCTTCGAGGCCTCGGGAGGGGGTGGATTGGCCGGCTCGCCGTTCGTGGGCGATCGCCGGAGACGACTCGAGGTCGAACCGGGGTCGCGGCCGGGTTCGTTCCTGGTGTCGTTCGTCCCGTATCGCGATCTCGACGGCTCGGGGATGAGTCTCCGGCTGGTCGACGGCGAAGGCCGGTCGTCGGTGTTTCGCGTTTCGGGGCAGGCGTGCGATCCGGTCAGGCGATTTGCGCCACCGAAGGCCCGGGAGACTCGGGTTCGACCGGGAGATGACCTGGCGGCACTGGCGGCCCGGGGGGGGACGATCCGCCTGGCGCAGGGGATTTACGAGCTGGATCGACCGCTCGAACTGCTGGAGCCGACGGCGCTGGTCGCGGAGCCTGGGGCTGAATTGCGGTTTCGCCAGCCCCCGAATGACGACCCCTGGGCCGAGGCGATCGCCATTCGGGCACCCGGCCGGACGACGATCTCGGGACTGAAGGTCCGCTTCGAAGGCCCGGTGCGGTGGGATCGCCGGGCGGCCTGGGGGGCAGCGATCCTGGGCGTGCCGAACCTCGGGAAACGACCGGGTGGGCCGGTCCACGTGGGGGTGACCGGGCTTGATCTGGAAGCCCCGGTGGCCGGGAGCGACTGGGAAGAGGCGCCGAATTGCCTGAGGTTCCTCGACACGGACTCGGGAGTGATCGAGGGCTGCACCCTCAAAGGTGGGCCGATCATGATCTTCAACGGCCCCTGGCGGGTGGCGGAGAACCGGCACAGGGGAACCCAGCCGGGGACGTTCGCCGGATCATTCCTCTCCGGCCGGGAGATCCAGGACGTCGCGATCGTCGAGAACGAGGTTCGGCCGGAGCCGGGGGCCGGGAAGCTGTACCGCTTCGTCGTCCTGGTGGATCGGGGGCACGGGGTGACGGTCCGAGACAACTCGGCGGTCGGCGTCGGCCCGATGGATGACGACGAGCGTCCGCACCCGAACGCTCCGGAAATCCTGCTGACCGAGTCGTACCAGATTCGGTTCGAAGGCAAGCACGCGGGGGTGTCCGACGACGGCCGGGTCGTGGCGATACCGGAGCCGCAGGGGAGGCATCCCGAAGTCGGCGAAGTGGTGGCGGTCCTTTCCGGTCCCGACGCCGGACGCTGGGCGGTGATCGAGCAGATCCTCGACCGGCATGTGATGCTGGTCGATCGGCCGCTCCCGACCGGGTCCTACGACGTCGCGGTGACTCCGGGATTCGTCGGGACGTCGATCGAAGGGAACACCATCGATTGTCGGGGGAGCTCCGAGGGTCATCCGGTCGTGCTGACCGGGAACCACTACGGGACCCGGCTGGTCGGCAACCGCTTGCTGGGGGGCGGGAACGCGTTCCGACTGTCGGCGTATGCGACGAATGCGCCGTTTCATTATGCCTGGTCGCATACGCCGCAGTTCGATCTGGTGGTCGAGTCGAACCGGGTGACCGACTCGGGCCGGGGGGGCTTGGTGGCCGTCTACCATGGGCCCCAACAAAAATCGAACAGGGGTCGGGTCTATCTCACGGGCTCGGTCTTGGGTAATACATTTGAGTGGACCGAGGCGGCGGCGCCCGGGCCCGGGGGTGATCGGGTTGCCCTGACGGTCGGTCAGCTTCCTTCGCTGGATCCCGGAGAGCTGGTCATCACGACCGGGAGCAACCAGGCCCTCGATGGTCGAGGGGGATCGGTCCCGAACCCGATGCGGATCCTCGTCGGCACCGTCAACGACCGTCGCTACGAACCGGCCGGGAAGTGAACGATGCCGACACTGGCACGAATCGCCGGTCGAAACTCAACACCGAGCGAGACGCACCGTGCCATGAATCGATCTTGCTGCTTGCTGAACCTGGCCCTGACCCTGGCCTGCGCGGGAGGGCTGGCCTCGACGACCCGGGCGGAGGAACCGTTCCTGGAGCTCCAGGAGGTGTTCCCTCCGGAGCCGATCCACAACCATTCCTCCTGCATCGTCGAGTGCGCCGACGGCAGCCTGCTGGTGACCTGGTATCGAGGTTCGGGGGAGCGGACGGCGGACGACGTCCAGATCTTCGGCGCCCGGAAGCCGGTGGGGGCCTCCGCGTGGCAAGATCGATTCGTCATGGCCGACACGCCGGATTACCCCGATTGCAACCCCGTGACGTTCGTGCCCCCGAACGGTTCGCTCTGGCTCTTTTACCCGACGATCCTCGATCATCGCTGGGAAGGGGCCTTGCTGAAGTACCATGTGAGCGATCGGAGCGAAGGGGAAGGGCCTCCCTCGTGGTCGCGAGGCGGGGTCCTGCATGTCACCCCGACCGGCTTTGGGGACGCCTATCGGGCGGCGATGGCCCGGGTCGAGGACCTCGGGCTCCGGGTCAAGCCCGAGCTGGTGACCTTGATGAACCAGCGGGCCGACGACGAGCTGTATCAGCGGCTCGGGTGGATGCCCCGGGTGCGTCCCCTGGTGCTGCCGAGCGGGCGATGGCTGCTGCCGCTCTACACGGATACGTTCTCGGCCTCGATCATCGCCATCAGTGACGACGAGGGCCGATCGTGGCACTTCAGCGCCCCGCTCATCGGCTACGGGAACATCCAGCCGGCCCTGGTCCGTCGCGACGACGGGGGCATCGTCGCCTACATGAGGAACAACGGGCCTGGGGAATCGGTCTGCGTGAGCCGATCGCTCGACGACGGCGAAACCTGGTCGCCGGTCGAACGATCCGACATCCCCAACCCCGGCACGAGCGTCGATGCGATTCGGCTCGAGAGCGGACGCTGGGCGCTGGTCTCCAACGACACGGTGAAGGGACGCCACTCGCTCGCCATCGCCCTCTCGGACGACGAAGGGGAAACCTGGCCGCATCGACGCCATCTCGCCGTCGACCCGGATGAGATCCAGGCGTTTCATTACCCGACGATCTTGCAGGCCCGCGATGGTTCGATTCACGTGAGCTATACCCACGGGCGACGGCCCGAGGGCTCGACCATCGTCCATGCTCGGTTGAACGAGGCGTGGATTTTGCGAGGGGAAGCCGCCCAGGCCTCGCCCTGACTGAACAACGAACCCATCGTTTCGCGATCGCCCGGATTCTCGAAGGTCAACGGAGACCGCCCCCTGTGGACGATGCCAGCACGCCGAGTCGATCGGGCCGGAGGTACGCGTGGGCGACTCGAGGAGACGTGAATGCGTTCTTCGGCCTGATGCTGGATAACATCAGTGGCCTGATCATCACCACCTCGCTCCTCGTGGGGGTGTTCGGCTTCCCGACCGAATTCGTCTTGACCCGGATGATCCCCGGCACGGCGCTGGGCGTGCTGGTCGGCGACCTGGTCTTCACGGCGATGGCCTTCCGGCTGGCCCGCCGGACGGGCCGATCGGACGTGACGGCGATGCCGCTGGGGCTGGACACGCCGAGCATCTTCGGGACGAGCCTGTTGATCGTCGGCCCGGCGTTCCTCATGGCTCGCGATCGGGGGATGGAGCCGGACGAGGCGGCGGGACATGCCTGGTTCATCGGGATCAGCATGCTCCTGGCCTCGGGGTTGTTCAAATCCCTCTGCGCGCCGATGAGCGGCTGGATCCGGAGGGTCGTGCCGAGGGCCGGCTTGCTCGGCTCGCTGATGGCGATCGCGTTGGTGGTGATCAGCTTCCTGCCGCTCTTGAAGATCCTGGGCGACCCGATCCCGGGCCTGGTGGCGATGGCCGTGATCCTGGTCTCCTTGACGGCCCGCTGGCAATTGCCGGGCAATGTTCCGGGGGCGCTGGGGGCGGTCCTCGTCGGCTGTGTCGTCTACTACGGGATGAGAGGGGCGGAGGGCCTCTTCGGCCTCCCGACGCCGCTGGGAGGGTCGGAGGAGACCTACCCGGCGATCGCCGCCGGATTGCCCCTGCCCATGGGAGCCTGGTGGGCCTGGTTCCAATCGAACTGGGCCGAGGCCCTGAACTTCCTGGCCATCGCCCTGCCGCTTGCGTTGGCGACGGTCGTCGGCGGGATCGACTGCACCGAGAGCGCCGCCGCCGCGGGAGACGACTACCCGACCGGGCAGATCATCTTCGTCGAGGGGCTTGCGACCCTGCTGGCCGGCGGATTCGGGGGGGTGATCCAGACCACGCCGTATATCGGCCATCCGGCCTATAAAGCCATGGGAGGCCGAGCGGCCTACACGCTTGCCACGGCGTTGTTCATCGGCGGGGCCGGGATGCTCGGGTATTTCGTCTGGATCTTCCAGCTGCTCCCGGAGGTGGTGGTGGCGCCGATCCTGATCTTCATCGGCCTGGAGATCACGGCCCAGTCGTTCATCGCGACCCCGAAGCGGCATTACCCGGCACTGGCATTGGCGGTCGTCCCGGCGCTGGCGTATCTGGTCAACCTGTTGCTCAAGGACGTCCTGTTCGACCCGAGCCTCGCGGGGGCCGGCGTCGGCTTCGGTTCCCTGAAGGAATCGACCCGGCAGATGATCGGCACCGTGTCGATGCTCGCGGGGGGGTTCATCCTGACGAGCCTGCTCTGGGCGACGGCGCTGGCCCGGCTGATCGACGGACGGCTCCGGTCGGCGTCGTTGACCTTCCTGATCGCGGGGGTCCTGTCGCTGTTCGGGGTCATCCACTCCCCCCTGGTGGCCGAGCGGGTGATGCTCCCGAATCGGGCGATCGACGCGATGAGGGAACAGGACCGGTACGAGGCCTCTCGGATGCAGACGCCGTATCACTGGGCCGGGGCGTATGCGGGGATCGCGCTGGTATTGACGGCGATCGGGCGGTTCGGGCGGCCTCCGAGCACGGGAGATCCGCACGACCTCCTGGAATCGCCCGGGACGAGGAATCCGGCGCGCGACGCGATTTCGATCGACGAAGACTCGCCCCACTGACGTTTTTCCGACACAATGGAGGCATTGCGATTCCATGCGCGTCCGCCTCGGGGGGAGGCCCGGTCGTCGGGAGCCCTCTGACCGGATGGCCACTGATCGGAATCGCCTGGCATGCTCGTCGGTGATCTGATGTACAAAGGAATTGCGGTCAGCCCGGGCGTCGTGGTCGGCGTCGCGTACTGCCTGGAAGGCCCGATGGGGCAATCCGAGGAGCAGCGACTGGCTGACGAATCCTGCATCCCCGACGAGCTTGCCCGCTTCGACGAGGCCCTGAAGAAGGCGTCGGAAGAGCTGGAAGGGATGGTCGCCAAGGTCGCCCAGCAACTCGGCAGCGACGAGGCCGACATCTTCCGGTCGCATTGCCAGATGGTCCGCGATCCCTCGCTGGTCGCCAAGGTCCACGAAGGGATCCGCGGCGCCCGGTTGACGGCGTCGTCGGCCTTGCAATCGGTGCTCAAGGAATATGCCTCGATCTTCGCCCGGAGTGGCCAGGAGCTTTTCCAGGAGCGCATGACGGACCTGCGCGACGTGTTCGCGAGGATCACCACGCACCTGAACGTGAGCGCGAACACGACCGCCGCCATCGACCTGCTCGGCCACGAGGAGCCGATCGTCCTGGTCACCCACGAGATCTTGCCGAGCCAGGCGATCAGCCTCGGAGAGATGCCCATCCATGGGATCGTGACGGAGGTCGGGGGCGGGACGAGCCATGCCGCGATTTTGTCCCGGAGCCGGGGCATTCCCGCCGTCTCCGGCGCCGCCGGCATCATCGGGCAGGCCAGGACCGGGGATCCGATCGTCGTCGATGGGCGCGACGGGATCGTGGTACTCCGGCCCGACCCGGAGACCCTGGCCGCGTATCGCAAGATGCAGCGCGATTTCTTCGAGCTGAAGGATCGGCTGGTCATCAATCGCGACCAGCCGGCCTGCCTGTCGGACGGGACCCTGATCGAGCTGCTGGCCAATGTGAACACGGTGGCCGATGCCACCACGGCCTCGGCGGTCGGGGCCTCGGGGGTCGGGCTCTATCGGACCGAGTACCTGTTCCTGACTCACCCGGACGTGCCGGACGAGGACGAGCAGTACGAGAATTACCGCCGCGTGATCGAGGCGGCCCCTGATCGCACGGCCACGATCCGGACCCTCGACCTGGGGGGTGACAAGACGGTCCCGTATCTCGGCCGCCAGCACGAGGCGAACCCGTTCATGGGCTGGCGATCGATCCGGCTCTCGTTCGAGCATCCGAAGTTCTTCGAGGTGCAGATCCGGGCGATCCTCCGGGCGGCCCGGCACGGGAAGGTGAGCATCCTCTTCCCGATGATCACGACCCTGGAAGAACTCAGGCACGTCAACCGGCTGGTCGATGAGGCCCGCCGGAATCTGAAGCGGGCCGGGATCCCGTTCGGAGAGGACGTGAAGACCGGGGTGATGATCGAGGTGCCCGCCGCCGCGATGTGCATCGACGCGCTGCTGCAGGAGACGGATTTCATCTCGATCGGTTCCAATGACCTGATCCAGTATCTGGTCGCGGCCGATCGGGATAATCCCAAGGTTGCTCACATGTGCGACCCCCTCAGCCCGGCCGTCCTCCGCATGCTTCGCATGATTTTCGAAGCCTGCCGACGCACGGGGACCCCCGCCACGCTCTGCGGCGAGATGGCCGGTCAGCCGAGGTCGGTTCTCGTGCTGCTCGGGTTGGGGCTGAGACGGTTCAGCATGAGTCCGGCGTTCGTGCCGACCATCAAGGCCTTACTCTCGTCGGTGTCCACGCCCCAGGCGGAACGGTTCGCTCATCAGGTCCTGCAGCTCAAGACGCGCGAGGAGATCCGGCGTTATTTGACCGATCGACTGCACGAGATTTCGAGAGATCTGGAACTTTTCGATTTCACCTAGGCCCCTTCTCCCCCCCGTCCCGACGGGGGCGAGCGATCGCGACGGACACTTGCCGAGTCGTCGGCCTCGATTGCGTTGCGATCGAGGGGGTGTTACGCTTTTCACCGAAGATCATCGCGCCGGTCGCCGGAGCAGGCTCGGTCCGTATCCCTCCTCGTGAGTCCCCCCCCACCGCCTTGATGCCCCGGCGATCGCCGACCGCCGCGTCACGCTCGGACCGACCGTGGCGACGGGGACACTCGATCCGAGTGGTGGTCTTCCTTGAGCCTCGATCTTGCCGCGTGAGTCTTGAAGCACGGGACGTTTCCGCATGGCCAATCGCCCGAATGTCCAGGAGATCCTTGCAGCCGTCCGCGCCGCGGGGCCGGCACGTCCCGATCAAGCGTCGAGCGATGACACCTCCGCGCCCACTTCCCAGGACGATCCGGTTCGGCCGGGACCGGCCGCGACGGCTCCGGGAGCACCCGTTGAACCCGAACCCTCCGTCCCCGAGCCGGAAGCGGCCACTCAGACCCCCGCCGCGAACCGTCCGATGACGTTGCAGGAGAAGCTCGCCGCGGCCCGCAACCGGCCGGCCGACGCGAGCCCGAGCCAGGACAGGACACCGCCGAAGTCCCCATCGGGCAACGAGGGACAACCGCCCTCGCCGGGACGGCCGTTGTCGGTCAAGGAGAAGCTCGCCGCGGCGCGTAACCGGCCGGCGGAAGCGAGTCAGGCCGAGGGTATCGCCGGTCCTTCTCCTGTATCCGCCCCCGGAGAATCGCGGGCAGAGGCGGACCTCGATCGTCCCGAAGCGGATGCCGCCGGGTCTCCTCCGGTACCCGCCGCTCCCGGTCCGGCCGCGGTTGGGAAAGCCCTGAGCCTCCAGGAGAAACTCGCCGCTGCCAGGGGACGCCCGGCGACGGAATCCTCGAAGGAGACGCCGAAGGGAACGTCGGGATCGCGGGCTTCGGTAGGTGAATTAAGCCCGACTGCTGAGCCCGCGTCCCGGGGGCGTCGCGATGGGGAAGAATCCTCCGAAACTCACCGACTCGCGGCGGCGCTCCGCCGATCGGGCGAGGACTGGCACGCACCATCGAACCGGACCATCTCCACCGACACCCGAGGGGCCGGGACGACGCCGAACGCTTCATCGGTTCCCGGGGCGGCGGAGGAGCCGGGGTTGGGAGAAGGGGGAAGATCGACTGGGCTATTGACGTCGGTGGCGGCGCGATGGGTCCTCGCGAGTGTTGCGGTCATCGTGGTCGGGATGACGGGGGTCATGGTGGCGCGACGGCTCTCCTCGGATGGAGCGAGCGCGGCGTCGACGGTCATCTCGGTTGGCCTCCCGTCGACGATCGAGCCCGACACGGTGGTTCCCATCGGGGCAGCGGCCCCGCCGCTCTGGGTGGTTCGATCGAGCACCTACGATGGCCTGGATACGATCTCCGCGCTTCGAGGCGTCTGCCCCGACGATGGGGGGCGGGTTGACTGGTCGGCGGAGGCTCGATCGTTTCGGTGCCCCGGGGGGACGCATCGCTTCGCGATTTCGGGACTGCCGCTCTCCGGTTCCAACGCTCGAGCACTCGAGCGGTATCGTTTGATTCTCGACGAAGACGGGCAGGTGGCCGTCGACCCGAGCCGAACGTTCCGGGAGGAACTGGGCCATTGGGCCGATTCCGGCAGCTTTCTCCGGGTCGCCTCGGAGGATTGAGCAGGACCGATCCCGGGCCTTCCCTTCACGACCGGTCGAGCATCGAGGGACCAGCCCGAATGACGTGCCGCGTCGTCTTCGAGGCCCCTGGTTATCTTGAACGCGGTGAGTTCCTCATACTCGATCACACACTCGTGAGAGCAATGGAGTTTCCGAGTGCGGCCTGGAGCATGCTCATGAACGTCAATCTTCGTATCGTCATCCGTCGAATCGTTCTGTTGCTCGGGATTCTGGCGGCGGTCCCGCTTGCTGGGTGCGGCGAGCCCCAGCCGGACCTCGGAGGCGCGGTTGTGGTCCCGGAGCCGGGGACCTCGGCGTCGGGTGAGGCGACCGAGGGGGCTTCGTGAATGCGAGGGCGGCAGCGATGAGGCCCCCGGAGCATGCGCGATCGGGGCCCTTTCCCGCCGTATCGTTCGCATTCCCGATGGTTGCGCGGGGGCGTTCGATCTGGTAGGATGAGATCTCGGTACCTGCCAGACCGTTCCCTCCCGAACTCCCTACCGCGAGGATTTTCCCCGATGCGACGTGACTTCCTGATGGCGCGACGCCTGGTGACCCTGGGCCTTGGCTTCTGTGTCTTGCTCGGATACCAGGGCGCAGCCCATGGCCAATACGGAACCCTGAAGGGTCAGGTGGTTTGGGATGGCCCCCAAGCTCCCCAATTGCCGCCGAAGGTCAAGGCCGGGGAGAACGTCAAGGATGCCCAGGTGTGCGCGACCGAGCCGATCCCCGACGAGAGCCTGGTTGTCGATCCGTCCAGCAACGGGGTGAAGTACTGCATCGTCTATCTGTCTCGCCCCAAGGGATCGAATCCGGATCGGGTGAAGCAGATGGTCGAGTCTGATCCCCAGGTTGTGGTCGACCAGCAGGCGTGCCGGTTCGTTCCGCATGTCGCGGTGGCGCACGAGCAGCAGCAAGTGCTGTTCAAGTCGAGCGATCCCGTGGCCCACAATGTCCGCCTGCAGGGTTTTAGCAATTCGTTGAACTTCATGCTCCCCGCCAACGGTGAATTGCCTCGGTCCCTGTCTCCGGAGCGTCGGCCGATGCCGATGGCCTGCGACATTCACCCCTGGATGCAGGGATTTGTGATGGTCTTCGACCACCCGTTCTTCGCCATCACGGACGAGCAGGGGAATTTCGAGATCGAGGGGATCCCCGCGGGATCGCAGAACGTGGTCATCTGGCACGAGAAAGTCGGCTATGTGACAGCCGGGGCGGCCCGAGGGCAGGAAGTCACCATCGCTTCCGGGAAGGAAACGACCCTGGCTCCCGTGAAGATCGCCCCCAATCAGGTGAAGTAAGCCGCGTGTCAGCAGGGGGAGGTCTGGATCGCGAAGCATTCCGACCTTGGACACCATGAACGAACAGACCTCCTCCGTCTACGACGGGACTGCTCTCCACGATTCCGGAATCCGCCTCACATATCCAACGCGAGATTGCCCCTCCCCTCGGCGAGCCTGCTCAATTCGAGAGCAAGATTCGGAAAAGGAGGGCTTGCCGGGCACCTGTCGACGCCCATATCTTAAAGAAAGGTAGGAGGCACGCGAATTGCGTGAAATTTTGCCTCCGGTCTCTTCCTGAGCGCGACTGACATTCATCTGAGACGGCCCAGCATCAAGGGTCCACGACTTGAAGCAGCAGGCACGCGACGTCGGTTCCGATCACGAGCCAACACGGATCGAGTGCATCAGGGCCAGATCGTGGGGACATCTCGCTCTGCTCCGCATCTGGGGAACCGCTGGCACGCTCGGCAGGCAAATCACGGAAGGAGCGCCGATGTTCTCTCTTGCGCCATGCCCTATTGCCCGTCCCGGACGCCTGCGTGTTCCGCTGCTCGCGGCCTTGATCTGGAGTTCGCTTGCCCTTGGACTTGCCCCGGCCTGGGGATTCCAACGACTCCCCTCCACGATCCACCCGGACACCAGTAGCGCCGCCGAAGCCCTGCTCAAGACGGCGGCGTCTCACGTCCAGCGGCAGCAATGGGATTCGGCGGTCGAGCTCTATCAGCGAGCGATCCAGCAGTTCCCCGAGGCCTTGACCCTGGCCGGGGCGGCCGACCAGGCGATCGAGGGCGAAGACGCGGATGCGGGTGTCGACGTCTTCGTCAACGTGAGCGAATACGCTCAACGCCAGATTGCGCTGCTGCCGCCCGAGGCGTTGCAACTATATCGCAATCGGGTCGACGGGGAGGCGCGTCACCTGTTCGAACAGGGGCGAGATCGCCTCGATCCGATCCGCTTGCGGCGCGTGGTGGACGCGTTCTTCAGCAGTTCGTATGGGGATGACGCGGCCGAGCTGCTCGCCGACCTGGCCTTCCAGGAAGGGCGGTTCGACGAGGCGCTCGAACTGTATCGCCGGTTGGTCCCGACGACCGATGCCGCCCGACTCGCGTCGATCTACCCGGACCCCGACATCGACATCGCCAAGGTTGCCGCCAAGCTGATCCTGTGCACCGAGGCGCTCGGGCAGCGCTCGGGGGACGCGGATGTGCGGAGCTTTGGGGAGTCGTATCCAGACGCTTCCGGTGACCTGGCCGGGCGCCGGGGAGCCTATGCGGACATCCTGGCCTCGGCGTTGGCCGAGGATCAGCTCCAGCGTCCCGCATCGCTCGATTCGCGGTGGCCGACCTTCGCCGGCGACGCGACCCGCACGAAGGATCTGGTCGAACCGGTCGACCCGGGGGCCCTGGTCTGGTCGCTCCCGCTCCGCACGCCCTTCGATGCCAGCGCGAATCTCGATGCGAGCCCGCGCAGGTTCGGCCAGGATTTCGGGATGCCGGAGGACGATTTTCCCTCGTTCTTCCCGATCATCGATGGCGACGAGGTGTTCTTGACCGATGGTCGATCGGTGCTGGGCTACCCGCTCGAAGGCAGCCCGGACGGCATTACCATGCCCGCCCCGTCGTGGCGGGCTGCCCCTCCTGCCTCGGCCCCGACGGCGGCCCAGCCGACATTCGGGGTCGAGCGGCATACCCTGACGATCTTCGGCAACCGGATTTATGCGAGACTTGGCCCGCATGGGGCGTCCTTCCAGGGCCGCAATCTTTCCACCGCGCCGCCGACGGCAATCATCGCGGTCGACCGGGCTCGGCCCGACTCGCCGCTCTGGATCCGGACCGCAGATCAGGTGATGGCCGGCCCCGATCGGAACAATCAGGGGGCGCTGGCCGGGCAGGTGGCGTTCGGCGGGGCGCCTGTCGTCGACGAGCACGGTGTCTACGTCGCGCTGTTGAAGCCGGGGACTCAGGCCCTGACCTGGGTCGCGTGCCTCGACCCTGAATCGGGGCAGACGCGGTGGGTGCGGTTCGTTTGCTCGGGGACCTCGGCCAGCTACAGCCGAATCCCGGGGGCTCGAAACCGCGGCATGATCGTCAACCCGGAGCTCGGTCATCGGCTCCTGTCGCTCGGAGGAGCCACGATCTTCTACCAGACCGATCTGGGGGCGATCGCCTCGATCGACGCGCGATCGGGCCGGATGAACTGGCTCGCCTCGTATCCGAGACGGATGCAGGGGGTGACCGGGATGGGGGCGCCGGTCACGCATAATCCGGCGGTCGTCCACGCGGACAAGGTCATCGTCGCCCCGGAAGACACGGATCGGGTGCTCGCGTTCGACCGCCTGAGCGGGCAGCTCGTCTGGGAGGCGAACCCGGGCGGTCGCGTGACTCACCTCCTGGGCGTCGCGTCGGGCAAGCTGGTCGTCACGGGCAATCATGTCTGGACGATTGACGTCGACGACGGCGCGATCCGATCTCGGTGGCCCGAGGGGCAGACGCTGGAGCAAGGTTACGGGCGAGGGCTGCTGGCGGGGGGCGAAATCTACTGGCCGACCCGCGACACCCTGTACATCCTCGATCAGGTGTCGGGGCGCCCGACCGATCGCCCTCCCGTCGCCCTGCGCGAGGCGTTCGGGTGCGGCGGGGGGAATCTGGTCGCCGGCGACGGCTATCTCCTCATCGCCGAGCGGGATCAACTGCGGGTCTTCTGCAAGCCGACCCGCATGCTCCGCTACTATCGGGAACGGATTGCCAGGGAGCCGGAGAAGGCCGACCTCCATTATCGCCTCGCCCGCACGGCCGAGGCGCTCGGGCAGGACGAGGAGGCGCTCGAGAGTCTCGATCGCGCGACGGCACTGGCCAGCCCCTCCGAACGGATCGATGGCCGCCGACTCGTGGACGCGGCCCTCGCCGAACGCTTCAAGATCCACATGAAGCTGGCGGCACGGTCGTCCAACGAGGGCGAGCCGGGCGAGGCGACCAGGTCCCTGGAGGAGGCGATCGCCGCGGCCCCCGACGATCGCTCGCGCATCGAGGCCGAACTGGAACTCGCCGATGCCCGTCATGCCGCCGGGGACTCGGCCGGGGCGGTCGAGGTGTTGCAGGCCGCCTTGAGTCGCCCCGAGGTCCGGCAGATCGACCTGCCGGCGGACGAGCACCGGAGCCTTCGGGCCGAATTGCTGCTGGTCGATCGCCTTCGCTGGCTGCTCCAGGAATCCGGCCCCGAACGGTACGCGCGATTCGAGGACGAGGCGGAGGCGCTCTTCCGCCAGGGGCGAGAGGACGACGACCTGCGACAACTCGGCGAGGTGATCCGTCGCTACCCGGTGTCTCGCCATGTCCCCGAGGCCCTCGAAGCCATCGGGCACCTCTCCGAGCAGCGTGAGGATTGGTCCGAGGCGGCCCGGGCCTATCATCAGCTCCTCGTCTCGGCGGTCGACGATCACCAACGGGCGCTGGGTCTGCTCGGAATCGCGCGATGCTATGAGGCGATCGACTTGGATTCCGAAGCTCGGGAGGCCTACTTGCTGGCCGATTTGCGCTACGGATCCCTGGAAATCGAGCGTTTGGGCAAGGCACAGACCCTGAAATCCTACGTCGACGAGCGCTTGTCGTCGCAGGACGAGCATGACGAGGAACGTGCCAGGGCCATCCACCCGCCACTCGGGCTGCTTGGTCCGTACCGATGGCCTTCGGACTTCGCGTTGCTGCCCATCGATGACCCGACCTCGCGGGCACTCTCCGAGGGGGAGCGGCCCGCGGTCCTGATTGGCCAGGGCCAGTTGCGAGCCGTCGAGCCGGAATCGGGCCGGATCCTCTGGGAGGCGGAACTGACGGCCCGACCGTCGTGGTCGGGCCTCGCCGGGGACCATCTGATCCTCGCGACCTCCGACCGGATTCTCGGCTTCGATCCCGCGATCGGGGAACCTCGATGGGAGGTCGAGTCGCAGGATGGCGAGCTCGCGTTCGGCCCTGCCGATCGGCCGCAACTGGGCGAAGACGGAGTACGCCGCGACCAACCCCCGGTTTCGGCCGGTTTCCGAGGATTCCGGCTGCACGGCGATCGGCTTTATTTCTTCCGAGGCGATCGGGAGCTCGTCTGCTTCGACCCGATTGCCGGGCGTCCCCAGTGGACATACCGCACCTCGGCGGTTTCCATGGATGAGCACCTGGGGTTGGGATTGTCTCGCGTCGTGATCCAGACCCGGCTCCCGCACGCGGTGGTGGTGCTGGATGCTCGCGACGGCCGGACGCGCGGGATGTTCCCGCAGGAGGACTCGGCCGGTCCCTGGCGTCGCGAGCCGCATTCCGTGGCCCTGGATCGGGTCGCGATTGTGCCCGATGGCACCTCGGTCGTGCTCATGGATCTTGAATCCGGCCAGGTGATCTGGGAGGCTCGGGAACCCTCTCCGCTGCCGTCGTCGCCCCGGCCGTCGCCGACGGACCCCCTCGTCCTGGGCGACTTCGAGCGGTTGCTCGTGGTCCGGGGCGACACGCTCCAGCGCCTCGACCCGGGCAATGGGGAGGTGCGTTGGTCGACCCGCCTGGGCCGATTCCGGTCGGACCGACGGGCCGAGTCCATCGTGCTCGGGAGCGATGCCGTCTATGTGATCGGGCAGGACGGTCCCGGACTTCGCGTCTCGGCGCTCGCGCTCGACCGGGGAAATCGTCTGTGGAGTGCCGCGCTTCCGGGAGACCTGAACGAGTCGTGGGGCCTCGGTCTGACGCCTGATTGCGTCCTCGTCTATCGCCTCGGCGATGGCACGCCGGGAACGGCCTCGACGGCTCCGGTGGTCCTCAACCTCCTGCGTCGCGACTCCGGCCAACGGGTCCAGCGGCTCATCGTCGAGGGGGCGGGGGCTGGGCGCCGCGTCCGTCTCCATCCCGACGGGATCAGTGTGGCGGGAGACGAGGGCATGGTCCGCCTTTCAGGCTGGAAACCCCACGAGGTGCATGGAGCCTTGCGTGAGTATCCCGGGCCTTGATCGGCGGGATCCACTTCCGGTCGCGTTCGGTGCGGCCCGGGCCCCCCGCGGAGGGTCGAGATGTGCTAGGATCGGCCGATCGGCGTGTCGCCTGCTCCGGCTCGCGACGACCCTGAAAACCGTTTTCTTTCCGTGATGCCTCGACTCGATTTGATTCGATTGATGGACGGAGGTCCCCGTGTCTGATTCCGAGAATCCGCAGCCGATGCCGCACGAGGATCTCGCCGCGGTCGAGCGTCTCACCGATGCGTTCCAGAAGCTCCGCGCGGAGATGGGGAAGATCATCGTCGGCCAGCAGGACGTGCTGGAAGAACTCCTGATCGCCATTTTCGCCCGGGGCCATTGCCTGCTGATTGGGGTGCCTGGCCTGGCCAAGACACTCATGATCCACACGCTGGCCGATGCGCTGAACCTGAGCTTCAATCGGATCCAGTTCACGCCGGACCTGATGCCGTCGGACATCACCGGGACGGAGGTCATTCAGGAGGACAAGGCGACCGGCGTCCGCCAGTTCAAATTCCTCCGTGGGCCGATCTTCGCGAACCTCATCCTCGCCGACGAGATCAACCGGACCCCGCCGAAGACCCAGGCGGCCCTGCTCGAGGCGATGCAGGAGCGGCAGGCGACCGTCGGCGGGGAGCGGCACCGCCTGCCCGACCCGTTCTTCGTCCTGGCCACGCAGAACCCGATCGAGCAGGAGGGGACCTACCCCCTGCCCGAGGCCCAGCTCGACCGCTTCATGCTCAACATCCTGGTGGATTACCCGACCGAGGACGAGGAGCTCGAGGTCGTCCGCGTGACCACCTCGGCCAAGCCGCCGTCGATCGACAAGGTCCTCTCGGGCGCGGACATCCTGGAGATGCAGCAGATCGTCCGGAAGGTCCCGGTCGCCGACCACGTCGGCCGCTACGCGGTGAGGCTCGCCCGGTTGACCCGGCCGACGCAGAGCGATTCGCCGCAGTTCGTCCGCGACTTCGTCAGTTGGGGCGCCGGCCCTCGCGCGAGTCAGTATCTCGTCCTGGCGGGCAAGGCCCGGGCGGTCTTGATGGGGCGGCCTTACGTCTCGATCGAGGATATTCGAGCCGTCGCCGGGCCGGTGCTCCGCCATCGAATTGTCACCAACTTCAACGCCGAGGCCGAAGGGCTCCGGCCGGACGACGTGATCGCCCGGCTGGTCTCGTCGCTCTCGGCCGACCCGAGTGAGGCGTCCGAGAGTGGTCGAGTACCAAAACTATTTAAATCCGCAGACGCTAGCTAACGTCGAGGGGCTCGGGCTCCAGGCCCGGCTGATCGTCGAAGGCTATGTCGCCGGGATGCACAAGAGTCCCTATCACGGGTTCTCGGTCGAGTTCTCGCAGCACCGCGAGTACGCTCCCGGCGACGACGTCCGCCACATCGACTGGAAAGTCTGGTCGAAGACCGACAAGTACTACCTGAAGCAATACGAGGAGGAGACGAACCTCCTGACGTATCTGCTGATCGACGCCAGCGCCTCGATGGGGTACGCATCGGAAGGCAACGTCCCGAAGCTTCGCTACGCGCAGTACATCGCCGCGGCCCTGTCCTACCTGGTGCTGCAGCAGCAGGACTCGGTGGGCCTGGCGGTGTTCGACGACCGCATTCGACGCTACGTCCGCCCGTCGGGGCAGCCCTCTCACCTGAAAGAACTGATCCGGGTGATGGACGGGGAGGCGGCCCGGGAGCGGACCGGGCTCGGTTCGGTCCTGCATGAGATGGCGGAACGCATCGGCCGGCGAGGGATCGTGGTCCTGATCAGCGACCTGCTCGACGGGGACGCGCCTGAACTGCTCGGCGGCCTGAAACACTTTCGCCACCGGGGCCACGAGGTCGTCGTCTTCCACGTCCTCGACCCTGCCGAGGTCGAATTCCCGTTCCGGCAGGTGACGAAGTTCAAGGGCCTCGAGATCCCCGAAGAACTGCTGACCGATCCGGCTGCCCTGCGAGACGGCTATCTCGCCGAGCTGTCGGCGTTCACCGAGGCGGTCCGCAAGGGCTGCCGCCTGGCCGACATCGATTATGTCCCCCTTCGGACGGATCAGCCGCTCGACACGGCCCTGACCGGCTATCTGGCGACCCGATCCGCCCGGACCCGCAAAGGCCCCCGGCGGGTCTGACCCCGGGACCATCCCAGCCCTCTGTCCTGAGACTCGACCGATTCGTAGGATGACACATCGCGTGAGGGGCCTTGATCCGGCCCTCCCCGAAGGCCGTGACGTCCGATCCGTGCTCGATTCCGCTGAACCGAACTTCGACCCGGGACGACCGTTGTGACGAACCTTCCGCTGCTGGCCATCGGGTTCGCCAACCCCTTCTTGCTCTGGGGGCTTGCGGCGGCCGCCGTGCCTCTGGTGCTCCACCTGCTCAATCGTCGGCGATACCGCGAGGAGTCGTGGGCGGCCATGCGCTTCCTGCTGGCCGCGATCCGGAAGAATCAGCGCAGGATTCGGTTGGAACACTGGCTCCTGCTCGCCGTTCGCACGCTCCTGGTCGTCTGCGTCGTGCTGGCGCTGGCTCAGCCGTTCCTGGAGTCGATCGGGGCCGTGCCGCTCCTCGCCGGGAAACGCACGCATCGCGTCATCGTCCTCGACGGCACGATGAGCATGAACCACGCGTCCGCCGAACGCTCCCGATTCGCGAGGGCCGCGGAGTATGCCGATGCCTACATCCAGGGGGCCCGCAATGGAGACGCGATCAGCGTCCTGATCCTCGGCAACCCTCCGAAGGTGGTCATCGGCGCCCCGTCCCCGAATCACGGAGAGGTCCGCGAGGAACTCAAGCAGCTCCAGCCGACGCACGGCAAGGCAGACCTCGACGCCACGTTCACCAAGCTCCGGGAGGTCCTCGCCACCTCGGACATCCCCCAGAAGGAAGTACTCTTCCTCAGTGACCTGCAAGCCGCCACCTGGCAGGTCGATCCGGAGTGGGAGGCGGCCCTGAAGCGGAACATTGCCGCGCTGGAGGAAGCCCGGGCCAACTGCGTCGTGGTCGATCTGGGCGACACGAGCCGATCGAACCGCGCCGTGGTCGACCTGGCACTCGACGCCCCGATCGTCGTTCGGGACGGGCCGCCGGTGGTCATCACGGCCCGGCTGGCGAACTTCGGGCCGGACGTCGAGACCGGGGTGGGTGCTCAGTTGGTGATCGACGGCCGGCTCGGGCCCGAACGACGGGTCGACCTGCCCCCGGGTCAGGTGGTCCCGGTCGCCTTCTCCTACCGCTTCGAGGACCCGGGCGACCATGTCGTCGAGGTCCGGATCGATGAGGATCGGCTCGCCGTGGACGATGTCCGTCGGCTGACCGTGCCGGTCCGCGAGTCCCTGGAAGTCCTCCTCGTCAACGGCGACTACAACCCGGAACCGTTCCAGTCGGAGACCGATTACCTTGCCCAGGCGCTGAGTCCTTCCGAGGGGTCTGATCGGACGCCCTCGCCCATCACGGTCGAGGTCGTGACCGAGTCGCAACTGACCCGTCGCGATCTCGAGCGTTACGATGTGATCTTCCTCTGCAATGTCGCGCGATTCAGCCGGGGGGAGATCGACGCGATCGATCGCTTCTTGCGGCGGGGCGGCGGCGTCGTCCTCTTCGGAGGGGATCGGGTTCAAGCGGACGAATACAACGCGAATCTTTTGGCGGGGATCCCGGGGTCTGAAACCTTCGACGGCCCCGGATTCCTGCCCGCGCGGTTCGGGGATGTCTCCTCCTCGGGCGATGAGATCGGCGAGCAGCTCGCGGGGGCCCCCGAGTTCGATCCGCTCGATTTTAACCACCCGATCATCTCGATTTATCAAGGGGCGGCGGCCCAGGTCATTTCCGGGCTCACGGCGGTGCGGACGTGGCGATCGCACGACCTGATCCTGCCCGAGGGATCCACCGCCCGTCGTGTCCTGAATTTCACCGATGGTCGGCCCGCGATGCTCGCCATGGACCGCCACCGAGGGACCGTGATTCAGGTTGCCACGACCGCGGATGACGACTGGACCACCTGGCCCTTGCACCCGAGCTATCCCCCTGTCCTGGAACAGATGACCTACGCAGCGGCCTCGGGCCGGATGGCCCAGCGGAACGTGGTCGTCGGCCAGGCACTCGACCAGGCGATCGACACGAATACGCTCAACGCCTCGGCGTCGGTCCTCCGCCCCGATGGGAGGGAGGAGCCGGGTCGACTAGCGGATGAAGGGGATGGGGCGCGGTTCCTCTTCGACGGAACGGATCTCTCGGGGGTCTACATGGCCCGGGTCGGGCCCCCTGTTGCCCGGGAAATGACCTTCTCCGTCAATCCCGAGCCGATCGAAAGCGACCTGTCTCGCGTCGATGCCTCGACCCTCTCGGTCCTCTTTCCCCGGTGGACCTTCTCGAACTGGGACGGAGGGCCGGTCGATCGTTCCGAGGCCGCGGCGGTCGGCCGGCGCGGGGAACTCCACCGAGGTCTCCTGATGCTGGTCCTGGGGCTTCTCCTGGGAGAATCAACCCTGGCCTGGTGGCTCGGCAACCGCCGCTGACACCTTCTGATTGATCGATCGCTCGGGTCTCGACCGCGACGCAACGCGCCGAAGGAAGGCAAAGGGACGATGGAATCGCTGCTCCGCAACCTGGCGCTCCAGATGGGTGCCTCTCCGGCCGCTCCCGGTGAGGAGCTGACCCCCTTTCTCCGCTTCGAGCGTCCCTGGTCGCAGGGCCTCTTGTTGCTGGTCTTGCTGGCCGGCTCCTTCCTGATCCTCCGGCTCTACCTCAGCGAGCGCGGCGGCTCGCTCGCGTACCGACTCGGCCTGGCCGGCCTGCGGATCGGATTGCTCCTGCTCACCATGTTCCTGATCGCCGAGGCGGTGCTGGTGGTCGAGCGGGTCGACCTGCCCTACCTGGTGATCATGGCCGACGATTCGGCGAGCATGGCCCGTGAAGACCAGTATGCCGACCCCGAGACGGTCGAGCGCGCGACGCAACTCGCCGCGGAATCCGAGCAGGCGGACGCCAGCCGATTTGCCCTGGCCCGATCCTGGCTCGGCCGCGAGGAGGGGGCGCTGCTCGAGACGCTGCAGGAGCAGCATCGGGTCCGGCTCTACCTGATCGCCGGGTCTGCTCGCGAGCTGGCCGAGGTGGATGACCCCGAGGACGTCGTCCCCGCCCTGACGGCCCTCGACGGGGTCCAGCCGACCGGAGAGCAGTCGCTCCTGGGCACGGGGGTCCGGCAAGTCCTCACCGAGCTTCGGGGGGCCCCTCCCACGGCGATCGTGATCCTGACCGATGGCCAGTCGACCCGAGGCGAGTCCCTCTCCGATGTCGCTTCGCTCGCGGCCAGGAAAGGGGTCCCGCTCTATACGATCGGCGTCGGGGACGACACCCCTCCGAGAGACATCGCCCTGTCGGATCTGGTCGTCGACGACGTCGTCTTCGTGGAGGATGCCGTTCGGTTCGACGCCAAGCTGTCGTCGCGAGGGTTCGAGGGTGTCCCGATCACCATCCGACTGTTCGAGACCCCGCCCGACTCGGGGGAAGACGCCCTCTCCGCCGGCCGGGAGGTCGCCTCGGTCCAGGTCCCGGCCCCCCCCGATGGCCAGGCGGTGCCCTTCGAGATCGTCCATCGCCCCCAGGAGACCGGCCGGTTCGATTACGTCATCGTTGCCGAGGCACAACCCCGCGAAGACGGTGTCGAGAACAACCGGCTGCGGCGGACCATCGCGGTCCGAGAGGACAAGATCAACGTCCTGCTGGTGGATGGCCAGCCGAGGTACGAGTATCGCTACCTGAAGACATTCCTGGAGCGCCGGCCGGAATCGATCGATCTCCGGGTGGTGTTGCAGACCGCAGATCCCGAATACAGCGCCCAGGATATTGTCGCATTGCCCAACTTTCCCACCGCGGCGGAAGGGGACGATGGGCTTTTCCGCTACGACGTGGTCATCCTCGGCGACGCGGACCCGCTTTATTTCAGCGCCTCGCAGCTCCAACTGCTCGCCGACTTCGTGACCGAGGAGGGGGGCGGGCTCGTGTTCGCCTCGGGCGAGTTTTTCAATCCGATCTCGTACCAGGGGACGCCGCTGGAGCCGTTGATCCCCGTGCAGCTCACGGGGGCGCGCAACGCCTTTCAAGGGGGAGAGGGGATCCAGCCTTTCCGGATGAACCTCACCGCGGAAGGCCGGGCGAGTCCCATCTTCCGGCTCGCGGACGAGGAGGCCGTGAGTGCGGAGGTCTGGGAGAACCTCCCGTTGCATTACTGGTTCCTCGAATCCCCCCGGAAGCAACCCGCCGCCTTCGTGCTGGCCGAGCACCCCTCGGCCGAGGGGGCTGACGGCCCCGTCCCGCTGGTGGCCTATCAATTTGTGGGGGCGGGGAAGGCCCTCTACCTTGGGCTCGACGACACGTGGCGCTGGCGGATCGGCACCGCCGACCGCTACTTCGGCCGCTTCTGGGTCCAGATGATCCGCTTCATGGCCCGCTCTCGCCTGAGTCGAGACCGCCCCGCGGAGCTGGCGACCGACCGGTCGACGTATCAATCCGATCAGCCCGTCCTGGTTCGCGCCCGATTCCTGAGCGCCGGGCTGGCCCCCCGGTCGGGAGAAGTCTCGGTCGAGGTGGAGCGCGGCGATCGCCCGCCGGAGCGCCTGGTCCTGCGATCGACCGGCGACGCGGCCGATTCCTTCGAAGGAATCCTGTCCAATCCGGTCCCCGGCGACTATCGCGTGCGGTTGCTTCCCCCGCCGGTCCTGGAAGGGGAAATCCCGACCGCCGAGTTCCGAATCGAGCCGCCGGCCGACGAACGCGATCGGGTCCAGCTCAACAAGGCCGAGCTTGTCCGGGCCGCCTCCCTCTCGGGCGGGGAATATCGTTCGATTCTTGAGGCCGAGAATCTCCTCGACGACCTGCCCCCCGCCCGTAAAATTCCACTCGACACGGACCCGCCGATCCCGCTCTGGAACGACTGGCGAGTGCTCTCGTTGTTCCTCGGGCTGTTGACCACGGAATGGGTCTTGCGTAAGCGCAAACAAATGATATGAGTACGGCTCGACGCGGCCCAGGAATCCCGATTCGGATCTTTTCCCACGTCAGAGGAGCGGCGCGATGATGGAACCACTCGATCACCGGATCGCCGGACTCCGAGGCCGCCTGCGCCGGGTCCTTGTCCTGCGAGGCCTCTGCTGGACGATCTTCGCCGCGGTGATGGCCTTCATCACCGTCACCTGGATCGACTGGTTCGTCCCGCTCACCTGGAACGTCCGCGCCGTGGTCCTGGCCCTCGCGGGGAGCGTCGTCGCCCTGGTCGCCTGGCAAGAACTGGTCCGGCCGCTGCTCATCCCATTCGACGATCTTCGGCTCGCGTTGTTGATCGAGCGTCGATGGCCTCACCTCAATGACCGTCTCTCGAGCACCATCGAGTTCCTCAGGGCCCGAGGGGCCTCGGACGTCGCCGACGGTCGGTACGGCTCCGAGGCGCTGAGGGAACTCACCATCGCGCAAGCGATGCGCGAGATCGAAGCGCTGGATTTCCGGAGCATTCTCGACCCGAGGCCGGTCCGGCTCGCCGCGACGATGGCGGGGTGGGTCGTGGCGGTGCTCCTGCTCGAATCGGTCGTCGCGCCGGAATTCCAGGCGATCGCCGCCCGGCGGTTCTTCCTCGATGAGGTTGCCTGGCCGAAGCGCACGGAGCTGGAGATCGCCGAGTCTCCGACCAGGCTCGCTCGGGGCATGCCCTTCGAGCTCACCGCTCAGGCCGGCCTCGGCCGAGAATTGCCGGTGGTCCCCCCCCGATCCTGGTTCGAGGTCCTGAGCCACGTCGCCCCGCCGCTGAAGCTGTTCGACGGTGCCTTGAGGGGCCGTCCGCCCGGATCGGCTCGGATCATCTACCGCTTCGAGGACGGCGAGACGATCGACTCGGCCCTTCGGCCGGACGATCGGGGGACGTTCCACGGCCGACTCGACTCGGTCAACCAGTCGTTCCGCTTCTACGTCGCCGCGGGAGACGACACGACCGACTGGTTGGAGGTGGACGTCGTGCCCCCGCCTTCGCTCGACGAGGTCCAGGTCCAGCTCGTCCCCCCCGCCTACACTCGGCCCTTCGCCAGCGACGAGGAGCGTGAGGCGAACATCGAGACGCTCGCCTCCGATCAGACCCAGATCCGGGCACTACAAGGCTCGGTCGTCCGGTTCAACGCTCGGGCGAACAAGCCCATCCAGGCCGCGAGCTTGATGGTCCATGATGAGTCGACCGACATCCCGGTTTCGATCGAGGAGGATGGGGCGCGGCTTCTGGCGTCGATCGACGCCCAGGGGGCGGGCTCGTACTGGTTCTCGCTCCGGGATCGGGACGGTTTCTCCAACCCCGAGGCGACCCGATACGAATTGCGGACGGTTGTCGACACCCCCCCGCTCGCCCTGATCGTCGAGCCCCAGTTCGACGTCTCGGTGCCGGCCTCCGCGACCGTCCCACTCCGGATTCGGGCCGAAGACGACTTCGGGCTGCAGCTGATCCGCCTGCTTTACACGGTGACCAAGCCCGATTCCGCCGAGGCGGAAGATCACGTGGTCCCCCTCTGGTCGGCGGAGGCCGAGATCGATGGCGGCCGTTCGCTCGCCCAGGAAGTCGAACATCGGCTGGAACTCGCACCGCTCAACGTGACCCCGGGTTCAATCATCACGGTGACCGGCGAGGCCCGAGACTTCTTCAGCAGCGCCGATGACGCCGGCCCTCATCTGACCCGGAGCCGATCGGTGCGAATTCGGGTCATCTCCGAGGACGAGTATCGCGGGCAACTCGATGACCGCAGGCGCGAGCTCCGAGAAGAGATCGAACGCATCTTCGAGATGCAGAAACTGGCCATGCCGCCGGTCCGAGAGGCGATCAACGAACTCGACACCGCCGGCCAGGTTGAGCAAGAAACCGGCGATCGGCTCCGAGAAGCGTCCGTCATGCAGCGCCAGGTCGGCGGTCGGCTCGACGAATCCGGGAATGGGCTCGGCGATCGCATCCAGCGCTTCCTGGATGACATGGACAATGCTCGGATGCCCGACCCCGAAGTCACCGACCAGATGGAGCAGATGAAAGCGGCCGTCGATCGCATCAGGGCCGAGCACCTCCGGCCGGCGGAGCAGGGATTATCCCGGGCGATCCGCGAACTGGAACCCCAGTTCGATGCGCAGAATCGCGGCAATCCCTCGGGTGCGGAACCTCGTGATGCGGCCCCTGAAGGGGCGGATCCCGGCCAGTCCCCTGAGGGTGCGGCCGAGGCGCGACCTTCACAACCCCCGGCGGAGCCGACCGAACAATCCCCGCCCGGCGAGGAGCCCTCGCCGAACCCCTCGACGGAAGGTGACGCCCAGCCCTCTCCCGAGGGCGATCCGGCGACGGCCGGATCACGCCAGTCTCTCGACGAATCGCGCCAGAGTCAGCAGGCGATCGCCAGGGAACTCGAAGCGATGCTTCAGGGCCTGAGCGAATTCGAGACGCTCCGAGGGGTGACTCGCGAGGCCGAGCAACTGCTGAACAATCAGGACGCCGTCAAAAAGGAGACCGAGCAGCGGGCGACGGACCCCGGCCTGATGGGCAAGACCCCCGACCAGCTGAACGCCGAACAAAAGGCCGATCTCCAGAATCTGGCCGATCGCCAGCGTGACGTTTCTAAAGAGTTGCAAGATCTGACCAATCGGATGAGCGAGTTGACCGAGGGGTTGGCCGAGACGGATCCCCTCGCGGCGGAGGCGTTGAAGGACGCCCTTCAACAGATTCAACGCGAGGCCACCACCTCCGAGCTCGGCCAGGCCGCAAATCAGATCGACCGGAATCAGATGGGGCCGGCGGGCCAGACGCAGGACAAGGCCCGGGAGGCCATGCAGGATCTCGTCGACACCCTGAAAAACCGCCGGGAGAACGACCTGGAACGACTGCTCAAGCAACTCCAGGAAACCCGATCGGAACTCGCACAGGCACAGCGCCAGCAGCGTGATTTGCTGGAACGGACCCGCCAGGCACAGGGCGCGAAGGGAGAGCAGGGGGGCCAGCCCCAGGGCGGTCAACAGCAGCCGGGCGGCGAGCAGCCCCAGGGAGGAGAGCAAGCCGGAGAAGGGGATCAGGGTGAAGGCGATCGTGCCCGACTCCAGGAACTCGCCAAGGAGCAAGAGCAACTGGAACAGGAGCTGCGTCGTCAGTTGCAGAAACTCAGGAAACTGCGGGCCGATCAGGCCGCCCGAGCCGGATCACGGGCCGCGTCCCGGATGGGGAACGCCGGCCAGAACCTCGACGAAGGGGAGGGCGAAGCCGCGATCCGAGACGAGGAAGAGGCCCTCAAAGACCTCGAACAGGCCATCGCCGACACCGATCAGGCCATTCAGGAGGCCGAGGATCGGCTCTTGATGGAGCAATTTGCGAAGATCCGGGACCAGCTCCGCGCGTACAATGATCGGCAGAAGCGACTGCTCGAGGAGACCGAGGCGTTCGAGGCCCGCCGAAAGGCCGGGGGTGGGCGCCTCTCCCGGGCCGACAGCTTCGATGTCCGCAACCTCGGGCGTGCTCAGGCCGGCCTGAAGGATGAGACCGCGTCCCTGGCCGAGCGACTCGATGGTGCCCCGGTCTTCAAGCTTTCCCTGGAACGAGCCATGGCCCGGATGGTCGAGGCGGCGGACCAACTCGCCGAGATCGAGACGGGGGTCGAGACCCAACGGGCCGAGGAAGAGGCCATTCGCTGGCTCGATCGCCTGGTCGCATCGCTCAATCCTGCCGGCGAGGACGGCGATGACGATGACCCTCAGAACGGCCAGGAGGGTGAGGGACGCCCGATGCAAGGCGGCCAGGGCCAGGCAGGGCAGGGGGACGGCATCCCCGCCGAGGCCCAGATCCGCATGCTCAAGGCGATGCAAGAGGATATCAATCTTCGTACCCAGGAGCTGGACGAACTGAAGCGGCAGGACGAACCCCTGTCTGAAGCCCAGGAGCAGGAGTTCGTCCGCCTGGAAGAAGACCAACACACCATTGCCGACCTGCTTCGAGACCTCATTCGGCCCCGACGACCCGACGGTCTGGAGGACTAACTCATGCCCGCGATGCGATGTTCGATCCCGACGCTGGCCCTGGTCCTCGGGATCGGCCTGACGGCCTCCGCCCAGGACGACGCGCTCGATCGCCTGCTGGACGAAATCCAGCAAGGAACCAAGCCGTCCGAGGGCGAGAAACCGGCGGAGAAACCCTCCCGGGGCGACTCCGAGAAACCCTCATCGACCCCGCTGGGAGACGCCGAGGCCGATGTCGACAAGCTCCTCGAAGGCCTGATCGGTCCCCGGTCCGATCGGCCCGATGCCGCCGGCCAGGCTCCCTCCGACCTGGGGCTCGACGTCATGCCCGAGCGTCCCGACCAGCTCCGCGACGACGCCCGCGACGACCTTGATCGCGAAGAACAAGCCTTCGATGATTACCTCAGGCGCCTCCTCGGCCGCATCGACCCGCCCAAGCAAGACGACCAGCGGCAGCAGTCCTCCGAGGAAGGCGGTCCGCTCTCGGAAACCATGGAGAAGATGCGGGAGGTCGAGAAACGCCTCTCGGAACTCGACACCGGTGACCAGACCCGGGAACAGCAGGAGCAGATCGTCCGTGATTTCGACGAGTTGCTCCGCCGCATTCGACAGCAGCAGCAACAACAACAGCAACAGCAGCAGCAACAAACCGAGATGGCCGGGCAACAGCCCCAGGACCAGGGGCAAGACCAGAACGGCGAGAATAACGGCGAGCAGACCGGTGCCCCTCCGAAAACTCCCGAGCAGAATCCCGCGCTGGTCAACGCCAAGGACTCCTGGGGCCACCTCCAGGAATCGCTCCGGGAGGTCATGGGCAACGTGAGCCGGATGATGCCGCTTGACCAGCGCCGCGAATTGATCGAGCGTTATTTCCTGTCGGTGGCGAAGAAGGGCGTGGAACGGTGATTCACCCGAAGGTCCCGTGACCTCGCGTGATATTGGAGTCTCGACCATGGGTCATCACCCCTCAGAGCGATCGACGTCGTTGTCGCGCCGGCGGTTCGCTCGACTCGCCTTGCTCGGGTTCGGGGCATCGGTCGCGGGCCCGCTCTCGTCGGTCTCCGGCCGTCAGGAGACGGGATTCCGGGAGGGCCGAACCGGTGAGGTGCCCGAGGGTTCGGCCGCGCTGGTCGATGACCGGACGATTCGGGCGATCGATGACGGGCTTTCCTGGCTCGCCGCGAACCAGGCTCCCGACGGCTCTTACGGCAGCGGTTCGTATCGGGCTGCCATTTCGAGCCTTGCGGGCCTGGCCTTCATGGGTAATGGCTCATCGCCCGGGAGAGGCCCCTACGGCCGGAACATCGACGAGGCCCTCGGCTATGTCATGTCGTGTGCCGATGCGTCCGGGTTCGTCTCCAGCCCGCCGCCCTCGAACAATCCCATGTATGGCCACGGGTTCGCCACCCTCTTCCTGGCCGAAGCCTACGGCATGTCGCGCCGATCGGAACTGAGACCGATCCTGGAGCGGGCGGTCCGCCTCATCATCGATACGCAGAATGACGAAGGAGGGTGGCGCTACCAGCCGGTCCCGGACGACGCGGACTTGTCCGTGACGATCTGTCAGATCAACGCCCTGCGCGCCGCCCGGAACGCCGGCCTCTTCGTGCCCAAGGAGACGGTCGAGGAGTGCATCGACTACGTCAATCAGGCGCAGAACCCCGATGGCGGCTTCCGTTACATGTTGAGGGGTGGTTCCAGCGCCTTCCCTCGATCGGCCGCGGGAGTCGTCGCGCTCTACAGTGCCGCCGTTTACAACGATCAGGCGGTCGACGACGGGATCGAGTATCTCAAGCAGCACCGCCCCGATGACCGCTTCCTCCGCCGGCTCCCCCACTACTTCTACGGCCATTACTATGCCGCCCAGGCCATGTGGATCCGGGGGGGCGACGACTGGAACCGATGGTACCCCGCCATCCGGGACGAACTGCTCAATGACCAGGAACCCGATGGGTCCTGGTCTGATGGGTTCGGCCCGGCTTATGGGACGGCCATGGCCCTCATCATCCTCCAGCTCCCGTTCAGTTGCCTGCCGATTTTCCAGCGGTAGGAGATGCTCCCCTCCGCATCGTGCATCTCGTCGATCGCGCGATTCTCTGCCGCGATCGCATCGCGAGATCGTTGCCAAAGGCATGACCGTGACCATGACGATCGCGACCCGACCCTCGATCCTGTTGCTGATACTCTCGATCGGAGGCTGGCTGGGAACCGCCGGGCTCGCCGAGGCCCGGCAGGACGCGCCCGACCCGCTCCCCTCGGACCCGATCTTCGATGCCCTCCTGGGCGACGGCACGATCATCACGGGTCGGATTCGCTCGATGGCCCCCGATGGCCAACTGGCATTGGTCGACGAGGAGGGACGTGACCACATCCTCCCGGGCGAGGATCTGGTCAAGCTGACCAGGTCGCGGTCCGTCCCGACGCAATCGGTCCCGGATGCCCCGCTGGTCATCCTTCCGCTCGGCGACCAGATCCGAGGACAGCTTGATGAGGCCGACGAACGCGACCTCGCGCTAAGGTCGGCCGTTTTTGGCGAATTGACCATTCCGCTCGAGGGCATCCTGGGGTTTTCCGTCCTGCCCGCCCCCAATCCTCAGGCAGAGGCAGCCACGGCCGAGAGTCTTCGAGACACGACACTCGCATCCGACCGCATCTTCCTGGTCAATGGCGATGCGCGCGATGTGACGTTCTCGGCACTTGGTGAGTCGGACGTGAGTTACCTGGATGCCAATCGCTTGCAAAAACTGCCCAAGGAAATGGTCCAGGCGGTGGGACTCGACCCGGGATTGCTCCAGGTCCCCGAGGTGCCGGATCGTTCATTCGATTTCCTGTTTACCGACGCGAGCCGGCTTCGATTGGTCGACCCGACCCTCCAGGCCGGTCGATTGAAGGGAACGACGCTCTTCGGCGTCGAGATCGATGCTCCGATCGACCGGATCGCCACCTGCTACGCGTTGAACGATCGGATCGTCTACCTCTCGGGCCAGGAAGCGGCCCGGGAGGTCTCCGTTCCCTACGTGGGCCCGGCCCGCCCCGTCCAGAGCAATCGATCGGTCTTCGGCGACCCGATTACCGTCAACGGCCGACATTACGTCCGGGGGCTCGGGACGCAAAGCCGATCCCTGCTGGCATTTCCGCTGCAGCCGAGTGATCAACGCTTCCAGGCCCGAATCGCCCTGGATGACCTGGCCGGGCCGCTGGGGAACGTCGTGTTTCGCGTCCTCGTGGATGGCGAGGAGCGTTATGCGTCGCCACCGGTGACCTCAGGCGTCGATCCCATCGCGGTCGATGTCGACGTGTCGGGGGGGCAGTTCCTGATTCTTGCGACCGAGTTCGGGCAGGGGGGCGGCATTCGTGATTACGCCGCCTGGATCGACGCTCGCCTGATCCGCAACTTGGGCGACGAGGAGCCTCCGGTCGCTGGAAACTGAACTCACGTTCGATTATGCTTCGGTCCATGCGAGAGAATATACCGACACCCTATGGACCCGATCGTGAACGCCAGCTCGCGCACCTCGCGTCGAGCGTGGGCCACCATCTCATCAACGCATTCAGCGCGGTTGTGAGCAATGCCGAGATCCTGAAGCTCCCCAGCCCTTCGGACTCACACGCGGATCCCGAGCTTGCGGAGACGGTGGACGTGATCGTGAACGTCTCGGTCAAGGCCTCGGGGGTTGCCCGTCGGCTGATCGATTTCACTCGTCCTTCGACGCAGCCCCTGGAGCAGCCGGTCGATCCGGTCCAGATCCTCCGGGAAGTCATGTCCGAGTTCTCGCCGTCCTATCCGGAGGTTTCCTGGGTCTGCGAGTGTCAGTCGGTCGCGACCCTCCCCGGAGATCCTGCCCAGCTACGATCCATGTTCGCGTATCTGCTCCTGAACGCGATCGAGGCACTCCGCCCGACGGGCGGCCAGATTTCGGTCCGATCTCAGTTCGAGGAGCCCGAGTGGACAAGCCTGATCATCGAGGACAATGGTCTCGGCATGGATGCGATGATCCAGGAGCAGGCGCTCGACCCGTTTTTCTCGACGAAACCCGGCCGCCTGGGGATCGGGCTTTGTCTGGCCAACAGCATTTGGCGACGGCACGGGGGCACGCTCTCCATCCGCAGCAAGCCTGGCCAGGGAACCGTACTGCGGATGAGTTACAGCAACCAGCGCCGCTCATAGGCGGTCACGGTCATTCGGGTGACCGATCGGCGCGGGCGTCGAACGGCTCGTCCCGGGAACGAACAGGGGCTTCCGGAAACACGAACTCCGCGGCGCGGATCAGTCCTCTTGGCGATGCCTGGACGCGGAGTTTCGCCCCAAGCATTTCGAGTCGTTCCAGACTCAAGGCAATCCGGGAACCGGGGTCGGTCCCGACTTCTTCCAGGCAGACGAGCCGACTGAAGAGGGGATCCTCGCGAAGACTCGTGAGGTTCGTGATCAATTCCTCGGAGGTCGAGGACATCGAGAGGCGGCTGATCTTGGGGTCCTTCGAGGATTCGGACGTCAGGATCAACGACACGGAGTCGCCGGGCTTCGCCGATCCGACCGCCAGGGCGGCCCATTCGAGCAAGGCCTCCAGGCAGAGCATGCGGTCCGTGACGATCGGCCGGATCGCTCCTTCGAGCGTGCAGTTCCAGGCGACGCCTCGCCCGAACGCCTCGGGCATGACTTGCCGGTCGATCTCGATCAACAGTTCGTCGGGCCGGACGGCCTCGAAGCGCGGCGAGGGGAGCGCCTGCACCTGTTCGAGGTAGTCGAGATAGCGCTGGGTCAGGACCGCAACGTCATCACACATGCTCGCCGCGGTGGCCAGGTGGGGCTGGACGCTCTCCGGCACGGTCGAGTCGAGGCCGAGCGACTCGACCGCGTTGCGAATCTCAATCAGGGGTTTTTCGAGGTGTTCGCCGATCGCCGCAAGAACCTCGCGTAACTCGGGAACATCATGAACCGTCCTGAAGGCCCCTCCGAAATCCAAGGGGGCGGGGTCAGCACATCCATGCATAACAATTGCCTGGGAGGGCGGATCGATCGGGTATCGCGACTCAGCGACGCGTTCGAGGAACACCCAGGACGTGGGGGTTCACGTTGTCCGACGGGGGGCAAGCGGTGAGCACTCGGACGGGAATCCTCGATCCCTTGCGATGGTCAGGCTACAGTCGGTCCGACCGTCGTGTCAACCATCGCGGGGTCGAGCATCACGACTTTCGGGCCGACCGCTCGGCGGAATCATCGGGCGATCAAATCAATTCATGCGCATGGACGATCGTTTCGGCGAGCTTGGCCATGGCGATGCGGCGATCCTGACTCTCGCGCTGCAGGAATCGGAAGGCCTCGGCCTCCGTCAGGTTCTTGCGAGACATGATGATTCCCTTGGCCTTTTCGATCATCTTCCGGTCGCGGAGGGTCGCCTCCAGCTCTTCGCTCCGTTTCTTGTATTGATCGAGCTCCCGGGCCTTGGCGACCGCCATTTGGATGGCAGCATTGAGGGCAGGGCCGGTCACCGGCTTCAGCAAATACTGGATGGCCCCTTCCTGGATCGCAGCCTCGACCAGCTCGGGCTGACCGTGTGCGGTCAGGATGATGACGGGTGTTCCGGGGTCCTGGGCAATCTGGCGAGCCGCGGAAAGTCCGTCAAGGCCGGGCATTTCGATGTCGAGAATCGCCACATCTGGCAAGGTACGGCGGCACATCTCGATCGCACGCTGGCCATCTTCTGCGACCGCGGCGACGCTATATCCCATTCTGCTCAGAATCTGCTGGAGGCTTGCCCCCACCTTCCGATCATCATCGGCGATGAGCACCTTCATTGCGATGAGCTCCCTTCGTCGGTCGCCGTCGCTCGTCACGAGATTGAGTCGAGGCTGCAAAGAAGGATCGTACCACGGTACAATCCTCGTGCCAAAGAGACGTTCGACAGAATTCTTCGAGTTCGACCGTTCATCACGCGCCCAGATAGGCCGTCATCGGCCGTCGCTGGACGTTCATCCCAGGCCTCGCTACCGTGAGCGTCCCCACCCCCGGCGGTGAGAGGACGGCGCCTGGAGCCCGATCCGCCGAAACCCAAGAGCTTGAAATCCGTGAACGTCCACGTCCCCCAGGTGTTGTACTTCCAGGATTTGCGTGTTGGAGAGTCCTGGGAGAGTGTCTCCCGAACGGTGACTCAGGCGGAAATCTCGCTATTCGCAGGGCTCTCGGGCGATTTCAATGCGCTCCATGTCGACCACGAAGCGGCCCGAACGGGGCCGTTCGGGCAGCCGGTTGCTCATGGGTTGCTCGGACTGGCGATCGCCAGCGGGCTCGGGACGACCGCACCCCGAGTCGAGACGATGGCATTCCTGGAGATCGTCTCCTGGTCGTTTCGGAATCCGATCGCGATTGGCGACACAATCCGGGTCATCACCCGCGTCGAGTCGCTTGAACCTCGCGCGAAAGGGCGTCGAGGCGTCGTGACCTGGAACCGCCAGGTTCTCAACCAGCGGGGGGAGGTGGTGCAGGAAGGGCAGACGCGAACCCTGGTCCGGGGCCGCCCCAGCCCGACCGCTGACGACGGCGATGCGTCCTGACTTTCTCCAACAAGAGCCGCCGGTCCTCTCGGCTCACGACTCGGGCAATCGCAACGCCGAGAAGGCCCGAACCTGATCGACGATCGCCGGTTCCGTCGGGAGCCGCTCGATGCTGCTTGCTCCGAAGAAGCCCACGACACCTCGGGTCCGTGCCAGCACTTCGGCCGCGTCGGCAGGCTCGGCGATCGGCCCGCCGTGGCACAGGACCAGGACATCGGGCCGTCTCGCGTGGGCTGCGTCGGCCATCGCTTGAACGCGCCCGATCGCCTCGTCGATGCCCAAAGCGGATTGCGCCCCGATCATCCCCTTCGTGGTCAGCCCGACGTGAGCGACCACCACGTCCGCCCCTGCGCTCGCCATCGCGGAGGCCTCGTCCTGATTGTGCACATAAGGACAAGTCAGGAGGCCGAGCTGATGGGCCCGAGCGATCATGTCGACCTCCTTGTCGTAGCCCATGCCGGTCTCCTCAAGCCCTCTCCGGAACTGGCCGTCGATCAATCCGACGGTGGGGAAATTCTGCACCCCGGCGAAACCGGCGTCTCGGATCTCCTTGAGAAACCGGTCCATGATCCGGAAGGGGTCGGTCCCACAGACTCCCGCGAGGACCGGCGTGTGATCGATCACCGGCAAGACCTCGCGTGCCATCTCCATGACGATGGCGTTGGCGTCGCCGTAGGGCATCAGTCCGGCAAGGCTCCCACGCCCGGCCATCCGAAATCGGCCCGAGTTGTAGAGGATGATCAGGTCGATTCCGCCCGCCTCGGCACACTTGGCGCTCAGACCGGTGCCGGCCCCCCCCCCGATGATGGGCCGCCCCTCGGCAACCTTCTGCCGGAAGCGGTCAAGGATGCTCTGACGAGTCACTGGATCGGTACCTCGTATTTGCGTCCGAGAGTCGAGCCACCGCGGCATCGGCGAACCTGGGATCGTTCAGATGCAAGGGGAGCGATTCGACCCTCGTGTGAGTCGCTCCACGCAGCCCGTCCCGGATCGCCGAGAACAGGGCTGCATCTGCTTCAGGGTCGTGAAAGGGTTGTCCAGGAGCATCGAGCGCGGACACCCCCTGTTCCGGGATCAACACGATCGTTTCCACGCGAGCGTTGAAGAGCGCCTGAGCCATTCGTTCCCCGATTGCCCTGCATTCGTCGGGCAGGGTCCGCATCAAGGTGACGGTCGGATTGTGGACGTGGAAGGTTCGGCCTTTGAAGCGTTCGGGAACGGTTTCCAGGGGGCCGAAGTTCACCATGTCGAGCGCCCCGACGCTGACAACCTGCGGGATCGACGCGTCGACCGCGGCGGTCAGCCGGTCTGGCCCGGCGGAGAGAACGCCCCCGACCAGCTCGTCGGCCAGTTCGGTCGTGGTGAGGTCGAGCACCCCGTCGACCTGCCCGTCACGGATCAAGCCTTCCATCGCCTGGCCGCCCACCCCGGTCGCGTGGAAGACGATCACTTCGGCCCCCTGGGCTTCGAGCCGAGTCCGAGCCCGATCGACGCACGGTGTCGTGACACCGAACATGGTGGCCGTGATCAGAGGAGCCTCAGAAGGCGTAGAATCGGGACGGGGACGGGCTTGACCCCGGACCATGCCGATCATGGCGTCGGCAGCGTTGATCAGGACCCGGCGAGTGATCCGATTCAGGCCGGCGAGGTCGGCGACCGACGGGAGCATCATGAGGTCGCTGCCGCCGACATAAGGACGGGTCTCGCCGCTCGCCAGGGTACTGACCATCAGCTTCGGAAGCCCGAAGGGGGCGGCCCGCATCGCGGTGGTGCCGATGGTCGTCCCCGCCGATCCTCCGATCGCAAGAATCCCCTCGATGCCTCCTTCTGAAAGGAACTGTTCGACCAGGCGAGCGGCCCCTTGAGCCGCGGCGGACACCGCTCGGCCCCGATCGCGATGCCGACGCACCTCGTCGATCGACGATCCTGCGGCCTCGAACACGCGATGTCGGGGGATATCCGGTTCGATTGCTTCGGGATCGCCCGTCCCCGCGTCGATGACCAGGACTTTGATGCCCTCCGATCGGAGCCGATCACGAAGGACTCCCAGTTCCCGGCCCTTCGTGTCGAGCGTACCGATCAGGAGGACCGCCATCGCAACACTCCCGGCGTTGATCGATTCCGAGACCAAACGAACCCAAAATCGGTCCCGAGACCAAACGAACCCCAATGGGGTCCGGTTCTGAGAAGAACCGATCTCCCAGGCTTCCGGATTCTAAAAGGCCCGCCCGGGCACCGGTCGCGGTGAGCTCACGCCTCGCGAGCGAGCCAGGCCCGGAATCAGTAGTTTGCCAGGGCCGAAGCGGCCTCTCCCTGGTTGAATCGATCTGCCAGCGCAGTGGCATACTGGAGCATCATGGCCAGTTCGCTCCCGACGGCGATGAAGCGCCACCCCTCGTCGATCCGACGCTGCGCATCCTCGGGGTTTTTGACGTGAATCCCGCAGGGGACCTGATGTCGAGCCGCGGCCTCTCGGATCCGGAGGAGCACCTCCTCGACCCGCTGCGGGGTGGGAGTCACCCCTTTCGCGTCTCGGAGCGAGGCAGCCAGGTCGTTCGGACCCACAAAGATCGCGTCGATGCCGGGAACGGCGTAAATCTCGTCGGCGCGCTCGACGGCCTCGATGTGCTCGGTCTGGATGACGACGAGGACTTCCTCATCGGCCCCTGAATAGTACTGATCGGCCGTCGTGCCGTAATTCAAGGCATGCAACGAGCCGCCGAGTGACCGATTGCCCAGGGGGGGGTACTTGCAGGCGGCCACCGCGACCCGGGCCTCCTCGGGAGTCATGACCATGGGGACGACGATCCCCATGGCCCCGCAATCGAGGACGGACTTGATCAGGTCGTGCCGACAGCAGGAAACACGCGCCAGCGGAGTGCAACCCGCGTCAGCGATCGCGCCGAACATCAAGGCCGCGGTCTGGATGTCGGTATGCGTGTGCTCGAGGTCGACCGTCAGCCAGGGGAGTCCAGTACGCGCCAGGAATCGAGCGGCGAAGGTGCTTCCGAGAGACAACCAGGTACCGACCTGCGGCTTCCCCTCACGAAGCGCCCGCTTGACGGGGTTAGGCTTCACGGATCGTTGCTCCCCAATCGGAAGGATCGAAGTGGTGCCCAGGGCCGATCAGGAGGCGACCGGCCGGGGGATCAGGCACCAGTCTGTCACGGTACCCCTGGGCGGGCAAGCCGTTGATGGCCCGGCCCACCCGAGGCGGTCCCACGATTCGAGGGGACGCTCCCCGGAACCCCTCCGCCTCGACGACGAGAATACGACTCGAACGCCACGCGGAGTCACCGATTGCCGACGGCCAACTTTATCAATCATTGCCGACATGTTAATTGAGATTTTTTCCGGAAACGACCGGATGGCATGGCGTCCCTCTCGATGGAATGCGATGATACCGGAGCCCCGAGAATCGAGGCGCTCGAGACGGGCCAGCGTCCGGGTTGTCCTCTGAATAAAAGGGTTACGCGAGGCGTGGGCATGCGGATCACGATCGTCACCGAGACCTATTTCCCGCAAGTCAATGGCGTCTCCCGGACGCTCTCTCAACTCGTGCGGGTCTTGACTGCCTCGGGCGATACGATTCAGCTGATTCACCCGGATTACGGGACGCCCTCCGTCTCAGAAGATGGCTGCGGCAGCTATCGGGTCCCCTCGCTCCGAGTCCCGTTTTACCCCGAGGTCCGTCTCCCTCGCCCCCCCTATCGGGCGGTTTGCCGGGCGATCGGGACATTTCGGCCGGATCTCATCCATATCGCGACCGAGGCGACGCTGGGGCTGGCGGTCCTGCAACGGGCCCTGGCGGATGGCCTGCCGGTCGTCTCCAGTTTCCACACCAATTTCGATCAGTATTCCGACCACTACCAGGTCGGTTGGGCCCGGGGATTGATCTGGCGGTACCTTCGCTGGTTCCATAATCGCACTCGGGAAACGTATGTTCCCTCCCGTTCCAGCATCGAGGCCCTGAAGGATCGCGAGTTCGAGAACCTCGTGCTTTGGCCCAGGGGGGTGGACGCCGACCTCTTTCGCCCGGACCGTCCGGGCCGTGCGGCCGTGCGCAAGGCGTTGGGATTCGGGCCGGACGACGTGGTCATCGCTTACGTGGGGCGTCTCGCCGCCGAGAAGAACATCGACTACCTGGCCGAGGTGCTCCGCCAATCGGCGTCTGAGTGTGCCCGGATTCGGCTGCTCATCGTGGGAGACGGCCCGAGTCGATCGCTCGTGGAAGCTCGGCTGGGAACGATGGCGCGTTGTGTCGGATTTCGATCCGGCGAGGAACTGGCCGATCACTACGCCGCCGCCGATCTCTTCGCCTTCGCCAGCCGCACCGAGACGTTCGGCAACGTGGTGCTCGAGGCGCTCGCGTCGGGACTTCCCGCGGTCGTCCTGGCCGATGGCGGCCCGGCGGAGATCGTGCAACACGGTGAAACCGGCCTGGCGATCCCTCCCGATGCTCCGACGTCTCGCTTCGCCGACGCCCTGCTGACCCTGGCAGAAGATGCTCCCCTCCGCCATCGGCTCGCGGAAAACGCCCGCGAGTATGCCCGCTCCCAGAGTTGGGAGCAGATCATGGGGACGCTCCGCGAGCGTTATGCCCGAATCGTCGAGGGGCCGGTCCCGACGGTCACCCCTGTTGGCCGAGCATTGAGCCCGCTCGACTGAGTTCCGCGAAGCGGTCCCTGCGCACCCAGAGCCCTCGTCCATCGGGCGAGACCGGGATCCGGTAGAGGCTCGCAGGGAGGTAATCGCCTTCGAGGAACTCCTTGAGCTCGGGAAATGGAGGATACGCCACCATCACGATTTCCGGCCGATTTGCGCGGAGATCGCTCATGAGCTCGGTGATCTTCGGTGTGACCACCGAGTGGGGACGATCGGCATAGTCCCGCATCAGATTATTCGTGAAGAAGTGTCGCGATGGGGCGTCCATGTTTGAATAGAAATTCAAGGGGCTTTGCCATCCCCAGACCAGGAGGGTGGGATCGCTCCAATCGGCGGTTCGCTCGCCCAGGTCCTTGCCGATCGTTCGGAGTTGGACCCATTGGCCTCCCCCCTTATGGCGGATCGTCAATTGCTCGGCGGGAACGAGCAGATAGTCTTTGACTTGAATCAATGTGAACCCGAAGATTGCCATTCCCATTCCAAAGATGACGAGCCGCGATCGCCAGGTCTTGCGGCTTGCGGCCATCAGGTCGGCCAGGGTGATCCCCACCACCAGCGCCACGCCAGGAGTCGGGAGCAGGTAGTAATGGGCCCAGTACAATCGTGGCGCCACGACCTGAATGATCGCCGAGATCGTCCAGCCGATCAGGACCAGGCGACCGAAACCGGGTCGGCGGACGGCGAGTTGCAGCAAGGACGGAACGGCCACGAGCCAGATCGGCCAGGAACCGCTTCCCCACCAGACCAGATATCTGGTCGAACCGAAGGGCGGCGGCAGGGTTCCCGAGGGGTCGGCATTGCCCGTGAGCCATCGGATCGCGGGTGACGGCGCGTTCGGCTCGGGCTCGACATCGGTCGCCAGGGCTCGACCGGCCAGGACGATGTCGTCGTAGGCGTCGTCGAGGACCCCTTGTGCCGCGAGCGTCCCGATCAGCACCAGGGCAACCGCCGCGAATCCGCCGACGAAACCAACAAGCGATCGGAACCGTTGGAAGGACCGGGACCGGCCCTCATCGGCCTGGCCGGGCATCGCGACGATCGCCAGTCCGAGCACGAGGAGGTGCAGGGCCGCCACCTGCTTCACCGCGGTTGCCAGGCCCACCGCGATTCCCGCGAGAACGAGCCACGCGAGCCGGCGATTCGTCGCTTGCTCCGCCTTCAGGACGGCCGCCAATGCAGCCAGGGCGAAACAGTTGATCGCCTGCTCGAGTTGCGCGCCATTGCCGTAGACATAAGGATCCGTGCTCAGCAAGACATACAGGTATGCGGAGATCGCGGCGGCGACCGGCCCACCGAGCCTCGAACCGATCCACCAGACCATTAAAACCGTGAGCAACACGAGCGGTATCGGCAACAGTCGGATTGCCAATTCGTTCGCCCCGCCGATCGCGACCGAGGCCGCATACAGCCAGTAACCCAGCGGGGGCTTGTTCTCGCTCAGGTCCGCGTAGAGACGATCACCTTGCACCAGCTTCCGAGCCATGTAGCCGTAGGCGGCCTCGTCGCAATCGAGCGGCTCGACCTGCCCTTGCACGACGGGCCAGGGGGCGACCCCAAGTCGCGATTCGACTGCCGGCGCGAAGGTATGGCCACGCCACCAGGCCGCGAAGAGCAGGGTGGCTGCGAGTCCGGCGATTGCCCAGCGAGAAGTGCTGGATCGGGTGGCAGCGTTGGCCAACAGATCCCTCCTCGGGTTAAAATCAGAATCGGACGTTCGCCCCTGGCCAGCCGCTGGCAAGGGTTCTCCTCTGACCCACGGCGATGCACCGCGATGGTTCCACCCGATTCTACAACGCCGGCCCCGGTTTCGGCAGCCGATCGGGCCATCGAACTTCCGAAGCCGATCGGCCATCTCCGCGCCGCAATCCCGGCCGTGATCTTCGGGGCTGCGCTGGTTCTTCTTGCCGCTCCGCCCCGGATGAGCGGGAACGTCTGGTCGCGTTACATGACGATCGAGTCGATCGTCGAGCGAGGTACCCTGGCGGTCGATGAATCGCCCTATCTCGGGCCGAGCGGCTCTCCCGATCTCGCCAAGTTCCGGGGGCGGCTCTTTTCCGACAAACCACCCGTACTCCCTGCGATGGGAGCGGCCGTCTATGGCCCCTTGTACGCCTCCGGATACCGGATGTTCGACCTGAGCTCTCCCCGCGCCTTCGTCGAATCCTTCGGGCCGGTCAATCGGGCGCTCGTCGCGATCCTCATCGCGATCCCCTCGGCGATGGCCCTGTACGCACTCCGCAGGATGTTCCAGGCGGTCGACATCCACCGAACCCTGGCGGATTACCTCACCCTCGGATTCGGCTTCAGCTCACTCCTGCTGAGCTACGGCGTCACCTTCAACAACCACAGCGTTGCCGCGGGACTGCTCACCTCTGCGTTTTCCCTGGTGGTTCTCGATCCCTTGAGCACGCGGCCGAGCCGGATCCGGAGCGGTCTGGCCGGGTTCCTCGCCGCGCTCGGCGCCACCATCGACCTGCCTGCAGGGGGATCGGTCTGGATCGGTTTGTGTGCCTGGACGATGATCCGATCACGACGGGCAGGGGGAGCGTTCCTCATCGGCTCCGCGTTGCCGATCCTGTCACACACCCTTCTGCAATCGTTCGTCACGGGGACGCCATTGCCGGTCGAGATGTACCCCGAGGCCCTTGCTTATGAGGGGTCGTACTGGGCGACGGAGGTCGGAACGTATCGAGAAACGATCCCCCGTTCCTGGTTCCTCGTGGAGTTGATTGCTGGTCCCCAGGGGTGGCTCACCGTGACCCCGGTCCTGGTCTTCGCGCCCGTTGGCATGGCACTGACGATGCTCTTCCGTCGTGATGCCCTCCGTGCCGGGGCGATCGTGGTAGCGACGGTGTCTGGAGTCCTGCTCACCTACTACAGCTTCGGCGTCCGGCGAACGGACTACTCGGGGCAGTCGTTCGGGGTGCGTCACCTGTTGCCGATCACACCGATCGTCTTCCTGTTCGCCGTCGCCGCTCTTGAACGGCTCCGCCATGTCGCCTGGCGGATGGTGTTCGTCCTGCTGATGCTGCTCGGATCGGTCTATGCGATTGCCGGGATGAACGACCCCTGGAGGCGCATCGAGCGTCGAGACGATCTCTCTCTCCGTCTTGCTCAGCGGTTCGTCCTCTACCGTCACAGTAGTTATCACCGTTGATCGGACCCGGATTCGATCGCCATCGGATCATTCAGATCCCCTCGCCGTCGTCCTGCTCCGACTCACAGGGCGGGGGGGACTGCCCCCTCAGCTCTCCATCCCAGGCGATGGCCCCCACATCATCTGGCCCTCCCCGGTTCCACACCCTCGGCTCGTACTCGCCCCCGTCGTCCTGGCCGTTCGGGCCGATGGAGGCGACGACGAACCGTCCCTCGGGTCGATGGAGACGGAATGCCTCGCCCGAGAACGGGTCGAGGGGCATTTGCGGGAGCAGGTCGTCCTCAATCGCCTCGATCGACACCGGCCAGTCGCCGTGTCGGAGTCGGTGCCGTTCGGCAGCGAGCAGGACGACCATCGATCCGAGCTCCGCCTCCGCCCGACGCAGCGCCAGGTCCGCCGATCGGCTGGCAGGGGTGAGCAGGATTGCCATCGTCTTTGTCCATCCCGCATGCCATTCGGCCTGCTCCTCCTCAATCCATCGCTCCCAGGCCTCCCAGCGTTCGGGTCGCTCGTGGGCCGGGAGCCGGGCGATCGCTACCGACTCGTTGAGGAACTCCAGTGCCAGTGCGAGTTGATTCTCGAATGCCAACCTCCCCCACGGCGAGACGGGAGTGACCGGGTCTCCATACTCGAAGGAATCGCCCCCGCTCAGGTGATCGATAGGAATTTCCTCGTCGGCGATCCGGCGGATCATCTCGACCATCATGGCCCGCTCCCCCTTCATGCCGTACAGCACGAGCGGCCGCAGAGATTCCGCGAACAAATCCGCCTGAAGCCGTTCCAGTGCGGCGTCCGAGGCCTCACCCTGTCCGATCGCCCTCAAGGCCGCATTGATGCCGACCCCGTCAATGGCTATCCTCATCAGTTGCGAGACCAAAAACGGCTCGTCGCCGATCGATCTGGCAACGCCGAGGATCCCTCGGCATGAGTCGATCGCCCCGTCCAGCTCCCCGTCCTGCGCCAACACCGCCGAGTCGATCATCAAGAGCTGGGCGGCCGTCTTGGCTTCCACAGTCTCTCCCAAGAGCGTGTCAATCACTGCCGGAGGGATCCAGAGATCATGATGCCCCATCTCGTAGTCGGCTACGGTTCGGGCAATTACCACTGCCTCCAAGAACGTCTTGACCTCCGCACGTAGGCTTGACTCGGTCTGTTCGTCGAGCCGGACGTTTGGTTGGAGATCCGCCAGACGATCGAAGGCCATCATCAGCTCCGTCGGAGGCGGATTGACCCAGCCGGGCATCTCCGGCGGCTCATGATCTGGCCAGCCGTCGGGGAGGAGTTCAAGGGCCTCCCCGATCACGATGGCAGCGTTCTCCTCGGGATCGACCGTCGTTCGGTTCGCCAGGAGGTCGTCGATCCTCCAGTTCGGATCGTCCTGGTCGGCAGCGGAAACGGCCGAATCCATCCGATGATCGACCATTGCGCCGATCCGAATTCCCGCCATGAACGATCCGAGTAGAGCCACAACAGCGGGCATCCCGATCACCCAGGGCAGAACCCGCCAGTAGAACCGTGCCAGGCGAGCGAACCGAGAGGGTCTGTTCCCATGCTCGCTCGATCGTTTCCCGATCGGCCGTTCCAGAAGGCTCGCGAATCGTGACGACCAACCCTGCGGCCTCCCCCTGCGCAACAGGCCCACGACCATGCCCAGGAACCCACCGCTCACCGCACCGATGGCTGCGAACGAGAGCGCGAAGCCGAGGCCCCGGACCGTCCACATCGAGACGGCAAAGCCTCGCCCCGCTCCGAATGCCATCGCGCTGAGCATGAGGCCGGCGATCGCGACAATCGCCCCGATCGGCACGCCGATCGACGATACCACCAGGGCACCGCAGATCGCCCCTCGCCGGGTCGTCGGGAGGACTCCCTTCGCCTGTTCCTTCGGTGGGCTCGCAGCCGGGGCGGTCGTCGGGGCCACATAGTACGGAGGATCGTCAGGATCTGTTGTCATGGTTGCCGCGCCCCGCACCTCCGTCGCCATCGTCGGGAGAGTTCCCCGGGACGAGTGCGGGGATCGTCGCAGCCTCCCGAGCAATCACAAAGATTACCCGATCACGCGACGATCCCTCAATGCATCACGCAACAACCAAGTTCGTTTCCGTGTCAACGGATTACCGAGACCACCGCCGGACCATCCGGGACCGACGCGGGCCGCAAATCGCCAACAAGTTCCCCCATCAACGCCGCCCACTGTTCGCAACACCCCTCGCGCTCGAACTCGGAGAGAAACGCCGATCGGCCATTTTCCCCCATCGATGCCGCGGTCTCAGGGTGGTCGGCAAGGGACTCGATGGCCTCGACAAGCATGTCCACCTCTCCGAGCCTGACGGTGATCCCGCAGCCTGCGTATCGGATCGTGTCGGCCGTCTCGCTGTGGTCGGGCCCGACGAACAGGACCGGCCGTTCCGAGGCCATGGCACCGTAGAGCTTGCCAGGCACGACGATCCCCGTCATCTCGGGGCGCATCGACACGAGATGGGCATCTGCCATCGTCAATGACTCGTGCAACTGCTCTCTCGGGACGTAGTCGAGCAATCGGATATTCTCAAGCCCCTCGGCCTCTTTCGCCTCCTTCACCTCGCGGAGTCTCGGACCGCCGCCGATGAAGAGGAAGACGATCTCCTCGCGGTCGCGGAGCCGACGAGCCGCGTCGATGAACTCGGTCGCCGAGTGGGCCAGGCCGAGGTTCCCGGAATACATCACGACAAACTTGTCGGACAGCCCCAGGGACTCCCGCATGGGATTCTCGTGCCTGGGGATCGGGAAGATTTCGTCCTCTCGGCTCCAGACGGGGATCTCGACGATTCGAGAGTCACGCACCCCTTTCTTCCGGATGCGGTCGGCCATGTACGGACCGAGCACGACCACGCGATCGGATTGCCGATAAACGAGGTCGCTCAGCCAGGCGAGGAGCGAGACGACTGGATTGCGCTTCGACATCTGCCCGAGGGCCAGGCTGGCGTCCGGGTGCAGGTCCATGCTCCAGTAGACCTGACACGCCCCCCTGAAACGTCGCAAGAGCGTGCCGATCAGCCCGATGATCGGCGGGGTCGTCAGGGTGACGACCACGTCGAATTTCGGCATCGAGATCGCCTTGCGAGCCGCTCCGACGTAGAAGCTGAGGTAATCGGCCATGCGTTTGAAGACGCTCCCCCGGCCGAGTGAGGTCGCGCGGACTCGATGGATCCGGACCCCGTGACGCGTCTCTTCGGCCGGAGGGGGCTCGACCCCCGGCTCGTAACGCCCCCGAGCACACAGGACATGGACCTCGTAACCGCGATCGACGAGCGACTCGGCGAGGTCCGTCAGGTGCTGGGCGGTCGAGGCATGATCGGGCCAGTAATACTGGTTCACGAGGAGGATTCGAGGCCGACCCGCGGATTGGCCGGTTCTCGGCCCCGAGTGGGGTCGAGTGCTTCCCCCGGGCTTCTGCTCCGCGCGCCAGCGGCGGCCCGTCCGGGGAGGAGTGCTGGGCTTCGGGATGTCGCTCACCATTTGGCGTCGGCCTCATCCTTGTTGGCTCGATACCAGGAGATCGTCTTGGCCAGTCCGGTTCGGAGGTCGGTCGGCGGGGTCCAACCGTCGAGGACCTGGGTCATCCGGGTCACGTCGAGCACCTTCTTGGCGGCGCCATCAGGCTTGTCGACATTCCATCGGAGCTTGCCCTTGAACCCGGAGAGTTCATGGACCGTCTCGGCGAGTTCCTTGATCGAGGTGCCGATGCCGGTCCCGAGATTCAGGGGCAGGGTTTCGTCGTTGTAGACCTCGGCGGCGAGGACGATGGCGTCGGCACAATCCTCGACATAGATGAATTCGCGGATCGGCTTGCCGGTTCCCCAGACCTCGACCTCCTGGGCCTGATTGAGGTCGGCCTCAACCCACTTGCGCACCAGGGCGGCCACCACGTGAGACCGATCGGGGTTGTACGAGTCGCCAGGCCCGTAGAGGTTCGTCAGGATCAGGTGGATCGAGTCGAGGCCGTATTGCTTCTTGTAAGCGACCCCCTGGACAGCCAGCATTTTCTTGGTCAGGCCGTAGTTCACGACGCTGGCGTGACAAGGGCCGGACCAGAGATCCTGCTCCTTGAGTTCCCCTTCCAGGTAACCGGGGTAGCTGCAGGCGGTGCCGATGTTGACGACCTTGCCGACCTCCGTCAGCCGCGCCGCCTCCATCAGATTGGCGCCCATCACCAGGTTCTGGTAATAGAGTTGCCCCGGTTCATTCACATTGATGCCGATGCCACCGTAATAGGCCGCCGCGTGGATCAAGGTGTCGCAGGGGTGCTCGAGCAGGCATCGCAGGCAGGCGTCGAGCGTGGTCAGGTCGTAGTCTCGCTTGCGAGGGACGTAGACCTCGGCCCCGAACGACTCAAGCCTCGCGACGATGTGCTTCCCGAGAAAACCGGCCCCGCCGGTGACCGTAACTCGCTTACCCGACCAGAATCCCTTCATCGCTCGCTGTCCCCTCGGTGCGTTGAGTAAGCAGGATGCCCAGAATCGCCGATCGGCTGGAGCAGGAAGGCGAGCGTCGAGCGGGTCGCCCGCGACGGCTTGCCTCCCGCCCCCGCCTCCCGGCGACCAATCAGACGTTGCTGAACGGGTTCGACCACTCGATCAGCTTGGCGGCCTGGACAAGCTCCCGAATCCCTCGGTCGAGATCGATGGTCGTCTCGAAACCCTTGGCGCGGATCTTCTCGTAGCTGACCTCATAATTTCGCTGGTCGGCGTCGCTGCCCACCTCGGCGAAGTGGAGGTAATAATCGACGTGCTCGAGGATCTTGCGAGCGACATCCTGCTTGGTGAAGTTCATGCTCTCGTGGCCGACGTTGTAGACGTCGTCCTTGACCTCGTCCCAACGCTCCAGGGCGAAGATGAACGAGCGGGCCATGTCGCGGACATGCACGAACGTCCGCTTGAAACCGCCCTCATAGACGATGAGGTTTCGGTTCTTCACCGCCTGATAGGTGAAGTCGTTGGGCATCAGGTCGAGTCGCATCCGGTTACTCACACCGAACGCGGTCGCGAAGCGGTAGGCGATCCCGTTGCCGGCATCGAGCACCAGTTGCTCGGCCTTGGCCTTGGTCTCGCCGTAGAGCGTGATCGGTGCCCGGGGGGTGTTCTCGTTACAAATGTAGTCGGGGATCGACCCGTAGATGCTTCCGGTCGAGGCGTAGAGGACTTTCTGGTCCTTCTTCCGCTTCTCCAGGATCAGCTTCGTCGAGTCGACGTTGACGGCCTGGGCCAGTTGCGGCTCCTTCTTGCAGGCCGGATACCCGACGATTGCAGCGAGGTGGATGACCGCGTCGACGCCTTCGAGCGCGGTTTCGACCGCCTTCGGGTCGCAGACGTCCCCTTTCTGGAGCTCGAAGAAGCGATTCTGACAACAGGGAAGGAGGCCGTGGCCGCCGAACCTCAGCGAGTCGAGCACTCGGACCCGATGGCCCCGATTGAGGAGCTCGGGGACGAGGGTCGAACCGACATAGCCCGCGCCACCGGTGACGAGGAGGTGCATTGAGGAGTCCCATCCGTGGACGTCATGCGATGACCTTCGCGCAACGGGATCCGAACCGAAGCGGAAGGGCTCGGGGGGCAAGGCGTTCGGGGGAGAGGTCGGATTCTAGGCGGCCCCGTCCGTGCGGCCTCGCGTCGAGCTGTCGAATCAGGTCAGGACGCAGCGAGCAGGCCGGCTCAGGCGGTTTCCTTGAAATCCAGTTGCTGAGACTGCCAGCCTGCGAGTGGGGATCGTACTCGATCGGGCGTTTGAGTCAACGCCGCTATTCCGAAGTTTTAATCGTCGTCGTCGTCATCCGTTCCCAGCGTGTCTGGGTCGGTGGCAGGAGGGCCGGGAATCGTGTAAGCACCTTCGACCCATCGGCCCAGGTCGATCATGCGGCACCGTTCCGAGCAGAATGGGAAGTGAGGGAGGGAGTCCAGGTCTGTGCCAGCGAACTCCCGGCCACACATCGGGCATTTGCCTCGTATCATGATCACCCCGCCGCAGACCGCTCAGTCGGATGAGGAGCCGCTCGACGCCGCCGGCTTCGAATCGGACTTGGGGCTTGAGCTGCTGGAACTCGACGAATCCGAATCGGCCTTCGCCGCCTTCTTGTAGGAATCGCTCCGGTAATCGGTCAGATAGAAGCCGGAGCCCTTGAACAGGATCGCCGCCCCCGCGCCGATCTTGCGGCGGAGTGTCTCCTGCTGGCAGGCCGGGCAGGTGGTCTGAGGGTCGGCCTTGATGGACTCGAAGGCTTCGAATTCATGCTTGCACTGATCGCAGATATAGTCGTAGGTGGGCATGGAGGTCGGAGGCTCCGGGAGTTGATTCTGAAGCGGAGTGAGGGGCGAACTTCGGGCGACGAAGCCCGATCGAGTTCAAGAGGACGCGACGGAGACGGCAACCCGGCTCGGTCGCAGCACTCGGTCTTGCAGTCGATACCCACGACTGAGTTCGGCGACGACCGTCCCTTCAGGATGGTCGGCGGAGGGTTGCTGCATGAGCGCCTCATGGATGTTCGGGTCGAACGGTTGGCCCAGCGCCGCAATCGGTTCGATGCCGTGCTTGGCCAGGGTATCCAGCAGTTGCTTGTGCACCATGTCCAGGCCGGTGATGATGCCTTCGGCGCCGGCCTGTCGGGCCGCCTCGATGGCGCGTTCGAAATTATCGATGACCGCGAGCAGGTCGTTGGCGAGGGGGGCGGCGGCAAAGACGCGGTCGGCCTCGGCCTGTGACCGGCTTCGCTTCTGGAAGTTCAGGAAGTCGGCCTGAGAGCGGCGGAGTTGCTCGAGGTAATCGTCTCGCTGACGGGCAACCTCGTCCAGTTGCTCTCGAAGCGCGGAGGAGGAGGCATCGGCCCCTTCGGCGGCGGCCCGGGCCTTGGGATCGGTCGGAGAATCGTCAGAAGGATTTTGGGGATTCGAATCGCTCATGGGCGTCGGGTCCAGGTTCGTTGCGGGAGGGGGCTTAGCGAATCGCGCTGATCGCCGGGACTCGAATCATCGGGGAGTTTCAGGCTCCCCCTCCTCGGGTTCCGTGAAGAAGTCTCGCAGTTTTTCGAGGAAACTCTTGCGCTTGGGGCTGACATCCTGGTGATCGAGTTCCGCCAGCTCGCGGAGCAGTTCTTCCTGCCGAGCCGAGAGGCGACGAGGGGTCTCGATCAGGACCTCGACAAGTTCATCGCCGCGACCACTCCCGGACAGGTCGGGCATCCCTCGCCCGCGGAGCTTGAGGATATCGCCACTCTGAGAGCCGCGGGGGACGGTCAATGGGGTGGGACCATCCAGCGTCGGCACCTCGACTTCAGCGCCGAGAGCCGCCTGGGGGAAGCTGATGGGGACCTGACAGATCAGGTCGTTCCCCTTGCGGATGAAGAACGCATGGGGTCGGACCTGGACCTGGACGCGGAGATTGCCTCGGGGAGCACCCGGGTCGCCCGGTTCTCCCTGGTTTCGGAGTTGGAGGATGGTCCCGGTATCCACCCCGGCCGGGATACGGACCTGAACCGAGACGAGCTTCACTTCCCGACCGGACCCCCGACATCCGGAGCAGGGGTCGACCACCCGGACACCCTCTCCTCCGCAGGCGGGGCAGGTCTGGGCCATCTGGAAGAAGCCGCGGGCCGTGACGATCTGACCCCGTCCCCCGCAATAATCGCACGTCGAGGCGACCGTGCCGGGCTTCGCGCCGGTCCCGTTGCACGTGGTGCAATATTCCTGTCGGTCGAGTTCGATGGAACGCGTGGCGCCTCGGGCCGCTTCTTCCAGCTCGATCTCGAGCCGAACGAGGAGGTCGGAGCCAGGCCTCGGTCCCCTGCGTCGCGGACCGAAGAAATCCCCGAACAGGCCGGAACCGCCGAAGATGTCGCCGAACGCCGAGAAGATTTCTTCCGCGGACCGGAAGTCGTGGACACCCGCCCCCTCGAGGCCCGCATGCCCATAGCGGTCGTAGCGCGCCCGCTTGTTCGGGTCGGAGAGGACCTCGTACGCCTCGGCCGCTTCGCGGAATTTCCGCTCGGCTTCCTCGTCGCCAGGGTTGCGGTCGGGGTGAAACCGCTTGGCCTGCTGCCGATAAGCTCCCTTGATTTCGTCGGGCGCCGCACCGCGCTGAAGCCCGAGGATCTCGTAATAATCACGCTTGGTCGTCGCCATCGGCATCGTGTCTCGATCGGTGGCACTGGCGGCGGAGGCTGTCACCAGCTCTACGGAGGAGTTGGAACATCTTACCATCCAAGGCACGAGACCGAACACCGCAAGACGGTTGGCCCACGATCTCGATCTGATTCGGATGCGGAAAGACGATCTGAAAGAGAAGTGAGCGATTTCGTTCCGGATTCGACCATGTCTCGCTGTCTCGCAGCCGAAGGTTTTCGATGTTCCGCGAGGATCGGAGGCAAAGAATCGCTCAGTTTATGGCATGAAAAGAGGCTGAATCCATGGAGAGGCGGTCAACGAGTCGATCTCGAATTGCTGTGCGTTGTGCATACCCAGGCTTTGGTGAGCATGCGCCTTGCGACCGGATGGTCATGGCAAGGGAAGACACGCACACCCACAGAATCTCATTTGGTGACGGCGCATCTTATCCTGATCCGGCACCCGAGAGAGGACCCGGTCGCCACGAGCAATTGCCTTGCTCGTGGCGACCGGGAGGAACCTGAAGGACTGTCCCCATCGCCGAGACACGATGGGGCGGGAGCGATTCAGATGAGGCTCAACGAATCGAACCTTCGATCCGCTTCGCCCCCTTCTCCTCGTCTTCGTCCTTGAGGTTGGTGATCATGGCCTCGGTCGTGAGCATCAGTCCCGAGATCGACGCGGCGTTCTGGAGCGCCGTCCGAGTGACCTTGGTCGGGTCGATGATCCCCGCCTCGAACATGTCGACGAAATCGCCGGTATTGGCGTTGAAGCCGATGCTGCCACCCTGCTCCAGGATCTCCTGGGCGACGACGGCACCGTCATGCCCGGCGTTCTGGGCGATCATCCGGGCGGGTTCTTCGAGCGCCCGCAAGACGATCGCGGCACCGACCTTCTCGTCACCCTCGAGCGAGTCGTGCAGGGACTTGACCGCCGGGACCGTGCGGAGGAGGGCGGAGCCGCCCCCCGGGACGATGCCTTCCTCGGCCGCGGCTCGGGTGGCGTGCAGGGCGTCTTCCACGCGAGCCTTCAATTCCTTCATCGCGGCCTCGGTCGGGGCCCCGACGCTGATGACGGCCACGCCTCCGGTGATCTTCGCCAGGCGTTCCTGGAACTTCTCGCGATCGTACTCGGAGTCGGTCTCGGAGATCTGCTTGCGCAGTTGGTCGATCCGCTTCTGGATGTCTTCCTTCTTGCCGGCCCCCTGGATGATCGTGGTGCTGTCCTTGCTCACCTTGATCTGCTTGGCCGAGCCGAGCTGCTGAAGGGTGAGGTTCTCCAGCTTGAGGCCGAGATCCTCGCTGACGACGGTCCCGCCCGTCAGGATGGCCATGTCCTGGAGCATCGCCTTGCGGCGATCGCCGAAGCCCGGAGCCTTGACCGCGCAAATGTTGAGGATGCCGCGGAGGCGATTCACCACGAGGGTCGCGAGGGCCTCACCCTCGACGTCCTCGGAGATGATCAGCAGCGGCTGGCCGGACTGCGCCACCCGCTCGAGCAGGGGGATCAGCTCCCGGAGACTGCTGATCTTCTTCTCATGCAAGAGGATCAGGGCGTCATCGAGGACCGCCTCCATCGTCGTCGGGCTGGTGACGAAGTAGGGGCTGAGATAGCCCTTGTCGAACTGGAGGCCCTCGACGAATTCGAGGGTCGTCGACGAGGTCTTGCCCTCTTCGACGGTGATGACGCCGTCGTTGCCGACCTTGCTGACGGCTTCCGCCAGCATCGAGCCGATCGACGGGTCATTGTTGGCCGAGATGGTGCCGACCTGGGCGATCTCTTCCGGCTTGGTCACTTCCCGGCTGACGTTGTCGATCAGCTCGCCGACGGCCGCGTCGACGGCCTTCTCGATTCCACGGCGGACGGCGGTGGGGTTGGCCCCGGTGGTCACCGTCCGGAGCCCCTCGCGGAAGATGGCCCGGGCGAGGATGGTCGCGGTCGTGGTGCCGTCGCCGGCGATGTCGGAGGTCTTCGAGGCGACGACATTGACGAGCTTGGCCCCCATGTTCTCGAAGGGGTCGGGAAGCTCAATCTCCTTGGCGACGGTCACGCCGTCCTTGGTCACGGCAGGCCCGCCGAAGGATTTACTCAGGATCACGTTGCGGCCCGTCGGCCCGAGCGTGGTGCCGACGGCGTGCGCCAGCGTGTCGATGCCCGAGAGCATCTTCCGCCGCGCCGCATCAGAGAAGAGCAACTGCTTGGCCACGTGCGAGAGCTCCTAATCAGGTTCGGTCGTTCGAGTGTCTTGCGTCCGAGATCATTGCGTCGGGGTGCGGTCCGCAGAACCGTCGGGGGCACTCGCGGGGCAGGGCAGGGCCTCCCCCGCGGCGAACACGCACGACCCCGATTGATTTCCGAGGGTCGGTGAGGCGGGACCGATCAGCCGACGATCTTCGCGAGCACGTCCGACTCGCGGAGGATCTTGATCTCTTCGCCATCAACCTTGATTTCGGTCCCGGCGTACTTCCCGAAGAGGACCTCGTCCCCCTCCTTCAGGCCGATCTCGGCGCGATTGCCATTGTCCAGGAGCTTGCCGGGGCCAACCGCCACGACCCGACCCCGCTGCGGCTTCTCCCGAGCGGTATCGGGCAGGACGATGCCGCCAGAGGTCTTCTCCTCGGCCTCGATCTCTTTGATCACAATCCGGTCGTCGAGCGGGCGAATGGACGTCGCCATGATGGAATTCCTGTTCGTGGTTCGAGTCTGCTAGGGGGAAGAATCCCGTTGTCGAATGTTCGTCAATTGATGGGGAATCGAGCGGCCGATGACCGAGGTCGTCGTTGACTTCGGCCATCGGTCATCAGAGGAGGGCTGGGCTCACATCATCCCCATTCCGCCCATGCCACCCATTCCGCCCATGCCACCCATTCCGCCCATGCCACCCATTCCGTGGTCATCGTGATGGGGGTCGCCGCCGGCGGGCTTCTTCTCTTTCTTCTCGATGATGATGGCCTCGGTCGTGAGCAGGAGGCCTGCGACCGAGGCGCCATTTTGAAGCGCCGTGCGAGTCACCTTGGCCGGGTCGACGACTCCGAAGGAGAACAGGTCGCCCCATTCGCCACTCTCGGCGTTGTAGCCGAAGTTCGGTTCGCTCGAGCGGCGAATCTTATTCACGACCACTGATCCGTCGAGGCCGGCATTCTCGGCGATCGAACGGCAGGGCTGCTCCAACGCCCGGCGGACGATCTGGATGCCGAGATCCTCGTCGCCGTCGGTCTTCAGGTCGTCCAGGATCTTGGCGGCCCGGACCAGAGTCGTGCCGCCGCCGGGGACGACCCCCTCTTCGATGGCCGCGCGGGTGGCATGCAAGGCGTCCTCGACCAGGGCCTTACGCTCCTTCATCTCGGTCTCGGTCGCGGCGCCGACGTTGATCTTGGCAACGCCGCCTGCGAGCTTCGCCAGCCGTTCCTGGAGCTTCTCGCGGTCGTATTCCGAGTCGGTGGTGCTGATCTCTCGCTTGATCAGTTCCGTGCGGCCCTTGATCGCGTCGGCGGTCCCGCGACCTTCGACGATCGTCGTGTGATCGCCGCTGAGGATCACCTTAGCGGCCCGGCCGAGGTCGGTCAGCTGGATGCTCTCGAGATTGATCCCGAGATCCTTGAAGATCGCCTTGCCGCCGGTCAGGGTGGCGATGTCCTCGAGCATCGCCTTGCGACGGTCGCCGTAGCCAGGGGCCTTGACGGCGGCCACCTGGAGGATGCCCCGGAGCTTATTGACGACGAGGGTCGCCAGGGCCTCGCTCTCGACATCCTCAGCGATCAGAAGCAAGGGCTTGTTCGCCCGGGCGATTTGCTCGAGCAGGGGCACGAGCACCCGAGGCGTGCTGATCTTCTCCTCGTGGATCAGGATATAGGGGTCCTCGAGGACGACCTCCATCCGGTCCTGGTCGGTGATGAAGTGGGGGCTGAGATAGCCGCGGTCGAATTGCATGCCTTCGACCACGTCGACCTCGGTCTCGAACCCCTTACCCTCCTCGACGGTGATCACGCCGTCGGTGCCGACCTTCTCGAAGGCGTCGGCCAGGCGTTCTCCGATGCTGCGATCGTTATTCGCGGCGATCGTGGCGACCTCGGTGATTTGCTTCTTGTCACCGCCGACGGACTTGGCCCGGGCCTTGACCTCCTCGACCACCCGCTCGACGGCCTGGTCGATCCCCCGCTTCAGGGCCATCGGGTCGGCCCCGGCCGCCAGCGCCTTGAGGCCTTCCTTGAAGATGGCCTCGGCCAGCACGGTGGCGGTGGTGGTGCCGTCCCCCGCCGCATCGGAAGTCTTGCTGGCGGCTTCCTTGACGAGCTGCGCGCCCATGTTCTCATAGGCGTCGGTCAGCTCGATTTCCTCGGCGACGGTCACGCCGTCCTTGGTCACCGTCGGGCTTCCCCAGCCCTTGTCGATGACCGCATTGCGGCCCCGGGGGCCGAGGGTGCTCCGCACGGCCTTGGCCAGCTTGGATACACCGCTCGCCAGCTTCTGGCGTGCTTCTTCATCATAAGCCAACAGTTTCGCCACGGTCGTCGTCTCCCTCCAGCGCGGTCGCGCCGACGCGATGTCGCTTGGGCTTCGTCTGTCGTTCGTTGAGGCGATCCTGCGAAGCCCACCGGCCCGGACTTTCCTGCCAGAAGGGCTTCGCGTTCGACGCGGCTAGGGGCAAGTCGTGTACCATGACGAGGAATCGTCGCAAGTGACAATCTTGGATTGACTTGCGTCCCGTCAAGGACTGCCATAGATCCTGCCAAGCTGGCAGTCGTGCCGGGTGCCATGCCATTTCGACGGAGGAGGAGACTTGTCCGAGAGCAGGCAAGCCGTTCAGATTGATGGCTCGTGACTCGAGCCCGGGTGCCGACCCCTCGATGCCTGGCAGTTCGTGCCTGCGACTCAGACTCGTCATCACCGACCATTGAGGCCCGATCGATGGGAACATCCGTCCTCTCCGCCACGCTCGTCCTCCTGAGCACCGCAAGCGTGGTCTTCGCCGCGGAACCTTCCGAACAGTTGCTCTGGCCTGATGGTGCCCCGGGTGCGCTGGGATCCGAGCCGAGCGATCAACCGTCGATCATCGTCTATCGGGCCGACCCCTCGGTCGCCACGGGAGCGGCGATCGTGATCTGCCCGGGAGGTGGGTACGGTGCGCTTGCCATCGACCATGAGGGGCATCAGGTCGCACAATGGTTGAACTCGGTCGGGGTGACGGGGGTGATCCTCAAGTATCGTCTCGGCCCTCGCTACCAGCACCCGATCCCCCTGACCGATGCGCAACGCGCGATTCGAACCGTCCGTGCGAACGCCGAAGACTGGGGAGTCGATCCCGATCGGGTGGGGGTGCTGGGGTTCTCGGCGGGAGGGCACCTTGCATCGACCGTGGGAACCCACTTCGATCTCGGGAATCCGGAGGCAGAAGACCCGATCGATCGCCAGAGCAGCCGGCCGGATCTCATGATTCTCGGGTACCCGGTCATCGCACTGGCCACCGATTACGCCCATGGGGGGTCGCGACGCAACCTGCTCGGCGAGAATCCTCCGACCGACCTGCTCGATTCCCTCTCAAACGAGCGCAGGGTGACCCCGGAGACCCCTCCGACCTTCCTCGTTCATACGAACGAAGACGAACCGGTACCTGCCGAGAACAGCCTCTTATTCGTGATGGCCCTGCGCAAGGCGGGGGTCCCCGTCGAGTTCCACCTGTTCGAGGCAGGCCGTCACGGGCTCGGCCTCGGTGGCGGACTGCACGATCGAGGCATCGGCCCCGACCCCGCGTTCGCCGCCTGGCCTGGTCTCTGCGAGACCTGGCTCAAGCGTCAGGGATTCCTCCGCTGAGAATGGGGTCCAGACCAACGCCCGATACATTCCGCCAGATGTCCTGACGCCTGGAGAAGTGACGCCTCCGTGAAAGGGCGTGTCCGCCCGGGCGCGGAGGTGCCTGAAGGCCTCGTGTTGGGGGGCCTGGTCGTATGCGATTCGAAGTCCGGTGCCACCAGACTGCCCCAGGACGAATAACCGCTCAGGGTCGACATCATTGCCCAGGAGCAGCGGGAAGACGATGTGATCCTTCGGACTCCCCTCGGCCTCCAAGTTCGACACCATGCTTCAGGAGTGACGCGTATTGCGCCCCAACCGTTGATGAGCATTACGACGACGAGGGTGGACGCCGGATGAAATCAAGCTCTTGGCGAGAGGGAACCAGGACAGAGCGTGTCGATTGCACCGAACGACCAGCCGAATTGATTTCCTGACGGCTCAGTTCGCCCTGCGCATGGACCAGGATTACGCGGTGTTACGTCCAGAGCCCCACCCAGCCGATGAGCAAGGTCGGTTCCAGCCGCCGACGACTCTGGCACTGGCTCGCGCACGATTCTGCAAGCTCCCGATGGCCAGATCGGCAGGAGAACCGGAGCCGGTTGAAAGTCTCACCGGCCAGGATGCCCGGGCCCAGGGCCCGCAGGCCATGCGGAAGAGTCCCGCCCTCGAACCGGACAGCCCCGCCATCACGAATTGCACCGTACAGCCGACTTGAGGCCCTGGAACCACACACTCCGGGCGCTCTGCATCACTTGAATGCTTTGATAAGGGAGCCGGTCGGACTCGATCAATTAGCCTGATTTGGCGGGGAGTTGCGGCCAGCGACATCGATCGAAAGGCAGATCCTCATCGAGATCAAAAAAGATTCGACCGAAGGTGTTCAAGCTCCGGCACCTCTCCCCCATCGATGAGCCGAGCGGCCATCAGAGTCGCTGCGATGTGGGAGACCTGCATTCGGACTTCCATCCGACAGACCTTCCCGAACCAAGGGGCGAAGTCCTCGGTCGAGACGGCGATTTCCTCCGTCGGATCGAGCGCCTGCGTTGCGATCCGATCGACCCCGATCGCCAGGAACCCGACGACTTCGTTGTTCTGATTCGCCGGGTTGGCGGGGTGCCTGCCGAGGAGCAGGAACCGCCCGCCTCCGAAGCCGGTTTCCTCGAGCAGTTCGCGGCGGGCTGCGGCCTCGACGTCGGGATCCTCGGGATCGACCGTGCCGCTCGGGAGGCCCGTCAGGATCTCTCCCAGGCCATGGCGGTATTCGGTGACGAGTACGACCTGGCACGCAGGCGTCAATGCGACGACGTTCAGCCAGGTCGGCAACTCGATCACGTGATAAGGGGAGATCCGTTGGCCCGAGGCCATCCGGCAATCGTCGCTCCGCAGCCGGATCCAGCGGTCTCGGTACGAATAGACCGACCGCTCGACCGTCCAGGGTTCGATCGGCTGTCGCGAGTCCTCGCCGATCATCGCGTCCGGATGTGCAGCTCACGCAGCTGCAGCTCTTCGACTGACCCGGGGGCACCGGTCATCAGGTCGGTGCCCTTTGCCGTCTTCGGGAACGCGATCACGTCTCGGATGTTGTCCAGGCCCGCGTAGAGCATCACCATCCGATCGAAGCCGAAGGCCATCCCACCATGCGGCGGCGCTCCATAGCGCAAGGCCGACAGCAGGAAGCCGAACTTCTCCTCGGCCTCCTCAGGGGAAAGACCGAGGTGGCGGAAGATGGTCGACTGGATCAGCGGGTCGTGGCAGCGAATGGTCCCCCCCGCCGCTTCTTCTCCATTGATGACCAGATCGTAGGCCTGTGCCCGGACCTTCAACGGTTCGGATTCGAGGAGATGGAGATCTTCGGGCAAGGGCATCGTGAACGGGTGATGCTCCGCGACGAAGCGGCCATCCTCCGGATCCCACGAGAACAGAGGGAACCGGACCACCCAGGAATAGTGATACGAACCGGGATCGTAGAGGCCCAGACTTTTCCCTAGCCGATGCCGCAGGGCCGCGAGACTTGCGGAGGTGACCTCGCTGGTATCGGCAACGATCAGGAGCAGGTCGCCGGGCTTTGCCTCGAATCGTTCGCGAAACGAAGCCTGGACCCCTGGGGGGAGGAACTTGGCGGTCGGTCCGGTGAACTGGTCCGCCTCGACCTTCAGCCAGACAAGCCCCTTGGCGCCATATTCCCCGACGAACGAGGTCAGCGCATCAAGATCCTTGCGGCTGAAGGATTCGGCGGCCCCAGGGGCGCACAGTCCCCGGACACGCCGCCCGTGTTCAATCGTGTCGCGGAAGACCTTGAACTCGGTCTGCGAGGCGAGGTCGGCGAGATCCTTGATCTCCATCCCGAACCGAAGGTCGGGTCGGTCGGTACCGAACCGTTCCATCGCGTCGCGGTGGTCGAGCCGGGGCAGGGGGGTCGCCAGGTCTTCCCCGGTGAATTCGAGAGCGAGGGCGCGGACCAAACCCTCCATTGTTTCCAGCACGTCCTCGAACTGAACGAACGACATCTCGATGTCCAGCTGGCTGAACTCCGGCTGCCGGTTCGCCCGCAGATCCTCATCCCGGAAACACCGAGCAATCTGGAAATACTTGTCCATACCCGCGACCATGAGCAGTTGCTTGTACAACTGCGGGCTCTGCGGCAACGCGTAGAAATGGCCGGGATGGACCCGGCTCGGGACGAGGAAGTCCCTGGCCCCTTCGGGGGTGCTCCGCCCGAGCATCGGGGTTTCTACTTCCCAGAAGCCCATCTCGGTCATCGCCCGCCTCATGGTCTGAGCCAGGCGATGGCGAATCTCGACGATCCGGTGCATTTCCGGCCTTCGAAGGTCGAGGAATCGGTACTTCAACCGGAGTTCCTCATTCGCCTCGCCACCGATCTCGAAGGGGGGCGTCTGGGTGGCGTTGAAGACCTCGAGCGTCGAGGCTTGCAGCTCGATCTCGCCCGTCCTGAGCTTCGGGTTCTCCTTACCGGCGAGACGACGACGGACCGTCCCTCGAACACCGATGACCCATTCATTGCGCAACGACTGGGCAGCTTCCTGCAAGGCTTCGCCCGCTTCCGGCTCGAAGACGACCTGCGTCATCCCGTAACGATCGCGGAGGTCGATGAACACGACCCCACCAAAATCGCGATAGGCGTTCACCCAGCCGTTAAGAACGACCTCCTGGCCGAGATGTTCGGCCGTCAATTCACCGCACGAATGGGTCCGCTTGAGCATGGCCGGCGCAGGTCCTTCGCCATCGAGTCTGTGTTCACCAGCGCCGGGTCCCTCGACTCCTCGCCGAGTCGGCGCCATTCGAGCAACAGACTATTCTCCCGGGCGTCAGAACGTCAAGCGTCCGCGAGGGGTTCGTCGATCCCGAGCGTTCTCCGACCGGCACGAAGCTGAGGACCCGGTCAAGCCCGGGAGGATTCGACGGAGACCCGATCGGCCAGACGCTCCCGGAGTTCACTCGGGGTCGAGAGGATGAAGCGTCTCGTCCACGAAGCGGCCATCGATCCGGATCGGCTTCCCGTCGAACGAAATGGTGCCGCCCCCGAACTCGGGCGTCTGGATTTGGACGAGGTCCCAATGGATTTTCGAGCGGTTGCCATTGTCCGCCTCGTCGTAGGCGTTGCCAGGCGTCAGGTGGAAACTCCCGGCGATTTTCTCATCGAAGAGGATGTCTCGCATGGGACGTTGAATTTTCGGATGACACCCGAGCGACCATTCGCCGATACATGACGCCCCGTCATCGGCCTGGAGGATTCGATTCAGGCGACCCTCGTCCCCGGCCTCGCAGGTCGCCTTGCAAATCCTCCCCTTCCGGAATTCGAGGCGAATCCCATCGTAGGCCGCGCCTTGATAGATCGTCGGTGCGTTGAATCGGATGACTCCCTCGACCGAGTCCTTGACCGGGGCGGTGAAGACCTCGCCGTCGGGGATGTTCATTTCTCCTGCGCAGGGAACGACCGGGATCCCCTCGATGGAGAACGTCAAATCGGTCTCAGGGCCGGTAATCCGAACCTCTCGGGCATCTTCCATGAGCTTGGCCAGCGGCCTGAGCGCCCTGGCCAGTCTCGGGTAATCGATGTTGCAGGCTTCGAAGTAGAAATCTTCGAATGCTTCGGTACTCATGCCTGCCTGCTGAGCCATCCCGGGCCCGGGCATCCTGAGGACACACCAACGCGTGTTCTTGATGCGACGCTCGAAATGAACAGGGGTCATGAAATGCTGGTTGTACAGATTCATGCGATCGGCAGGGACGTCGGCCAGTTCACTGATGTTGTCCGATCCCCGCAGCGCGATATACGCCTGCACGCGATCCATGCGAAACGACTCGGCCTCGGCCCAGGTGCGGAGCTGCGGCTCGGTCGCCCCCCGAAGCAGTTCCCGGACGATCCTTGATCGCTTCAGGTCGACCAGGGCGATGCAACCGAGACGGGCTGCCTTGCGGACGAGCAAGCGGGGCAAGGTGTCGTCGTCGAGATCCACGCATTCGACCAGGAGCGTCTCGCCCGGTTGCAATCGGGTCGAGTGTCGGATCAAGGTGTCCGCGAGCGTTTCCCAGCGCGGGTCGGGCATGAGTGGCTCCGGCTTCCATCAAGGGGAGGGACGGGCCGAGGACGGCCGGGGGATTGCGAGGAGGGCCGGGCTTGTCTAAGCTGAGTCGCGGCAGAGGCCGCGGCCAGGACTTCCATCGGTCCGACCGCCCAGAACCTCATTGTTCGAGATCAACGCGAGCGACGCAAGCGGGGGAAGATGAATGGCGGTCAATCCGTTCGACCTGACCGGGAAAGTGGCGATCGTCACCGGTGGTAACGGAGGCATCGGGCTGGGGATGGCCCGGGGTCTCGCTCGATCCGGCGCCCGTGTCGCCCTGGTCGGCCGTAACCGGGAGAAGACCGCCGCGGCAGCCCAGTCGCTTGCCGAGAGCACGGGGAGCCAGATCTTACCGATCACCGCGGATGTTTCTCGTGAAGCTGAATGCGAGCGGATTGCGAGCGAGGTGCTCAGTCAGTACGGTCGCATCGACATCCTCTTCAACAACGCGGGCATCAACATCCGGAAGCCTCCCCAGGAGTTGTCGCTCGACGAGTGGCGAGAGGTGATGGACGTCAATCTGACGAGCGCCTTCCTGCTTTCGAAAGCCGTTTATCCTGCGATGAAGGCCGCCGGCGGGGGCAAGATCGTCAATATCGGAAGCATGACCTCGATCTTCGGTTCCAGCTTCGCCCCCGCGTACGCAACGAGCAAGGGGGGCATCGTCCAGCTCACCAAGAGCCAGGCACTGGCCTGGGCCTCGGACAACATCCAGTGCAACGCGATCCTTCCCGGCTGGTTCGATACCGAACTCACCCAGAAGGCTCGCGTTGAAGTCTCGGGGTTGCACGAACGAGTCCTCGCGCGCATCCCGGCCGGACGCTGGGCAAACCCGGACGACATGGCCGGGACCGCCGTGTGGTTGGCGAGCCCGGCCAGCGATTATGTCACCGGGATCGCGATCCCGGTCGACGGTGGTTACGCCGCGATGCTCTGACGCGTTCGCGTTTCAGCGTCGCACGGGCGGCTCGCCTGCGTCCGCCGACTCGTAATCGGCCTCGGGGGATTTCTCGAGGTCGACATCCACGGTGAGGCCGCGAGCCAGGTTCAGCGAGAACCGGACCGTGACTGCTGACACGTCTCGTTTCGAATCAGGGTCCACGGAGGCCGGCGAGGCATTCTCCGCCGCCTTCGCGTCGCCCCGGGCGAATGTGTTTTCCTCAGCCGAGGCCGAAGGCGGGGGAATCGTGACTTGCGGAGAGGGAACCGGTTGGCCATCAACGTAGGGAGTGAAATCGGTCCGCTCCGCGTTCCGATCTTCCTCGGTCCTCGGGTCGACCAACTGGCCATCGGTGCCGATCGCGGCCGGCAGCGTCCGGCTCGGCAGCGCCGGCAGCGGCATCGGCTCCGGATTGGCCGAGGGAAGCCTCCCTGCGGGGAGGTTTGTGACGACCTCGACCGGGACGATGGGGAGCAGTCCCCACGGGGTCTCCGCCAGGGCCGAAGGGACCTGCCCGGGGTGGACGACCACCTGCAACGCTCCAGGGGCAGGCGACGGGAGCGCCGCGACGACCGGGTTGGTCGCGGGGAGGGCCGCAGGAGGGGCGACAGACTCCTTCTCCTCTTCCGATTCCTGCGACACCTGGCGAACCGCAGCATCCGAAGGAGTCGGCTCGTGGAAGGATTCCGAGGTCTTCGACGCGATCAGGAGCAACCGTTCTCGAATTGAGGGCTTGCCGACGGCCGATGGCTCGGACGTGACGCCAAGGCTCAGGACCAGGCCATGATCCGCGGGCATGTGCCACTCGCCGCCCATCTCTCGGTGCGTGACTTCAGGCATCTGGACCCTGACGACCGCCTCATCCTTGCCCGCGACCGTGGCGATCGTTTCGACCTCGTGGACGGCGGAGATCCGCGTATCCATGACCTCGACCTTCAGCGACAGTCCCTCTGGTCCCGGGGTGCCGATCAGGCGAATCTGAGATCCATCATCCACCGGGACGACGACCGGACGAGGTCCGCCGGTCGTTTCGTCCGGCGAACCGGAGGCCACTTCGGAGGGTTCCGCATGCACCACGAAGTGACGGGTCGTACACGTCCCGACCAGGGCAGGATCCCCGGGAGAGGCGATGACGGCCGGCGCGATGACCACCTTGGCCAGCGGGTCATCGGCGAACCGTCGACTCAGTTCGTTCAGTGTTTCGTGCTCGGCGACCCAGGCCGAACTCCCCGCTCGATGGCCGCCGTAGTGAAGCCGACCCTGGTACGCTTCTCGCCAGCCGATCGCCTCACACTCGACCAGACGCACCTCGAAGGAAATCATCCCGGCTGGGATCTCGCCGCGAACCGGCGAGGCCCCGGGACCGACGAGGAGGAGTGGGATCGCAAGGAGAACGTTCATGTAAGAACCCCCTTCCATGAAGGCCCGAATTCCGACACACCGCGAAGATAGGACGGCGGAAGCTAACATGACCTTCTGTTGTCGTCAATCGCAGGACCGGGGCCAGGACCAACCGCCCGCGATGATCCACCCCGGGGCGGATCGTCCCGGTGTTTGAGAGCCATGTCCACGCGTGCCGAATCCATCCGCGTCCGCTGCCGTCGCATTGCAGTCTCGGAGTCGCTGATCGTTGCGCAACCCGCCGAGGACAACGACAGCACGACTCACACAACAGAACGTCAATCTCGGTCGCAAGCAGGACACCTCGCATGAACGAACCGATTCCAGAGACGCCCGACTGGGTCCGAGACGCGGTCTTCTATCAGATCTTCCCGGATCGCTTTGCACAATCAGATCGGGTGGCGAAGCCGAGCGGCCTCAGACCCTGGGGAAGTCCACCGACCCCGCACGGATACCAGGGCGGTGACCTGCTGGGGATCGCCGAGAAGCTCGAGTCGCTGGTCGAGCTGGGGATTAATGCGATTTATCTGACCCCGATCTTCCAGTCGGCCTCGAATCATCGCTATCACACGCACGATTACCTGAAGGTCGACCCCATGTTGGGCGGCGACGCCGCATTGCGAACGCTGCTCGACCAGGCGCACGACCTTGGGATGAAAGTCGTGCTCGATGGGGTCTTCAACCACGCGAGCAGGGGCTTCTTCCAGTTCAACGACATCCTGGAAAACGGCAGCGATTCAGCGTATGTCGACTGGTTTCACATCGAGGATTTCCCCCTGTACGCCTATGATCCCGAGAAACCTAACAACTACAAGGCGTGGTGGGGACTCCCGGCGCTCCCGAAATTTCGCATCGAAACCCCGGCCGTTCGAGAGTATTTGCTGCAGGTTGCCCGCCATTGGATCGACTTCGGCATCGACGGGTGGCGTCTCGATGTCCCCGAAGAGATCGATGACGATGACTTCTGGAGGACCTTCCGCCTGCGAGTCAAGCAGAGCCGGCCGGAAGCCTATATCGTGGGAGAGATCTGGGGAGACGGCTCGCGATGGCTCCAGGGTGACATGTTTGACGGCGTGATGAATTATCTCTTCACCAAAGCGTGCCTGTCGTTTTTCATCGGAACGTCCCTGAACCGCCGCGAGCTGGCCCCAGAACCACTCCAGAATCTCCGCCCGACCGACGCGATCGAGTTCGCTCGCGAGATCGGCCGCCTGCAGTCGAGGTATCACCCGAATATCCAAATGGCCCTGCTCAACCTCCTGGGGAGCCACGATACGGCTCGATTCCTCACCCTGGCGGGGGGCGATCAATCGGCGGTTCGGCTCGCAACCCTGTTCTTGATGACCTACCCCGGCGTCCCTTGCGTCTATTACGGTGATGAGATCGGCATGACCGGTGGGCATGAGCCGGCCTCGCGCGGGGCCTTCCCATGGGATCGGTCGCAGTGGGACCATGACCTCCGCAACGATTTCCGGACGTATATCCGCTTGAGGCATTCGCTCCCCGCGTTACGCCGGGGCACCTTCGAACCGATATTGGCCGAGGGGCATGTCTACGCGTTTCTTCGGCGGTTCGAGGGAGAGTCGGTGCTCGTGCTCCTGAACGCCGGAACGGCGGGAGTGTCGCTCGATGTCGACCTCACCGGCCATTTCGCCGAAGGGGTCGAACTCAGCGATCGCCTCGCCGACGGCACCTGGAGGATCGACCAGGGACATGTGCGAGGGCTTGACCTTTCCCCTCGGAGCGGACGAGTCCTGGTGACCAGGGAGGATCGATGAGTCGCCCGCCCGGTTGGCGATTTCCTCCTGGCGTGAATCCAGCCCTGTGGGAGTACACCAACTCGGCGCGGTTGGCCCAGGAAGAGGAAGCCTACTTTACAGAGGATCCCCTGACGCAGGCCGACGAGGCCATCCTGCACGACACCTTCCGCGAGCCGTGCCGCCTGATCGACCTCGGGTGTGGGGCTGGCCGCCTCTCCCTCTCATTCGCCCGACGAGGCTTCAGGGTCACTGCGGTCGACCTTTCCTCTGCAATGCTCGAGGTCCTGGGACGGTCCGCCGCGTCCGAGATGCTCACGGTTCATCGGGTCCGCGCGAATCTCTGTCGCCTCGAAGGATTCGCAGACGCCTCCTTCGACGCGGCGATCTGCATGTACAGCACCCTCGGCATGATCACCGGTCCCTCCGCGAGGCGAGCCACGCTCGCCTCTGCCCGAAGGATTCTGCGTCCGGGGGGGATGATGGCCCTGCATGCCCACAATCTGTGGCTCAACCTCAGAGACCGTCAGGGCCGGGCCTGGCTCTTGGGCGAGCTGGGCCGGCAGATCCTCGGAAAAGGGACGGGAGACCGCCCCATGACGTACCGAGGGATCCCCGGGATCACGGTCCACCTGTACCGATGGACCGAATTGAAACACGAACTCATCGCCGCGGGCTTTCGAATCCGCAGCGTCGTGGCGCTGGATTCCATCCACGCACGGCCGATCCGCTATCCGCGTGTCCTCCACGCAATGAGGGCAGGGGGGTGGATCCTCGTCGTCGAACGGGTCGGGTGAGGCCTCCGGAGGACGGGAGCAACCCTACACCTCACTGTTCCGAAGCAGCGGCATCGATGGTCGGTGGATCATGCCGAGGCACTCGGTAGCGAAGTCGAGGGCTCTCGATCGTCACGGTGGTATAGGGTTCGACACTCTGGGTCAGCCAGACCGATGAACCGATCACAGCATGGTGACCGATCCGGGTTTCACCCCCGAGGATGGTCGCGCTGGCGTAGATCACCACGTCGTGCTCGAGCGTCGGGTGTCGTTTTCGATCGCGGACGATCTCGCCGTTCTCATCCTTGGGGAAGCTCAAGGCTCCCAGGGTGACCCCCTGGTAGAGCTTCACGTTGTCGCCGATCTCGGTCGTCTCTCCGATGACGACACCGGTCCCATGGTCGATGAAAAATCGGCGACCGATGGTGGCGCCGGGATGGATGTCGATCCCGGTCTTCGAGTGGGCGTACTCGGTCATCATGCGCGGGATGAGCGGCACGCCCAGCTGGTGAAGCATGTGCGCGACCCGATAGATCGTGACCGCCGCCACTCCCGGGTAGCAGAAAATGATCTCGTCGTAGGCTTTCGCCGCGGGATCTCCGTCATAGGCGGCGGCAACATCGTCCGCGAGGATGTCGCGCAGGGCCGGGATCGCCTCGAAGAACGTCAACGTGATGGAATGTGCACGCCCGATGCAAACCGTGTCATCCTCCTTACCCTCGCAATCGTGTCGTCGCAGGGCCCGGAAGATCTGATCGCTCAGCCGGTCGTACAGCCCATCCACCAGGTCCCCGATGTGATAGGGAACATTTTTCATGGAAAGGTTCTGGCGACGCCCGAATCCGGGATAGAGCACCTCACGCAGGTCGATCAGAATCTCGGTGATCTCTCGGTAGCTCGGGAGGCTCGGATGGCCGAGGTGGTTGATCCCACCACATTGCTCGTAGGTCCCCACAATCGCATCGATCAGGGCGGGGAGGCGGTCCTTGTGGCGGGGTTCGGTGGCCATCAGTGACTCTTCCAGGATCCGGAACGAAGGCGATTCGCACGCGAATGATTGTAGGGGAGCGTCGCGACCCGTCCAAGGGTGGTTCGTTCAGCTCACTCCCCGCCCAACGGTTTTCATCCCGGACGGTGAGATCCTGGTCGTCTCTGGTCGAAACCATCATTCCCCTTTTCCTCCAGCCTGCCGCGCGGTGGGAACCCCCTCGAACCGGGGCGATGGGCTGGAAGAACCGCTCCACACTTCGGGCATCGCGAGGGGTGTCGCAGGGTGAAAGTCGCCACGATTGCCCAGCGGTGAGTCGCGCAAGACGGTCAATCCCGATGAGGTGATGTCCGGTCAACCGGTTGCTCCAACCCGTCGGCCCGGTCACGATGTGAGATCGGCCGAGGTCCTCATCGCCGTCCCCATGTTCGACGACGAGCACGATCGCTCGGGATCGTCGTTCCCCGGGCAGCCTGTCGGAGGCTCGCCTAGACGTCCCGGGCCGACACGTGGCCGCCGGTCCGAGCTCCTGAGAATCAGCCGAGAGTCCTCAACTCGATCGATCCCCGGCCGATCGCCGGGAGTGGAGACCCGTTCGATGACTGCCCGAGAGCTTGCGCGGCCTCACACGGATCCGACTCCGATCTTCGAACTCTTTCGGGGGAACTTCGCGACGGAATTGTTGACGGTCGCGGTTGCCCATTTCAACGTCTTCGGGCGCCTCGCCGACGCCCCTCGCAGCGAGGCGGAGTTGCGCGTCGAGCTTCAGCTTCAGGAACGACCCGCGACCGTCTTGTTCACCGCATTGCGTGCCATGGGGCTCCTGAGCCGAAGCGAGCACGGGCAGCTCGCCCTCACCGACCTGTCCCGAGAACACCTGGTCCCCGGCGCCCCGTTCGACGTCGGATCGTATCTCACTCTGGCGGCTCGGAGCCCCGGGGTGCTGGAGATGGCCGAGCGCCTTCGATCGAACCATCCAGCCACCTCCGGTCCCGTGACCGAAGAAGGGGTAGCCTTCGTTTATCGAGAGGGCATCGACTCGGCGATGGAGCGTGAGGAGACGGCCCGGACGCTCACCCTCTCCCTGGCCGGGCGGGCCAGGAACGTCGCTCCTGTGCTGGCCGAGGCCTTCCCCCTCTCCGGTTGCCGGACACTCCTGGACGTTGGGGGCGGCTCAGGGCTCTACAGCATCGCCTATTTACAGCGCCATCCCGATCTGACCGCCATCGTCTGGGATCGTCCCGAGGTGCTCAAGGTCGCCCACGAGCTGGCGGAGACTCATGGCGTGGCCGATCGCCTCGAATGTCGATCCGGCGACATGTTTACCGACCCGGTCCCCCACGGAGCGGATGCCGTCCTGCTCTCGAACATCTTGCACGACTGGGATATCCCGGAATGCAAGTCCGTCATCGCCCGGCTCGCCGATGCGCTCGCTCCGGGACGGAAACTCCTGATCCACGACGTCTTCCTCAACGACGCGATGGATGGGCCGCTGCCGGTCGCCCTCTACTCCGCCTCCTTGTTCTCGCTGACCGAAGGCCGGGCGTACAGCGCAGGCGAATATCGGCAATGGCTGATCGAGGCGGGGTTCGACCCCGGCCCGATCGTGCCGACCCTCGCCCATTGCGGCGTCCTCCCCGCGGCCCGGATCTCGTGAATTCCGACCTGTCGAACTGGACTAGGCAGCGTAGACCTCGTTCGAATAACATCTTCCATCATCTCGTCCCGGTCATCCCCGGCACGAACGTCTTCCCCTAGAGCCCGCACTTTTCCTCGCCTGCCATGAACATCAAAGCGACTGACATCCGCCGCGGCATGGTCATCGTGATGGACGGCAACAACTATGTTGTCCACGATTTCTACCACCACACCCCCGGAAACCTCCGGGCGATGGTCCAGGCGAAACTGAAAAACATGCAGACCGGATCGATCATCGACAAGCGGTTCCGCTCGGTCGACCAGATCGAAGTCCCCTTCGTCGAATCGAAGGAGTACGAGTATCTCTACTCCTCAGGCGACGAGCATGTCTTCATGGATACTTCGACCTTCGATCAGCTCACCTTCTCGCCCGACATGATCGGTGACTCGATGCAGTACCTCCTGCCCAACACCAAGGTGAGCGTCCGCTACGTCGACGAGAAGCCCGTCTCCATCGAGCTGCCGGACACGGTCGAGCACACGATCACCGACACCCCTCCCTCGATCAAGGGTGCCACCGCGACGAACCAGTACAAGGAAGCCACGACCGAGACCGGCTTGAAGATCAGCGTCCCTCCCTTCATCGGTCCCGGCGAGAAGGTCCGCATCGACACGCGCGATGGGAAATACGTCGAGCGTGTCAAGTAATCGCGGCGTCATGATCCCTCGATCTCGTTCTGGCCAGATGACCCCTCTCCAGGCCGACCGCTCGATCACCCCGTCGCGGAGGTGAGGCTCGGCGCGTTGCGGAGCGATTCACTGTGTCTGCCCCGAATGTGGTGAACATCCTTTGCGACCTGGTTGCGCGGCCGAGCGTCAACCCGATGGGTCGAGCCGTTGCTCACGAGGCGCCCTTCTTCGAAGGGCGTGTTTCGGATTACCTCGAATCGTTCTTTCGATCGCTCGATGTTCCATTCGAGCGTCGTGCCATCTCTCCGGGCCGCGACAATCTGATTGCCCGATTCGAGCCGCCCGAGGCACGACAGACCCTCCTCTGGGATGCCCACCAGGATACCGTCCCGACCGAAGGCATGGTCATCGAACCGTTCCAGCCGACCCTGGACGGCGGCCGCGTCTATGGCCGGGGCTCGTGCGACGTGAAGGGCGGCATGGCGGCCATGCTGTCCGCCTTCGCCCGGCTGGTGACGGAGCGACCGAAGGGGGCCGCCCGGGTCCTCCTGGCCTGCACGGTCGACGAGGAATACACGCACACGGGTTCCTCGGCGCTTGCAGCCCAGGGGCTCGACGTCGATCTGGCGATCGTGGCCGAGCCGACCATGCTGGAGGTCGTCACCGCCCACAAGGGGGCCGTTCGCTGGAAGGTCCTGACCCAGGGCGTCGCTTGCCACAGCTCTCGGCCTCGCGATGGCGTGAACGCGATCTATCGGATGGCTCACGTTCTCAGGGCCATTCAGGGCTATGCCGACCGGCTTCAGGACGGGACGCCTGACCCCGTACTCGGACCGCCGACGCTCTCGGTCGGTCGCATCGAAGGCGGCCAGAGCGTCAACGTGGTGCCGGATTCGTGCTCGATCGACCTCGATCGGCGCGTGATTCCCGGCGAAGATGTCGACGGAGTCCGTCTGGCACTCCGCGAGGCGATCCTGAGCGAGCTGGGCGATTCGGTCCCGTTCACGTTCAGTGAGCCCTGGGTCCGCATGCCGTCGCTCGGTCCCGATCGCGCCTCGCACTGGGTCGAACCGGTTCGAGACGCCATCGGCACGGCTCTCGGCGAACGGCCGCCGATTTCTGCCGTCCCTTATGGGACCGACGCCGGCCCGCTTTCGGCCTCGGGGATCCCCTCTCTGGTCATCGGTCCCGGAGACATCGCCCAGGCTCATACGAAAGACGAATGGATCGCCGTCGACCAGCTCGAGAAAGCGGTCGAGGTCTATTACGCGCTCGCCTGTCACCTGGGTCGTGACCGTTGATCGGGGTTGGATTGGTCACGGGACCACTCGCGGGTTGAGCAACTCACGCTCAATCCGGTTCAGGATGCGCTGTTCGAGCGCAAAGTCACGCCCCTCCGGGATCCAGCCCAGGGGAGGGGCGATCGGTCCGATGACCTCCCGCGATCGGCTGATCTGGAAGTCCTGCGGGAACGCGGCCATCCCGCCGTTTTGCCGCTCCGGCCGATCGAGGAATTCGAGCTCCTTCCACACCTCGACGTTGATCGCGAACCCTTCGGCGACGGGTTCGACCGTCGCGATGGCGAACCGTCGGTAGGTCTGCAAGGTCGCTTCCAATCGCTGCCTGAGGCCGATCGAATCCCCCCTCCAGGGTTCGACGATGGTCGCTGCCGTCTCCGGGTATGTCGAGATCCGACGGGCCAGGCGGTTCTCCTGGTCGATCTCGAAATCCTCGTCCAGCGCGTGGACGGTCGCGTCCCAGGCGGCGTCGAAGCTGGTGGTCTGGATCACGAGCGGGTTGGGCAGCACGGCCTGATTCCGGACCGTCGCGCAGCCTGTCAGGCCCGCCGGGAAGAACACCAGTGCGAGGAGCGCGGCCGGGATGGGCCTGGGTCGTTTCATGACAATCCTCTGCTCGACCTCGACCAACGATCGCGGCCCAAGACATGAAACGGCGTCTCGCAGAGGGGAAGGGGCCGGAGATCCGATCGGATGGGACGCTCGGACGGGAGACCTCCGGCCCAGCAGCCTAGGCTCTGTCCCGGAGCGGGCCGTATCGTGCCCGGATCCTCCGATCCTGGCAAGATCAAGTTGCCGGACGCGAATCGGTAACCTAGGGTCCTGCTGGAGTACGGTTCGGTTCACCTCGGTCGCGTCCCTTGCGATGCGAGGAGATGGAGCAGAGCCCCCATGCACGCGACGATCAACACCTCGACGATCATGACCCAGCTTCCCGAATCGGACGAACCCAGGCCGAGGCCATTCCGACGACGATGGGCTGAGGCCCTGGGCTGGACTCCCCGTTCCTGCCGCATCGTGCCGCGATTTCTGGATGCGGTCGGCGGATCGACCCAACGTGACGAGGTCCACAAGCTCCTGCTCCAATCGGCTCAGGAGGTGACCGGGGCGCCTCGCGTCGAAATCCGACCGGTCGGCGGTCCCAACCGCGTCTTGCAGAGCCGATCGCTCTTCGGGCAGGCATCTGAGACGCCAGTCGAGTTCCCGATCCGCTATCGCGGGGACCTGCTCGGCACGCTGCTCGTCTCGCCCTTCGAGGGGCGTCGGATCCCGCCCTCGGTCCGGGCCGACCTCGAAACGCTCTGCGCCATCGCCGCGATCGGCGACCGACTGCTCGGCCGCGAGCGCAATCTCCGCATCGCGATCCCGTCGGATCCCGGGGTTTTCGTGAAGCCGAACGCGTTCCTCCTGCCCCACTTGCGCCAACTGGTGCTCCTGGCCCGCCGCCGCCGTGAACCACTCGGCGTGCTTGCGATCGGCCTCCCCGACTCGATCGAGGCGACGGGAGCCGCCCCGTTGGGGAGCGCCGACCCGGCGAGCGATCGAATCCTTCACGCCGTCCTGGGTACGCTGCGCGAGAGCGATCTCGTTGCCCAGCATGACGAACGGACACTCATCGCCGTGCTCCCGAACGCCTCCTCAGACAGCACCGCCCTCATCGCGGAGACCCTGGCCCGATCGATCCTGGACGTGACCGACTGGGATGAGTTCGCCCGGGTCGCGATCGGGGCCTCATGCTTCCCGGATGACGCCCGAGAGGCCGATGTCCTGCTCGACGTGTCCATGGAAGCGCTCCGGAGGGCCCGAGAAGAGGGCCTTGGTCACATCGTGATTGCCGACCGAGAGGCATTCCTCCCCCGGTCCGTGGACGAGTTCCATGCGGGAGTCGCGAGCTAAGGAGCCTTCCCCGGCACGACCGGTCACGAGGTCGTCCCCATTTCGCGGACAACCATGGTGTTGTGCGTGGGTTGGTCCGGGAAGAATCCGCGAAGGACCACGATGCGATCTCCGGCGGCAACCAGCCCGCGATCCCTGGCCCATGTCATCGCGTACTCGACGGACTGGTCGAGGTCGGCGATCGTGCCCGGTATCGTGAGCGGAACAACCCCCCGGAGGAGGCTCAATTGCCGAGTGACCTGCTCGGTCTGCCCCAGCGCGATGGTCGGCGTTCGATTCCGCTGCATCGAGACCGCGAGCGCCGACCGCCCCGATCGTGTTGCCACGACCAGCAGCGCGGCATTCAGTCTTCGACACGCGAGGCTCGCGGACTCGACCACCGCCTCGGTGATGGGGGAGACCCAACCCGCATTCCGGCCCGCCTCGCTCCGAACGGAGGTCGCCGGCTCCGACTCGGTCCGTTCCGCTTCCGCCAGGATCTGGCTCATGGTGCGCACCGTCTCCACCGGGAAGTCGCCGATCGCCGTCTCCCCGGAGAGCATCACGGCGTCCGAGCCATCGATCGCGGCATTGAAGACGTCGCTGGCCTCGGCCCGGGTGGGTCGGCCCGACCGCTCCATGCTGGTTAACATCTGCGTGGCGATGATGACCGGCACTCCGGCGGCATGAGCCTCCCTGACGATCCGTTTCTGGATCGCCGGCACCCGAGCCACGTCCACCTCGACCCCCAGATCGCCCCGAGCGACCATCACCACGTCGCTCAGCGCGAGAATCGCGGTCAAATCCTCGACGGCCTGCGGTTTCTCGATCTTCGCGACCACCTTCGAGCGAATCCGCCTCTGATCGAGTTCATGCCGCAGCCGGGCCAAATCTGCACCCGACCGCACGAACGAGAGGGCGACGAAGTCCACTTCGTGTTCGGCGGCCCAGTCGAGATCGATGAGGTCCTTCTCGGTCAACGACGGCAGACTGAGCCCCGACCCGGGGACATTGATCCCTTGCCGAGATCGGATGACCCCCGGCAGGCTGACCCGGAGCCGGGCCAGGCCCGGGGCCGTCTCGATCACCTCCATCCCCACGGTGCCGTCGGCGAACAAGACCGCGTCGCCGACCGTAAGATCCTCTGGTAGACGCTCGTACGAGCATGAAAGCTCGCGAGTGTCCCCCGTCGGGGATTGCGAGAGGGTGTAAACTTCGTCGAACTCACACGCGATCATCCCCCCTGGGAGCTCGCCGAGCCGGATTTTGGGGCCGCACAGATCCATCAAGACCCCAATGACTCGGTCCCCTTCCGCGGCGATCCGCCGGATCGTCGCGAGCGTGTTCGAGTGCTCCTCGTGCGTCCCATGCGAGAAATTGAGGCGAAAAACGTCGACGCCGGCATCGAGCAGCCGTCGAAGCATCTCGGGACTCTTCGAAGATGGCCCAAGCGTCGCCACAATCTTGGTTTTCACGCTCGCCAGGGGTTCTTTCGGGTTCATCAGCACGACATCACCTCGAAGTTCAACCAAATGGACGGACCGAATCGACGAATGGCTCTCCGCAGTTGATCCTGGGGAGGCGGTCCCTTCGGTCTCCCAACTTTGCTTGCGAAGTGTAAGGCAACGCCCCCCCGCTCGTCGAAAGAATAACGGTCCTGCGTCCCGGAACGACCGCTCCCGGGCGGTCCTCCCGTCCATGGCAGTCTTCTCGGAAAGCTCCGATTGACGGCGACCGACTTGCTGGGAACACTTGGCGTGACTCACGTCGGAATCGAAGCGAAGGGCGCGGGAACCGAGGAGATCGGCATTTGATTCGCATCCCCTTGGTGGAGTACCAATTGGATCGACGGGCCACCTCCCGATTCGGGGGCACTCCGGAGATCGAGGCCATCAGATCATGAAGCGAATCATTGCCATCGCTGCCTTGCTCGGATCGCTCGGCGTACTGCTGAAGCTCGGGACCAAACGTCCGGAACCCCCAGTGCGATCAGGGGAATCCGACCCGTCGTCGGGAGTCGTCGCGGAATCGGCAGACGCCGAACGATCTCGGGCCGAGCAGCGACTTCGCGACTCCTACCCGGACCATCCCGAACTGGTCGAGCGGGTCCTGGAGCGCTTCGGCCGCAACGCCATCACGATCGAGCGGACCGATGGACTCCGAGGCCTGCAACTGCTCGATCGGCTCGACCTGGAGGCGGTCTATCTCTACGAGCACGCGTCCGACGACTTCCGGCGCCTCGCCACCCTCGTCGACGATGACGCCGCCGCGGATCTGTTGCTCAACTGGCGAGAATATTTCGGGTTGAAGCGATCCGACTCGACGGACAGGCGCGTCCTGATCACCTCGATCGCCCGGCTCAATGCTCGACAACGTCGCGCCGCGGCCTCATATCCCTCCGCACTCCCGCTCATCCTGAGCGACCCCTCCGGCGTGACCAATCTGATCGAACGCTGGGAACACGACCCGGATCGCCTGGGGCAATTGCTCGCGGTCCTGATGTGCCTGGATCTTTCCGAGGGCTCGACGGACCTGAAGGCCGCGGCGCGGACGATCGACATCTACGGCGACCTGGCCCTCGACGCCTTTCGGCTCCAGGGGCTCGACGGATTCGCGACCGTGCACCGCTTCGGGGCGATCCTGCTGGTGCTTCGAGACGCCATCCCGCTCGACGACGCCCTGATCGTCCTCCGGGTGAACGAGGCGTACGTCGTCGACCGCCTCCGGAGCCGATCTCCCGAAACCTTCGCGGCCGAGTTGCGTCACGCGGCGGCCCTGAATCTGATCCCCGAAGTGGGCGGCAGCCCCCATGGCCTTCGCCTGATCGCCGAGCACGGGGTCGAGGCCGAGCGGGCCCTCCGCCGGGTCGGCCCCGATGCCGCCGAGGTGGTCTACGACTATTCGAGCGACAGGACGGACCGGGCCCGGGCCGTCGCCGCAGTCGCCGAACATGGGGCCGCGGCGCTCGCGATGTTGACCAAATACAATGGGCACGAAGGATTCCGGGAAATCCTCCGGCGAGACGGACCCGGCGTCATCCCTCCGGTCGCCTCGGCCGACGCCTCTCCCGAGTTTCTCGCGGAGCTGAAGGCGAAGGACGATCGCTCCACGCTGGAGAACGTCGCCTACGCCATGACCAAATTCTCGGGCGAGAGTGGCCAGCAGACCATTGAGTTGATTCGTCGGGATGGGCTCGGGCGGGCCGAGTCGCTCGGCTCGACCGAGACCGCCTATTACGAGTTCCTCCCGCTCTACGACCTCTTGCACCTGGGAGACGTGGTCCGACAGGGCTACTACCCGACCCGGGGCGAATATGCCTGGGCCGTGATCGACGCCGGGTTCATCATCGCGGACGTCCTCTTCCTGACCACCCTGCAGCCGCAGGGGGCCGTGGCCTCGGAAATCGCCCGCTCGGAGGTGAAATCCGCCGCCAAGGGAGCGATCCGAGGGGCGGGCCAGATCGCCAGGGAGGAGACGGCGGAACTGGCCAGTCGAATCGCCGTCAGGCGTACGGCCCTCGAAGCGAGCGATGCCACCGCTCGGGCGGCTCGATGGTGGGTGGTCCGCTCTGCCGGGGGACTCTTCGCGACGCTCAAGAAGACGCCCGCCGCGCTGGCTCGTCTCGACCTCCGTGAAGCCACCGAGATGGCCCGCCCGTTCTGTGCGCGTTCCGGGCTGCGTCTTTCGACCTGGGGACCGATGCGATTCCTGAAGCAGGGCGAACTCCTGGTCCGCCGAATCCCTCCGAAGCGAGGCTTGAAGTACCTGACGCTCGAGGCCACCCAGGCGGGGGTGGGCGTCGTCGCCATCCAGAAGATGGAAGAACACCTCACCTCGGGCCGTCCCCTCCCGGATCGATCGACGGCCGGATTCTGACTCCAGCGGACCGCGGCCCCGGTGGTCCGAGTCCGAATCGTTCTCAACGACCAAGGCGTAGGAGTGTCGACGCACCACCAGGATTGATCGAGCGGGTGGCCGGTCCCGCGTGGTGCCCCGACAAATTGAAGGATACGATCCCATGCGATGGCGAATCCCAAGTCGACCGGCTGCCGCGAGCCTGATCCTCCTCTGCCTGCTGGCCAGTCCGCAAGCGGCGAAGGCGAGTAAGATCGGCTGGATGGACGATGTGGTTCGAAGGGTCGTCAAATCCACCGACCCTGAGCTGGCCCAGTCGGGCCGGGTCGGAGGACGCCTCTTCGACGAGGTGGGCGGCGAGAGCCTCTCCACCATGGCTCGTCGGTCCGACACGATCGCCCACGCGGGCCGACCCGTCAACGAAGCCACCGAGACGGCCCTCGAACTCCGGTTCGCCCGGATGCTCGACACGTCCGATCCCGAGCTGCTCCGCTCCTTCCGCGCCCTCGAGCCGGCCGAGAAGCGACTGGTCCTTCGCATGGGTGAGGCAGCCGAGCGGATCGCCCGCCGATACCCCGATCAGGCCGACGTCATGATCCGGAGGCTCGGGGTCGACGGGATGACGGCCGTTCGCGTCTATGGCGACGACGTGGCCGAGGTGATCGCCCGGGAAGGACCCGAGGCGATCAATGTGCTGCGTCGGGCCGGGCGCCCCGGCTGGAACTTCTACGTCGGCCCCGTCTTGCAGCACAAGCGGAAGCTCGCGGCCGCGGGGGTGCTCGCGCTCTTCCTCGCCAATCCGGAACAGTTCGTCGATTCGGCGGGGCGGATCACCGAGTTCGCCGTCTCGAAATTCGCCGAGGCCGGCATCGACCTGGCCGGGGCGATCGGCTCCGGGGCGGCCCGAGGCCTGGAACGCTCGCTGGCCGATCGGCTCGGGCTCACCAGCCTGGGCGGGCCGATCTTCCGCTGGGTCGCCCTCCTCGGTGCCGGGCTGGTCGCGGTCCTGGCGGTCCTGATTCTCGTCGGCATGCCCATCCGATACGTGACCGCCCCGTTTCGATTCGTCGGACGCAGCCTCCGGGCGACCGTCCGATCCTCCTGATCGATCCAGGGAGGCCGGCCAACCGCGGTCGTGCTGGCGAATCCCCGGGAGCGTGGTTCCCGGGGATTCCCCCCAGGCTTCTTGAACTCCTCTCGGCTCGAACCCCAGCTTGCAAGGCATGGCAACGCGACGATCCCCAGATCTTGACGCCCTGGAACGCCGCCTCACCGGGCCGAGACGCATCGCCCTCTTCGGACACCGAGCCGTTGGGAAGACCACGCTGCTGGCCATGTTCTATCGCGAGGCGTCGGCCGGCCAGATCCCCGGCATCCGCCTCGCGGCGGTCGGCGCCCGGGGCGCGGAATATCTCGCCGACAAGATCGCCCGGATCGAGGCGGGCGAACCTCCCGCCGGCACGCTGACCGAGACCGACCTGGAGCTCCGCCTCTACCGGGGCCCGGCCCGCATCGACCTGATCGTCAAGGATTATCAGGGCGAGCACGTCGCCCTCGGCTCCGACGCCTCGATCCTGGAATTCTTCGCCGACTGCGACGCCGTCCTGCTTTGCCTCGACGCCGCCGGATCGACCGAGCCGGCCGATCGCCGCCGCCGCCAGCAGGAAGTCGAGCACCTGCTCGAGCGCTACATCGGCGCCTCGGACAACACGATGATCGGCCGGCCGGTCGCGTTGCTCCTGACCAAGTACGATCGCATCCTCGCGGCCGGGGGACCGCAACCGGACCGGGCCGAGGAGGTGGTCGAGTCTCGATTCGGCATGACCCAGCACGCTCTGGCCTCCCACGCCCCTCGCTCCGCCGTGTTCGCGGTCAGTTCCTATGGGTTGAATGCCCCCGCCGACGGCACGCCCCCTGACCACCTGGAACCGATGGGGCTCGAAGGGCCGTTGCTCTGGCTCGTGGAACAGGTCGAGGCCACCGACCGGGAGCTCCTGGAGTGGATCTGGGATCTCGCGCCGCGCGACACCCCCCGGATCGCCCGATGCATCCGGGCCTACGCTCGACGCTATCCGAACTCGACGAAGCTCATCGAGTATCGCCGTCGCTTGCGGTCGCTTCGCCGTCGATCGGTTGTCCGGGGGCTCGTCCGGGGCATCGCCACCCTGGCCGCCCTGGTCGCCGGAGCGGCCATATACGACGCGGCCGGCTATCACCTCGCGCTCGCTTACGAGCGAGGAGGACATTCGGCTCCGGAGGTCGCTCGTCGTTGGGAGCGATTCCTGGCCTGGCATCCCACGCAGCCTATTTTCTGGCCAGAGGAGTCGCGGAATGCCCGTGTCCGTCGCGACGAGGCCCGGGTCGAGGTCGCCCGCCTCCGAGCCGAGGTCGGTACGGGCGAGCAAGAGGCGCTTCGTGCCGAGCTCGCCGAGCTGAAGGAACGCTCACCCGATCAACTCCCCGTCCTCGAGGAGGCCGAGACGACCCTTCGTCGTCGGGAGGCAGAGCGGCGATGGCAGGAGATTCGGGCCGAGGCCCTCATCCCCAGTCAGTCCGCGGAGGACCGATTGGCGATGATTCAGCAATTCCTCCGAGACGATCCCGACACGCCGTTTGCCGACCAGGCCGTCGAACTCGCCGAGCTCATCCGCAAGGAGCTGGATGAGGCGGAGGCGCGCCGGGACCGAGAGATCGTCGATGCCTGGCTCGTCGACGCCCGCCTCCCCGACCCCGACTACCTCGATCTGATCGAGCGAGCACGCACCTTCCTCGAAGCCCGGCCCGACAGCCCGAGGGCGAGCGAGGTCCGTTCTCTCATCGACGAGTGGGTCGAGCGGCTCGACCGCCGCGACTTCGATCGGGCCGTCGCCTTCGAAAGCTCGTCCCCTCGTCAGGCGTTCGACGAGCAAATTCGACGCTATCAGGACTACCTTCGTGCCCACGCCGAAGGGGGCTCGTACATCGAGCGGGCCAAGCAGGCCGTCGACGGGATCGAGCAGCGTCGCGATGAATTTCTCTACCGTCAGGCGTTCGACCACTGGTCGTCGTTCCCGAACGACCTGCCCGAGGTCGCCCGCCGCCTTCGCGATTACCTTGAATCGAATCCCGAGGGCCGATACATCCAGGCCGCCCGCACGTTCCTCGAACGGTGGGACGAGCTCACCAAGCCCAGGGATTACCAGGTCACCCTGGTTCGGGGAACCGTCGACCCGGGCATCACGAAGACCATGGGGGGTGGCGGGCCCGATCTCGGCGTGACCCTCTGGGTCGGTGGCGAGAAGTATGGACCCTCTCCCGTCATCCCGAACAGCACCGAGCCCATCTGGAACTACACGTTCGGGCGAGCGGTCCGCTGGAAATACGGCGACGACGTGGTCATCCAGCTCACCGATCACGACTGGTCCGATTCCGTCGTGGCGACGCTCCGAAGCGGCGACGATCCCCTCGCACTCCGCGTCCTGAACGGGACGGTGCGCCCGTCTCGGAGCAAAGGGCTGGCGAAACTGGTCTTCCGGTCGGATTTCGAATTACCCCGACTCCCCCGTCCCACCGGCACCTCGACCGCTCGGGTGGTCGATTCAGCCGAGTAAGCACGAGCTGAACCGATCATGTGGCCCTTCTCGCATCCCACGATTGCGTTCGAACAGGCTGTTTACGGCACGTTCCCCTTCTGGCATCGGGGCTACGACATCCTGTGCTCGTCTCCCGGTTGCCGGGCCCCGTGGCTCTCCGCCATGAAAGAGACCTGCCAACGCCTGGGAGAACGTCTCCGGGGAGCGGCCCCCCCCGGGGGGCTGGTCACCCGATGGCTCGACGGCGGCACCTGGCTGGTAGTTCGGCCCTTCTCGCCCGGCAGCGACGACGTTGGTCGCCCGGACGCGGCCGCGTTTCACGCCCTTTTCCTCGGTCCCGAGAGTGCTCGACGGGTTCGTTTCGATCCTTTTCGGCTCGCGCCGGTCTTCCGAGTCGAGTGGGGGCCCGAAGCCACGGACCTCCCCCCCGGGAGCGTCACGCTCGCACGCCCCTCGTCCCAGGATCGGGAGCGTGACGACCGGATCGACCCGATCGTCGAGGCGATCGGGCGGGGTCGTCGGGTCCTGATCGAGGCGGAAGCCCCCATCGACCGGCTCGCGGCCCGGGTGTGGCGAGCCCTGCCGAAACGCCTCCGGCATCGGCGATCGCTGGCGACCTGGGCCTATACCGATTCCGGGCGTTTCGACCTGATCGGGCTTCCCAGGCTCACCGGAATCGACGTCTCGGACCGGCACCTGCTCGTGCTCCCCGCAGACCAGGAATGACGCCACGCCTCTCCCCCGATCACATTTCTGCTACCATTTCTCCCGACAGGTATCTACGGTAAGGACCTGGTTCAACACCGCCTCGGGCACCGCCCTGTGAGGATCCACGCGCGTGAGGACGACAACACGGGCCCAGTCGCGTCACTGGGGACGACACGCGGCGCAATACGACGAACTCTTCCTCGACCCCTTCGTACCGGGCGTCGAGAACCCCATCCTCGAGGCGATCGAGGCGATCCCGAACGCCAATTCCAAGAGCATTATCGACCTCGGCTGCGGGACCGGCCCCTTGCTTCCCCGGCTGCTCTCGAGGTTTCGCGAGGTCACCGCGGTCGATTTCGCCTCGGCGATGATCAAGGCCGCGAGGGAACGCCTGGGTGATCAGGCCGAGCAGGTCACCTTCCTCGTCCGCCCGATGGACCAGCTCGACGACCTGACCGCCACCTTCGATGTCGCGGTGGCGATGAACTCGCTCGTCATGCCCGACGTGCAGGAGATCGATCGCACGCTGGGCGCCGTTTACCGATGCTTGCGTCCCGGGGGCGTCTTCTTCGGGGTCGTCCCGGCCATCGACGCGATCCAGTATCAGACCATGCTCCTCCTCGACCGGGCGCTCGAGCAGGGGACTCCCCCTGCGCAAGCCGATCGCTTTGCCGCGCAGCATGCGGAGCATCATCACTACGACTTCGCCTTCGGCCGGTTCGCCTTCCAGGGTCTTCGTCAGAAGTTCTGGCAATCGTTCGAGGTCACCTATCGCCTCAGGAAGGCAGGCTTCCGCTCCATCAAACTGGAACAGGTCCTCTATCCGTGGGACGCCAACTTGCCGCTCGGCCAGGAATTCACGGATCACCCGAGGAGCTGGGACTGGGCATTCGAGGCTCGACTCTGACCCCTTCCCTCCCACGATGGAGGTATCATCGTGTCTCACCGTGACGACCTCTTCGACGATGATGACATCGACGTCATCGCCCCCGACTCCAGCCCGCAGGCCCCGCACAAGCCGTTTGCTCAGTACCTCAGGGAAACCCCGCCCGCGCCGCTCTCCCAGGGCACCAAGCTGGCGCTCTGGGCAACCGGTGGCCTGACGATCCTGCTCTTCCTCGCCTCGCTCCTGAAAATGGCCAACTGATCGGATGATCGCCCTCGGATGCGAGTGGGAGTCGGGCCCGGTCGGATCGCCCCGGTGCGTTCCCATCGCCCCTGGCCGGTGGATTTCACTCGGAAGATGCGTCTCCGAACCTCACCAGAACGAACAAAGGGGCATGCGAGGATCAAAGTCCTCGCATGCCCCTTTAGGGGACCGCTCAACCAATCGCCGCCGGCGAACCGGCTGGCGTGATCGACTCAGAAGACGTCGAGGACGAAGTGATGTCCTTGATAGTACTTCTTCTTGTTGCTCCAGTCGTGGAACCAGTGGGGCATGCGATCGAGGCCCAGGTGCTTCTTCCCACCGTAGAAGTTCCGGTAGTAAGGCCCCTGGATCTGGGGAACGATCCGCATTTCCTTGGGGTAGAGATACCAGCCATCGTACAGCTGGTTATTCTGGACCCCATTGCCGGGGACCTGGGGCGGCACATAGGGCCAATGATAGAACGAGGTCCAATCCTGGGCCTTGGCCTGTTGCGGAGCCGCAACGAAACCCACCGTCAGGCCGAACAGAATTGCCGAAGCCACGATCATCCTGCGGGTCATGCATCACCTCCGTGTTTCGACTCTGCCAGAGTCCCGAGTATGATCGACCTGAAACGTCCCGCGCGGCGGCTCCAGGCCGATCTTTTTCCCCCTGCAGTTCGGTTCGTGACGCTCGTCGGGATGATGTCGCCCCGAAACCCCCTCAGGAACGGAGCCTCCGGGGGTCTGCCTCGTTCTCGCATTCAGGAGGAGCATTCATGCTGTGTCCCCTCACGATCGTCCTGCCGGCCTTGATCTGGCTCAGCACCCCGCCCGAGCCGACGCTCGCGGCGTCACCCGAGCTGGCAAGGCTTCGCGAGGACGTCTTCCACCTGGCGTCCCCCGACTTCGAGGGACGTCGGGGCGAAGGCGGCCGCGCCGCCGGCGACTTCCTGATCGATCGGCTCCAGGGACTCGGGCTCGAGCCGGCGTTCGAGGGTCGCTTCGATCAGGAATTCACGGCAGGCGGCCTGATCGGACGCAACATCGCCGCGAGACTCCCGGGGACCGACCCCGAGCGATCCGGGTCGTGGCTGATCCTCTCGGCCCACTACGACCACCTCGGCATCCGAGGCGGCCAGGTCTATCCCGGAGCGGACGACAACGCCACGGCCGTGGCCATGGTGCTCGAAGTGGCCCGATGCCTCCTGGCCGGCCCCGATCGCCCTTCCCGGGGAATCCTCTTCGTCTTCTTCGACCTCGAGGAGGAAGGCCTGCTCGGCTCGCAGCATTTCGTCCGAGAGCCCCCGGTCCCTCTCGAGCAGATCGACCTGTTCCTGACGGCCGACATGCTCGGGCGATCCCTCGCGGGCATCTGCGAGGACATGCTCTTTGTCATGGGGAGCGAGCACAGCCCCGAAGTACGCCCGTGGATCACCGAGGCTGCCGCGGGCCTCCCGCTCGACGTCGGGATCGTCGGCGCAGACCTCCTGGTCATCGACCGGAGCGATTACGGCCCCTTCCGCTGGAACGAAGTCCCGTTTCTCTTCTTCTCGACCGGCGAGAACCCCGTCTATCACACGCCCGATGACGTCCCTGAGACGATCGATTACAGCAAGCTGACCGCCGCGACCACGCTCATCGAGCGTTTCGTGCGCCGGGCAGGCTCCGTCACGTCCCTCCCGGAGTGGGACGCGGAACGAACCCCCTGGATCGAGGAGGCTGAGGCCATCGGTCAGGTCCTGCGGAAGCTCCTCGAACACAAGGAGGAGCTCCGGATTCCAGGGCCTCAACGCCTGATGATGCAAGGCATGGTTGGTCGAATCGAGCAGTGGGTCGAGGACGGTTCCCTCACGGCGTCGCAGCGATCGAGCATGGTCCGCATCGCCCAGATCGTCCTCTTCACGGTGCTCTGATCCACCCTGTCAGGGGTCCGCGCGACGTGTCCGGTCCTCGATCAACGAGCGTGGTCCCCGCTCCGGTGTGACCGCCGCATCGAAGGGAGACGACAGGGGAACTGCACGCGGGGGCATCGCCGGCGGTTCCAACCGACTCCCGGGCCTCGTCTCGTCTCCTGCTTGCGCCGCGTTCCAGAGTTCCTCGGGCCAGGAACCCGTCTCGGGATCGTCGAGCGATACGGTGAACCCCCCGTTGCCGTTCTCCTCGACCTGGGCAATCCGCTCCCGATTCTGGTGTCGGATGAACTCGACCATCGCCTCGGCTTCTCGTTGCTTCCCCTGGGCCAGGCAGAGCTGCGCCTGGAGCCCGAGCATCCTGAGGGCCTGGTCGGCGTTCATCGCCGTGCGAGCCACGTCGGGCATGACACGATCGACCGCGTCGTAATCCTTCTGGAGGTACGAGAAGAACGCGATCGGTCGCACCCTCAGCGTTCGGCTGACGGGGTTGGCTCCCAGTTCGCGGGTCAGTCGGTTGCCCAACCCCGCGAGCCGTTGGAAGGTGGCCGAAGGCGGACCGACCTCGCCGAATTCGTCTGAAAAGGGCAGGCGGGTCGGTCGGGGTCGCGTGGTCGCGCCCGGTTCGGCGACCTCGGCCAGGGTATTGATCCAGGCGGCTCGCAGCTCGTCGTCGGGGACCAACGGCCGCAGTTGCTTGTCCTTCAGCGTGATCCGGGCCGGCAGGGATCGTATCCCGGGCCCCCCGAATCGCACGGCAAGCTGATCCCCCCGCGGCGAGAGGCTGGGCGCCCCAATCATGCCCATCCCCGCGTACGGATGGATGCGATCGAGGGGATGGCTCCCCTGATGGTATGATATCGCCGCGGGGCGTCCCGAGAACTGAACCACGAAATACTGGTCGAGGCCATCCGCCGCCACGCTCAGATACGACCCGAGAATCCGTTCACCGGGCAGCGCGGGGCTCTCGACCTCCTTGACCTGCCTCGGGATCTGCTCGCTGACGCGAACGCTGAAGAACCGCGTCTGTTGCCCTTCTGCCAGCGGGTTCCCGGGCTTCAGATAGAGGAGCGCCTGCCCGTCGGAAGTCCAGCAGGCGGGCTGATTGATGATGTTCAGGAGATCGATGGGACGATCCGCGATCGGCCCTAGGTCCAGATCCCCCTCAACCAATTCCCACTGCTCGCCTCGCGAGCGGAAGTAGGCCAGACGCCCCCCAATCGGCGAGAATGACACGAGCCGAGCGTTGTCAATGCGCCTCGCCTGCGCCCCCGTCTTGACGTCGATCAACTCGACGCCGACCTGATCCGGGTCGGGGACCGCAAGTACGGCCCCGCCCGGCTCCCAGGCCACCGGCTCCGCGAGCAAGGCGTGGCCTCGTCCCGGTCCTCCGAGCAAAGGCCGGCTGGCGATGACCTCCCGATCCTCGCCGAAGGCGACGACGACCTCCCAGCGGAGATCGTCCCCGGGCGTGCCTTCGGCGACTTGTGCGAACGCCAGTCCCCGGCCATTCGGCCCCCACGCTGGGGAGGTCAGGGGATACGCGCTTTCGGCAACCTTGAGCGCCTGGTTGTCCCGCACCCGGACCGCCCAGATGCGGAATGTCAGCCCGGACGCGGCGTCCTCGGGGTGTGTCCCCTCCTGCTCGTCCCGATCCTCGTCTGACGGGAAGAGCGGGAAGCTCGCGAGCGAGCGCTCGACCGAGGGTGTTGCCACCGCGAAGGCGACCCAATCCCCCGAGGGCGACCAGGCCAGGGGAGGATCCGAGACGTCCGTCATCGACACGCCGACCATCGCCAGGCCGGCCAACCAGGATGCGATCATGGTTCGTGACACTCTCGGGACGGGAAAACGGCGAGAACGCTTCTCATAATGCCGATTTTGCAGGATGGGAGAATTGGGCAAGATCCGGAGCAGGATGCACGCCGGGCTTTCATTTGACCGGGTACGTCCGAGAGATAAACTGGAGCAGATTTCCAAGGTAACTTGCTGCCGTGCACGGGGATAGCCTTGTTGGTTCCGTCCGGTCTCGATTATAGTGTGCCGATGATTATCAGTCGGCCCTCCTGCACGTTCCCCGAGGCGCATTTCGACCCTCGAACCCCCGACCGGGCCACACCTTGAGTTGAGAAGCATCCATGAGATTCGTGCTCATTGATCGGATCCTCGACCTCGAGCCTGGAAGGCGTCTCGAGGCGGTCAAGAATCTCTCGCTCGGCGAAGAGTATCTTGCCGACCACTTCCCGGGCTTCCCCGTCATGCCCGGAGTCTTGATGCTCGAAGCCCTCGCCCAGGCCGGCGCCTGGCTCATTCGAGACATGGAAGACTTCGCCCACAGCGTGATTCTGCTCAAACAGGCCCGCACGATCAAGTACGGCAGTTTTGTTGAACCTGGCCGTCGCCTGGTCTTGCAGGTCGACCTGATCAAACACGGAGATCGGGAGACCGAATTCAAGGGCAAGGGGGTCATCGACGATCAGGTGATGGTCGGCGGCCGATTCACGATGATGCGTTACAACCTTCGCGAGCGCGACCCGGCATTGCATCGCACCGACACCCAGATCGTCGAGCAAATGCGCGACCTCTACGCCACCCTGCGCAAGGGCTCCGTCGCCGCCAAGGCCATGAGTCGGAACGGCTCGGTCTCCGAGGCCGCCGTCCTGAGCAGTCCGTCGCCGTCGTCCTGATCGGACGCGGGCCGAATTGCACCCGATGCGCCCCGAATCGGCTGATGGACTCCAGTCATCGCCCCTCCCGGCCGATGATGTTGCAAAGATTCGGGAAACCGGTCATGATGGTGTCCTCGCCCGAAACGCCCCGATCGACATCTTCGATTCGTCGAGGCCGAGGATGGCCCGTTCGATTCGGACCCTTCCCCCTTCCCTACGTGGATCACCGGTTGCAGCCGGTCGGAGAACCCGGCTCCCATGATCCCGTTAAGACCCTTCTACACACCAGGCAGATCGAGGGAACCATGCCGACCCACGACGAAATCTACCAGAAGGTCCAGTCGACGCTCGTCGATGCCCTCGGAGTCGACGAGGAGGACGTCACCAAGGACGCCACCCTCTTCGGCGACCTCGGCGCAGAATCGATCGATCTGCTTGACATCGTCTTCCGCCTCGAGCGGAATTTCAGCATCAAGATCCCCCGCGGCGAACTCTTCCCGGAAAACATTTCCGATCCGGAGTTCACCGAGAACGGCAAGCTGACCTCCAAGGGCCTGGTCGAGATCAAGCAGCGCATGCCGTTCGCCGACCTCACCGAGTTCGAGGCCGACCCGCAGGTCGACAAGCTGATGAATCTGTACACGGTCGAGACGCTCGTCCAGTACGTCTCCAACAAGCTCGACGGGACCAAGTCCTGAGGGTTCTCGACCGGGTTTGACTGGCATCACCGGGCCCCGAAGTCGGGGCCCGAGACTCGTTCGAGCCGTCTCCGCGGCAGACTGGGCCCCTCGTCGTCCCGGGCCGGGCTGTCGCTCTACCCCCCTGCGGTCCCGCCATGAGATGGATCTGGATCGACAAGTTCCTTGAGTTCCGGAGTGGTGAGTTCGCCAAGGCGATCAAGAACCTCACTCTGGCCGAGGAACACCTGCATGATCACCTCCCCGGATATCCGGTGATGCCCGCCTCGCTGATCATCGAGGGACTGGCACAGACCGGGGGGATCCTGGTCGGAGAGGCCAAGGGCTTCGCCGAGAAAGTGGTCCTGGCCAAGATCCCCCGGGCCGAATTCCACGGCGTCGCCTGCGCGGGTGACCAGTTGATCTATGAGGTCACCCTCGCCGATCTCCGGAGCGAGGGAGCCGTCGTCGATGCCAAGGCGTTCCTCGACGGACAGCTTCTCGCCGACGTCGAGATCGTCTTCGCCCATCTCGACCAATCGCGATCCAACCAGATCTTCGGCCCGAAGAATTTCGTCTTCACCCAGCAACTCCTCGGCGTGCTGGATCTGGCCAAGGCCCAGGATCGTGCCCGTCAGCTCCCCCCTCCGGAGGAATCGGCCGACGCTCCCGGCGACAGCCCAGAGATCTCCTCGTCGGAATCCAGTCAGAATCTCGCTGGTCAGCGTGACTGAGTGACACGCTGGCGAGTTCACCACGTTCTTCGTCCCCTTTTCGGTTGATCGGGAAGCGCACACTTGATGTTTCCCCAACGAGTCACCACGCCCCGTTTCAGGTCTTGCACATGGTCGTCGTTCCAAAACGCCGCGTCGTGATCACCGGGTTGGGGCTGATCTCCCCGCTCGGCATCGGCCTCGAGGCCAACTGGTCGGCGCTGCGCGAGGGACGCGGCGGTGTGAACCGGTTGAGTTCCTTCGAAATCGATGGCCTTCCGTGCGCCGCCGCGGGTGAAGTCATCAACTTCCACCCGAAATCGCTCGCGATCGACAAGCATCGCAAGGCCCTGCAGAAGAATCTGAAGTACATGGCCCGCGACATCCAGCTCGCCGTCGCCGCCGCCGAGCTGGCCGTGGTCGATGGTAAGCTCGTCGAGGGGCAGGTCGAGCCGGATCGGATCGGCATCGACCTGGGCGCCGGCATGATCTCGACCGACCTGGACGAGCTGGCACCGGCCATCAATCTCGCCACCCGGGCCGACGGCTCGTTCGACTTCGAGGTCTACGGGCGCGACGGCATCCCCGAGATTGAGCCGCTCTGGATGCTCAAGTATCTGCCGAACATGCTCGCGTGCCACATCTCGATCCTGAACGACTGCCGGGGGCCGAGCAACACCATCACCCAGGGTGAGGCCGCCTCCAACGCCGCGATCGGGGAGGCCTTCCGCATCATCCAACGCGGCCAGGCCGACGTGATGATCACCGGGGGGGCCGACTCCAAGATCCACCCGCTCAGCTTCATCCGCATGAAGCTCACCAAGGTCAACTGCACCTGGGAAGGGGAACCCTCGGCCGCCTGCCGGCCGTTCGATTCCCGCCGATGCGGCGTCGTCCCCGGCGAGGGGGCCGGCATCCTCGTCATCGAGGAGCTGGAGCACGCCCGACGGCGCGGGGCGACCATCTACGGCGAGCTGCTCGGCTTCGCCTCCGCCTGCGACGCGTCCCCGACCTACGGGATCGACCCCGAGGGCCGGGGGACCGAACTGGCGGTCCGAGGCGTCCTCCGCGATGCCCGGCTGGCTCCCGAGCAGGTCGGGCACGTCAACGCCCACGGCTGGGGGACCGTCGACTCCGACCTTGCGGAAGCCCGCGCGTACAATCGCGTCTTCGGGCGTTCCGTGCCGATCACGGGCCTGAAGGGATACACCGGGAACACGGCGAGCGGCTGCGGATCGATCGAACTGATCTCCAGCCTGCTCGGGGCCCAGGCGGGCCTGATCCCGGCCACCTTGAATTGCGACGATCCGGATCCCCGGTGCGAGATCGACGTGGTTTGCGGCGATCCCCGTCCGACGGAGAATCCCGTGTTCGTCAACCTGAATTTGAACCGTTACGGGCAAGTCGCCGCCCTCGCCGTCCGGGTCGGCCCCGTTGATTCGGTTTCCTCCTGAGCACTTCCACCAAGCAATCTGGGCGCCATCGGCCGCGTTGCCCGAGGATTCACTTATGCGACGTCGCGTCGTCGTTACCGGGATGGGAATGGTTACCCCCGTCGGGGCCGACCTGGAATCGACCTGGAAGGCCCTGCTGGCAGGTCGGAGCGGGGTCGATCGGATCACGCTGTTCGACGCCGGGACGTTCCCGACCCAGATCGCGGCGGAGGTCAAGGACTTCCGCCTGAACGATTATCTCCCCGACTCGGAACGGTATCGCGAGTTCTCCCGCAACACCCAGTTCGCGCTCGCGGCCGCCAAGATGGCCTTCGACGACGCGGGATACGCCCGTGACTCGCGGCCCGATCCCGCGACCTTCGGCGTGTACCTCGGGGCAGGGGAGGGGCAGCAAGACTTCCCCCGATTCGTCGACCTCGTCCACCGGGCCAGCAAGGACACCAATCGGGTGAACACGGCGTCCTTCGTCCGGCAGGGCCTGGACCGCCTGCACCCGATCCACGAGGCCGAGCAGGAGCCGGGGACCGCGTCCGCTCACGTGGCCGGCTATCTCGACGCCCGAGGCCCGAACGCCAGCTGCCTCACCGCATGCGCGGCCAGCGCCCAGGCCATCGGTGAGGCCGTCGAGCTCATCCGCTACGGCGACGCCGACGTGATGCTCTCCGGCGGCACCCACAGCATGATCCACCCGTTCGGGGTGACCGGGTTCAACCTGCTGACCGCACTCTCGACCCGGAACGACGACCCCCAGCATGCCAGCCGCCCCTTCGACCGCGACCGCGACGGCTTCATCATCGGCGAAGGCGCCGGTATGCTCATGCTCGAGGAGCTCGGTCACGCCACGCGTCGCGGGGCCCGGATCTACGGGGAACTCCTCGGTTACGGATCCACCGCCGATGCCTTCCGCCTGACCGACAGCCATGACGAAGGCCGGGGCGCGATCACCTGCATGAACGAGGCGATTCGAGACGCCGGCATCGCCCCCGAGCAGATAGACTACATCAATGCCCACGGGACCAGCACCGAGGTCAACGATCGCATCGAGACGCTCGCTATCAAGCGATCGCTGGGAGATCGGGCCTACAGCGTCCCGATCTCCAGCACCAAGAGCATGATGGGCCACCTGATCGCCGCCACCGGGAGCGTCGAGGCGATCATCTGCCTGCTGGCGATCCGTGACGGCGTGGTCCCGCCGACCGCGAACCTCGACCACCCCAGCCCCGACTGCGACCTCGACTACATCCCGGGCGCCGCTCGTCCCCTCACGGTCGACCTCGCGCTCTCGAACAGCTTCGGTTTCGGCGGACAAAACATTGCCTTGATCCTCGGGCGTTATCGCGACTAATCCCCGTTCATTGGCGTATCGATGGACCCGTTGCCCGACGCCCGTATCGCGTCGGCTCGGCTCGGCTTGACGACGCTCGTCTGTCCGGAGTGATCACCACGTGTCCAGCACCCAGGTTGTTCTGCTCCTCGTCACGATGCCCCTGGTCGGGATGCTGACGTTCGTCGTCTACATCCTGGTCCGGTACACCCCTTACGTGAGCCGGATCTTCGAGGAACGCCCGGTCTTCTTCCCCCTCCGCGTCGACCCCCTGCCCGAGGCGGAGGATGTCACCTTCCCCACGAGCGACGGCCTGGAGCTCGTCGGAAGCTATTTCCGGGCCCGAACCTCGGATCGGCTGGGCGTCGTCGTCTTCTGCCACGAGTTCCTCGGCAATCGCTGGAGCGCCCTCGCCTACGCCGATTACCTCCGAGACGAGGGATTCGACCTCTTCACCTTCGACTTCCGCAATCACGGAAACAGCGACACCGAAGAAGGTTATGAACCCTTCCAGTGGGTCTGCGGCCGGGAAGTCCGTGACCTGCAGGCGGCCCTGAACTACCTGCGTACCCGACCCGATCGCGACCCGGCCGGATTCTCCCTGTTCGGCGTCAGTCGGGGCGGGGGGACCGCCCTCTGCGTGGCCGCCGATTCCCGCGATGTCTGGGCCGTCGCCACCGATGGCGCCTTCCCCACCCGGGGGACGATGCTGGCCTATATCCTCCGCTGGGCGGAAATCTACGTCGGCAGGTGGTTCGTCTGGCGTTACATGCCGATCTCGATGTTCGCCTTCGTGGGATGGGTCGGCCGCCTCCGTTCCCAGTGGCGGTTGCGCCGCGTCTTCCCGGACATCGAACGGGCGACGGCCCGGCTGACGCCGCGTCCCCTCTTCATGATCCACGGCCAGCGCGACGCCTATATCGGCCCCTCCATCGCCCGGGGCCTGTTCGACGCGGCCCGAGAGCCGAAGGAACTCTGGCTCGTCCCCGGTGCCAAGCACAATCGCTGCCGGGAAATCTCGCCCGACGAGTATCGCGACCGGGTCTCGACCTTCTTTCGGAATGCAGCACCCCGCTCGCACACGGCCCACGTCGGGGTCTCGGGGCTTGATGGCCAGGCCATCGACCCCTTCCTCCTCGAAGTCTCGCTGTCCGCGGCCCACCGATCGGCCGTCTCGGGTTGACAGATTCGTCCCCCTGGCGTCTCATGCGTGACGCAGGGATGCCGGGTTCATTGACACAATTCATGATCCGGCCTTGGCACGATTCTCCCTTCCTTGTCGAGCCAGAGCCCGATGTTCCATGTGATTCGCCGGTGGGCGGGCGCCCCCATGGCCGAGGGGGCCCGACGGCTCGCCCGGGAATTCCTCCGGTCGACTGCCCGGGCCGATGAGGTCCAGCGCGATCGGCTGCTCTCGCTCACCCGGCGCCATGCCCAGAGCGATTTCGGCCGCGAGCATGGCTTCGCCTCGATCCAATCGCCCGAGGATTACCGGAAGCGCGTCCCCATCCGTGATTACGAGGGGATGGAACCCTACCTGGCCCGCGTGCGGGAAGGGCAGACCTCCGCCCTTTTCGGTCCCAACACCGACGTCATGATGTTCGCCATGACCTCCGGGACCACCGCCCGTCCGAAGACGATCCCCGTCACCCGAGAGTCGTTGAACGCCTATCGCGATGGCTGGAAGATCTGGGGCATCCTAGCCTTCGACGCCCACGAGGGGATGCTCCGCGACGGCATGCGGCCCATCCTCCAACTGGCGAGCGACTGGAGGGAGACGTCCACCTCCGCCGGGATCCCGTGCGGCGCGATTACCGGCCTGACGGCCGCCATGCAGCACCCGCTCGTCCGGCTGAATTACTGCATGCCACCGGCCGCCTCCCGGATCAAGCAGGTCGAGGCGAAGTACTATGTCGCCCTGCGACTGTCGGTCGCCCGGAATCTCGGTGCGATCATCGCCGCCAATCCCAGCACGCTGCTCGGCATCGCCCGGCTCGGCGATCGCGAGAAAGAAACCCTGATCCGAGATCTCCACGACGGCCGGATCGATCCCAAGTGGGAGATTCCGGACGATGTCCGCAAGAGCCTCCGCCTGCGGACCCGGTTCCGCCGCCCTCGCACGGCCCGTCGCCTGGAAGAGGTCGTCAACCGGACCGGGCGGTTGCTCCCCAAGGACTACTGGACCGACCTGCAACTGGTTGCCAACTGGACCGGCGGCACGATGGGGGCCTACCTGAAGCAGTTCGGCGACGTCTTCGGCGAGGCCCCGATCCGCGACCCCGGCCTGATCGCGTCCGAAGGACGCATGACGATCCCCGTCGAGGACCACTCTCCCGCCGGCATCCTCGACTACCAGCACCACTACTTCGAGTTCATCCCCGAAGACGCCGAGGACGACGACCAGCCCGAGACCCTCGGGGCCGCCGATCTCGTGGAAGGTCGCCGTTATTTCATCCTGCTCACGACGGCCGGCGGGCTCTACCGCTACCAGATCCGCGACCTCGTGCAGTGCGTCGGATTCGAGGGCCGTGCCCCCTTGCTCACCTTCCTCAACAAGGGCTCGCACATCTCCAGCATGACGGGCGAGAAGCTGTCGGAATTCCAGGTCGTCGCCGCGTTGAAGACGGTCCAGGCCGACCTCGGCCTGACCCTCGGCTCGTACATCGTGCTGCCCACCTGGGGCGACCCGCCGTGCTATTCCTTGCTCGTCGAGTCGGACGATTTGCCCGGACACGTCGACCTCCGGACGCTCGCCGATCGGGTCGACCGAGAGCTCTGCCGACACAATGTCGAGTATGAGAACAAGCGAGAGACCCAACGCCTCGGCCCCGTCCAGGTGCGACGGATCGTGGCCGGCTCCTGGACCGATTTCCGGGCACGCCGATTGGCCTCGACCGGCGGGACGCTTGAGCAGTATAAACAACCCTGCTTGCTCTCGGATCTGAAGGTGATCTCCACCTTCACCTTCGATCAAGAGCCCAAGCACTTCGGAGCGGCCTGACCGCTCCCCTCGACGCGATCGGATGCGCTCGCACTCGTCCCGAACACCGTGACGCCGGGCTTCGGCCTCGGCACGCGGACACGGATGTCACCAGCTCCCGGCTCGGAGGCCAAAGGGATGACATCGGGTCAGCACTTGGGTCGGTCCTCTCGCCATGGCACGCCGCTTCGTGACCTCGCGGCGGTCCTCCTGATCATGGTTTCCGGCTGCGCTCCCTTCCAGAAGAACGCAAGCCCTCGGTTCGGCGAGAACCGGCTGGCACCCGCGCACGACCACGGCCCGTCGTTCGCTCAGGCCATGCCCCCGTCCGATCCCTACGCCGACCGACTGAGCCTTGCGCCTCCCCCCACCGCCTCCGATGGCATTCCTGCCCCCGGGCCTCGATCGACCCCCGAGCTTGGGGCCGTCCCGTTTCCCGCGCCCGCTCCGGATCCCGTGCCGGATGCGGTTCCCATCCCGTTCGAGCCGGAAGCCCCTCTGGCCGACCGGGCGCTGCCCCCCGACGCTCGAACCTCCGGCGAACAGCCGCCCCCGACCCTGGCGTCCGCACCGCCGGCGGAGTCGACCCCCGAGCCTCCGGACGACCTGGATGCGATCGACGCGCTCATGGATCAGGGGATCGCTCGCCTGACCAGCATTCAGAACTACCGGGTCACGCTCGACCGCCAGGAGCGCGTCCGCAACGCCCTCCAGCCCGCGGAGCAGGTGGTGCTCAGCGTGCGAACCGAGCCGTTCGCCGTCCGCCTGGAATGGCCCGATGGGCCGAATCGCGGGCGAGAGGTGCTCTACTCCGAGACGGAATGCAACGGAATGATGCACATCAAGCTCGGGAAAACCTTGATCCCGGTCCCCCCGATGCAGCTCGAACCGACCAGTCCGATCGCCCTGAGCAACAGCCGCCATCCCATCACGGAGGCGGGCCTGCTGCACATCCTCACCCAGACGAAGGAACAGGTCGCTCGGGTCCGATCGGGCGATCCGTCCCTCGGGAACTTCACGCTGGAGGGGCCTCACGTCCCCGACGATTTCGAGGCCACGTGCCTTGAAGTCCTCCGCGAGACCCCCGAAGGGGAATTCTGGAGACTGGTCGTGAATCAGGACACCAGCCTCCCGATGCTGCTCCAGGCGACGGCTGCCGACGGTGAACTCCTGGAACGCTACCACTTCCAGGACATCCAGACGGAGCTCGACGAGCTGAATACGCCGGATGCGTTCGACCCGGCCGTCCGGTTCGGTCGGTCGCTCAGCCTGCCGATCGATCGCCTCGCAACCGGGCAGACGGACTGATCGACTGTCGCGACCGTTGCAGGCCCCCCATCGCTCCGCCTGCCAAACTGGCACTCGCCCACGAGCCGAATCGGCGGCGGGCACATCGTCCTCGTAAATGACCCGAACCAGAACTCATCAACCAGCAGCGAGTTACGACTGACCCTCGGACAATTCTCGACTTGAATTCAGCTCCGGTCTACAATTTGCCGTCACCGAGAGTGACCTCACAACGGATCTGACGCCTGTTGGGTGAGACACGTCCCGTGCCTGGCGATTCTCCTTTCTCGATCCTGATCACGGACGACGACTCCGAGACCCGGGAGTCGCTCCGCGAGATCTTCGAGCCTGCCGGCTACCGGACGCTCCTGGCGGAGACCGGCGAGCAGGCGGTCGACATCGCGCGTGACGAGGTGGTCCACCTGGCCCTGATGGACATGCACCTGCCTCGGCTCAGCGGCCTGGAAACGATGGAGTTGATCCGGCAGATCAAGGGGGTCCTGCCCATGATCCTCATCTCGGCCGATCAGGACGACAACCTGTTGCGCAAGGCCCTGTCCGCTCACGCCTTCTGTGTCCTGGCCAAGCCGGTGAGCCGGAATGTCGTCATCTATGTCGTCACCCGAGCGATGGAAAAATTCTATCAGGCCGACCAGCCGGGCGCCGCGGGATAATCGCGGGCATCCGCGATGCGGCCGGTCGCGTGCCCTCGTGGCCTCGATCCTGCTGATCCTGGCCGCCCAGGCCGCCCGGGCGCACGACATCCCGAACGAGCGCGTCGATCGATCGATCCAGGTCGTCCTGGAACCTCCCGTGCTCAGGGTCGTTTACGAGGTCAGCCAGACCGAGTGGACCCTCTACCAGGACCTGAAGCGCCTGGCCCCGGAGCAGGTCGGGAATGCGCCGATCGACCGGGTCGAAGGCTATGCGCGCATCATCGCCCCCCTCAATGCCCGGGGCCTGCTGGCCCGCGTCGATGGTTCCGAGCTTCCCTGGGCCGTCGACGACGTGATCGTCGCGTTCGAGGATCACGTCCTCCTGCGTTTTGTTTTCCGGGCCGCGATTCCCGAGCAGGGGACGCTGCACCTCCTCGACTCGAACTACTCCTCCTCGTACGGGATCAGCCGACTCGCCCTCCGCCATGCGGCAACGACCCGTGTCGAGGGTTACGACGGGCCGGCCGAACTCGACGAGGTCGAGGAAGTTCCCCTCTTCCTGCTTTCCGACGAGGAGGAGCAGCAGACGCGAGAAGTCACGGTCGACTATCAGCGCCTCGCCACTCCGGACGCACGCCTCGCGTCAGCACCCTCGGAGACGCCGGACGCTCCCGCCGATCCCCTCGGGAAGGGCACTGATCGCCCGGACAAGGCGAGTGCCGAGCCGCATCGGCTCACCCGGCTCTTCTGGGAGTCCTCCGACTCCGCGCGTCCCTTGCTGCTCCTCGCCGCGGTCCTCCTGGGAGCGGCTCACACCGTGCAACCCGGCCATGGGAAGACGGTCGTGGTCGGTGCCTCGCTCCAGGGCGATCACCCGATCCGTCACGGCTTGCTCCTGGCAGGCTCGGCGGCAGGGGCACACCTTGTCCTCGCGGTCCTCCTGGCGGTGACCGCGGTCCTGGTCCTGCCCTCGGAGCTGGGAAGGCTCGACGCCCCTTTGACTCGAGCGATCGGCCTCGTCCTGGCCATCCTGGGGAGCTGGCGCGTCGGCACCATGCTCACCGGCTTGCCACGCCCCGGCGACGCCCCCGGAACGTCGATCCCGTCTGCCCGGGAGGCGATCCTGACCGGCCTTGCCATCGGCGCCATCCCCTGCTGGGACGCCGTGTTGCTGCTCGCGATGGCCTGGGTCGCCGGGAAATCGCTCCTGGGCGTCGCCCTGCTCCTCGCGTTCAGCCTGGGGGCCTCCGCAACCCTCCTCGGGGTGGCCCTCTGTGCCGGGTGGTTCCGCAGCCTGACCCATCGCGTTCGAGGGTCTGCCATCCTCGAGCGCTGCCTTGGGGCGGCGGGAGGTCTGCTCCTCGCCGGGGTGGGCGTCTCGATGTTCTTCCTGTAATCGAGCGGCCTCGGCCCGCTCGAATCCTGATCAACCCCCGACATCCCGAAGCCGGCCAACCGCCAGAAAACCCCTTTTCGGAAATCTCGCCCCAATTCTCCCTGTCAATGTGCCCCGGCCCGTTTCTCAGTGTAAACTTCAGGGTCGGACACCCAGCGAGACACGACCGGGAGACGTCGATGGGCCTGGTTCGCATCGAAGGATTTCATGTTGCTCTTCCGTTGAAGAAAGCGATCAAGCATGCTTCCCACCAGCGAACCGAGAGCGAGAGCCTGATCGTCCGGGTCACGCTCGACGACGGCACGGTCGGATTCGGAGAGGGCGTCCCCCGTTCTTATGTCACGGGCGAGACGATCGAAACGGCCCTCGATGCGCTCGAATCGGTCGATCTCGCCCGGCAGGTCGGGGCCCCGGCTTCGTTCGAATCCGCGGTCGACCGGATTGCCTCGATTCGCCTGCCCAGCATCGAGGACGACCCGCGCGGCATGTTCGGCAACGCCGCCCGGTGCGCGGTCGAGCTTGCCCTGCTCGACGCCTTCGGGCGTCGATTCGGGCGATCGCTCTCCGACGCGATCCGACACCTGATCGCCGGCCGACCGTACCTGCGCGATCGCCCGGGCCCGGTCCGTTACAGCGGGGCCATCACCGCCGAAGGGGCCCGGAAGGAACGCATCTCCGCCTGGAAGATGAGGATCTATGGCTTCCATCAGGTGAAGGTCAAGGTCGGTGTCTCGGGTCAGGACGACCCGACCCGCCTCCGACAGATTCGCACGATCCTCGGGAACAGGACCGATCTCCGCATCGATGCCAACGAGGCCTGGTCGGCCGATGAACTGCCGGAGCGGGTCGCTCCGCTGCTCGACTCGAAGCCCAGCGTGCTGGAACAGCCGGTCCCCCATCGCGACGTGGAACGACTGGCCGACCTTCGAGGCCGGCTCGGGATTCCGGTCATGCTCGACGAATCCCTCTGCGGGGCGCCCGATGGCGTCCGGGCGATCGACGCCGGGCTGGCCGACCTGTTCAATGTCCGGCTCTCGAAGTGCGGCGGCATCGCTCCCACCCTGCGCCTGATCGACCTGGCCTTCCAGCATGGCCTTGGCGTGCAGCTCGGCTGCCATCCCGGCGAGTCGGGCATCCTTTCCGCGGCGGGGCGTCACCTGGCGTCGAACCTCCTCGGGCTCCGGTACCTGGAAGGGTCGTACGACCGCCATGTCCTGGCCGAGAACCTCACCGCCCCTGACATCACGTTCCGTTACGGGGGCCGGGCTCAGCCCCTCCCCGGCCCCGGCCTGGGGGTGACCGTGCAGGACGCTCCCCTCGAACGCATGACGGTTGCCCGACGAGAACTCTCACCATGATTGAGCCGACCACGCACCAGATTCGGACCAGCGACGGGTATTCGATCCACGTCACCCGCTGGAGTCCGGAGACCGATCCCCGCGCATCGTGTGTCATCCTTCACGGCGTCCAGAGCCACGCCGGTTGGTATCACGGCCTCGGTCGATTCCTGGCCGAGGCTGGGATCGAGGCCCACTTCCCCGATCGTCGCGGTTCGGGATCCAATCAGGAGGAACGCGGGCATTGCCCCTCGTCCGGCCGCCTGATCGAGGATGTCATCGAGATCTGCCGGGCCGTCCGCGACGATCGCCCCGAGCTGCCGGTCATCCTCGGTGGCATCAGCTGGGGAGGGAAGCTGGTCGTGACCGCGGCCGCTCGCCAGCCGGGCCTGATCGACGGCATCGCCTTGATCTGCCCGGGGCTCGAGCCCCGCGTGGGCGTCTCGCGATCGGAGCGGCTCCGGATCGCCGCGGCCTTCTTCATCAATCGCAAGGCCCATTTCCCCATCCCGTTGGCCGACCCCGCCCTGTTCACGGCCAACCCCGACGCCCAGCGCTTCATCGCGAACGATCCCCTGAGCCTCCGGACGGCCACCGCGGGGCTGCTCGCCGCCAGCACGTTCCTCGATCGGAAAGCCCGCCGCGCCCCCTCTCGCGTCGAGCAACCCTGCCTCCTCATGCTCGCCGAGCACGACCGGATCGTCAACAACGACCGGACCCGGGACTATGTGCAACGGCTCGCAAGCGCCGACAAGACGGTGATCGAATACCCGGACGCTCATCACACGCTGGAGTTCGAGCCCGAACCCGGGCGCTACGCCCGCGATCTCGTCGACTGGATCGAGGCCCGGTGGGTACCACGCCGACACGCGGCTCAATTCGCCACGCCTTGATGGCGAGGCCACGCCGCCGCTTCGACAGGACCCGATGCCCTCACCCGCCGGTCGCGGGCGATGAACCCTCCTGTCGCTCCAACCCGGATGGCAAGGGGATCCCCAGCAGCTTGCGAGCCGCGAACACCCGGGCCTCCATCGCGTTTCGAGGGCCGTGCCGGGCGCCGATGGCTCGGGTCATTTGCTCGGTCAACTGATCGAGCAGATAACTCTCAGGGGCTCCCAGGCGTCTCAGCGCCGTGATCGTCTGCTCGAGATCGCCGCCGGCGGCGAGGAACACGTTCGCCCCGAGCCGTTGCTCCAGTTGAACGACCTCGAACGGCAACGGGATGCGATAATCCCGGCTCAAGCCCTCGATGTGCGGCCCCGCCTGCCGACCATACTGCCGGATCGCCAGTGCGAGGCATTGCAAGAAGTGCCGACGCTGAGCCAGGGTCTGGATCGCGATCGTCCGCTCGGCCGGCCGCTCCTCCGATCGTTCGGCCTCGTCCGGAATTCGCCTCGGCCGATCGTCGGGTCGAGCCTCGTTCGCTCGCGGCGCGAACTCGGGACCATCGCGCCGGTCCTGGTCCCAGATGATCACGGCGCTGGCCCGTCGGGGCCCTTCGTCCGCGTCCGGAATCGAACGATCGGCACCGGCACCGACCGCCGGGAATCCGAACGGGTCGTTCACCGGGCGTCCGATCGCGTCTCGATCCCGATCACCCCCGGCCACCTCGACAGCGGTCGAATCCTCGTCGGCTGGCTCCGACCGAGGCGCCTCTCCTCCTCCGACCTCTGTGCCTTCGGGCCGATCCCTCACACCGGACGACTCGGCCGTCGAACCCTCGCCGGATTCGGAATCCCCGGCGGTGTTCGGGACCCCCGCTTCGTTCAGCGATCGATCGTCCCGTCCGAGGCCGTCCGAACCGCGGAGCACCACCTCGCCCGAGGAGACGGGCGCGACCGCGACCGAATCCACGACCCGGGCCTCGAGCCTCGGCGTGGATCGGACGATGATCGACGGCCCGCGATACTGCTCGTAGGCGATATAGCCTGCCGTGCCCAGCAGGAGCAGGAGCAACAGCAGCTCTCGCCCCCAGGTCGCCCGCCCCCGCTGCACGATGATGATCGGCGCCGGATCGGCCGACCGCTCATCGAGATCGTCTTGTGTGCGATCGATTCGGTCGGCCTGATCCATCGTGCTTACCCCGCGGGCCTCATCAGGCGGAAGGAAGGAATCCGAAATCGGTGACGGGTCCGGTCAACCGCCCGTCCCCCGGTGCGTCTGCCGCATCGGGTCGAGCAGCTGATCCACCTCGTCCTGCCGCAAGGGCCCCATCGATTGCGCCGCCGGCGAGGCGGCGACCCCCAGGATCGACTCGTACTCCGACGCCGGCTTCCCGACGAGGTCGTTCACCACGTCCCGGACATTGCGGCCGGTCTTCGACGCCACCTTGGCCACCGCCGCGGCCGCGTCGTAGCCGATCCGAGGGGCCAGGGCCGTGCACATGGCCAGGCTCTGCTCGATCAGGGCGTTGCATCGCTCGACATTCGCCTGCAGGCCCCGCACCTCCCCGAAGACGACCACCTCGGCATCGACCTGCACGCAACGGCTCGCCAGCACGTTGGCCGCGCCGGCCAGCAGCGAAATGGATTGGAGCAAGTTGTACGCCAGAACCGGCATCATCACGTTCAGCTCGAAATTCGAGCCGAGCGCGTTGGCCCAACCGATCGTCGCGTCGTTGCCGACCACCTGGGCCGAGACCATCATCACGGCCTCGGGGATCACCGGATTGACCTTCCCCGGCATGATCGAGCTGCCCGGCTGCAGCTCCGGAATCTGCAACTCGCCGATCCCGCACCGCGGGCCCGACGCGAGCCATCGGATCTGGTTCGCCATGTTCGAGAGGCTGATCGCGACCGTCTTGCAGGCCGCCGATGCCTCGACGGCCGCGTCCTTGTTGGTCATCGCCTCGAAGTGGTTCGCCGCCGGTCGGAACGAGAGCCCGAGTTCCTCCGACAGCTTCGCCGCCATCCGCTGCGGGAATTCCTCGTGCGTGTTCAGGCCGGTCCCGACGGCGGTCCCCCCGATCGCCAGCTCACCGAGCGCCTCGCGGACCGCCGAGAGGCGGCGGATAGAGTGGTCGACCTGCGCGGCGAAGCCGGAGATCTCCTGCCCCAGGCGAATCGGCACCGCGTCCTGCAGGTGAGTCCGGCCGATCTTGACCACGCCGTCCAGCTCCTCGGCCTTGAGCCTCAGCCGGCGGCCCAGCTCGGCCATCGACGGGATCAGGTGACGCTCGATCCCCTCCAGCGCCGCCAGGTGAATGGCCGTCGGGAACACGTCGTTGGACGACTGGCCGTAATTCACGTGGTCGTTGGGATGGACGGGGCTCTTGCCCCCTCGCTTGCCGGTCAGGGCCTCGTTGGCGACCCCCGCGATGACCTCGTTGGTATTCATGTTCGACGAGGTGCCGCTCCCCGTCTGGAAGACATCGACGACGAACTGGTCGTCGTGGAGGCCGGAGGCCACCGCGTCGGCGGCCGAGGCGATCGCATCGGCCAGCTTCGGGTCGAGGAGGCCGAGATCCCGGTTGACCTGGGCGGCCGCCTTCTTGATCAGCCCGAGCGAGCGGATCATCGCGCGGGGCATCCGCAGCCCGCTGATCGGGAAGTTCAGCTCGGCCCGACGGGTCTGAGCCCCGTAGTAGGCGTCGCCGGGAACCTCCATGCTCCCCATCGAGTCCTTTTCCACCCGGGTCTGATCGCTCGACACGCTGTCCTCCGCCTCCGCACCGAGGCTCGCAATTCCAGGAACACCGGGAGGGACGCCGCGCAAGCCTCGCTCCCCGCCGGCAGAACGTCGCGTTAGCTGTATCGTAGAATGGGCGAACGAGGCGACGCAATCCCGGATTCCGCCCCCGTGTCCGCCGGAGACCTCACGTCAGCGGTTGCCCGCCCCCGACGTCGCCGCGCGACTCGTCCGATCCCGCTCGTCGCCCGCCGCCCCGGGTTCACTCATCGGCCACGATTCCAGCCACATGCGGCCCCCCACGACCGCGACGAAGGGGCAGGGGGGATGCTCGGTCCAGGTCCCGCTGTTCACGTAGCGAATCCCGTCCACGTCCTGTTCGAGGGGGGCATGGGTGTGGCCGCAGGTGACATGATCACATGACCGGGCCCGGGCATACTCCACGGCCCCATCCCGCACCACTTCACTATTGCGCTGGAACCGCTTCGAGATGCGGCGAATCCACCGGGCCGCCCGATGCGGCACCCACTTCTGGATCAGGTAGAACATCCCGCACGCGACCGAGGTCATCCATTTGTACTTCGTGATGAAATGATCGAACTGGTCGCCGTGGAGGATCAGCAAGCGGAGCGTTCCGTTGTCGAACACGTACTCGTCGAGGAAATCCACCCCCACCAGGTGACTGATGACATCCGCCGCGCCGTCGTGGTTCCCCCGAATCCAGGTCAGCCGCAGATCCTCCCGATCCGAGTGCCGACGGATGCTCCTCAGGCACGCGAAATGCCGCTTGCTCAGCCGCTTGAAATTCAGGTCGTCGAAGATGTCGCCGTTGATGACCAGCTCTCGGGTATGCTCGGCGGCCCACTCCAGGAATTCTTCGAGCAGCCTGGCCTGGCAGACGTCGCTCCCCAGGTGCAGATCGCTGATGATCAGGCAGTCATAGGGCCGATCGGGATCGGTCGAGTGCGCCGACTGTTGATCAATCATCACCGGACCTCGCCCTGGCCTCGAGAAACGGTCGTCCTTCGGTGCTCGCCGCCCTGGAAGCCTATCATGCGAACGGACCGTCTGACCACCCCGCGTAAAATGCCAGGCCGGGCGGGTTCCTGACGAACCCGACGCGCCGGAAATGCTCCGCGAACGGGCTCGTCATCGCCGGGTGCCCATTGATCTCCAGGACCTGGAGCACGCGCCTCCCCGGCCCGGCCAATCGGCATAACAGGCCCGCCCCCTCGGCGATCGCGCCTTCGTCCGCCCAGGGCAAGACCGTAAGCCTCCTCGCATAATGCTCCGAGACGATCAACGGCCTTCCCTTCATGAGCACGAGATGATTCGACCGCGATCGGGCGAAGCGAATCCCTTTTCCCCCCTGATCGGGGAACGGGAAGGGGGCCCCCGGCCCGTACAGGTTCGCCGGATCCATCGCCGAGACCAGGACCGGGGTCGAGCTTCGAGCCTCCTGGCGAGAAGACGCCCGCAGCAACCCCGCGAACGATTCCGAGGCGAACTGGACCCCCGAGAGCCCCGCCACGAAGTAGCCCCGCCGCACCTCGCCCCGCAACTCGGCCAGATCCAGCGCGGCCCTCAGCAGCGACCAGGGAGGGGCCCAGCGATCGAGCCTCGCCGTCTCCTTGCAGACCACCCCGTAGCGATTGAGGAGCAACGAGACCCAGCGATCGATCCCCGCCCCCTCGCCCCCCTCGGATCCGGCCCCCGGGGTGCTGTACGCCACCCACTTCACGCCGGAGGACTCCCAGCGCCCCGCTCCGACGGCCTCGCGATCCCGCCTCGACCGTCGAGCGGGCCGAGTCCCTTGCGCCCTCGACACCGCGGTAGGGCTCTTCCGCAATGCTCCTCGGACCGGATCGAGGTGGTCTCCTCCAATCACGCCCTGCTTCCAAAGTTCCTCCAGCGCTGCGCCCCCTCGACCTGCGTCCAGTTGACACTGGGCGAGGAGGTCGTCCGTCTCGACGCTCCCCGCCCCGCTCAGCATCGACAGCACCAGCTCCGCGTCCGAGGAGCGGGGGCCATGTTCTCCCGCGGCCCAGGGGCCGGCGAAACCGGGAGGCACAAGCGCAATTTCGCGATCATTCCCCGGTTCATCCACGCAACGCCACGACCATTGCTCCGTCCTCAGAAACTGGTCGAGCAGGCCCGGGTTCGAGAGGTTCATCCTCCGCTGGAGGACGTCGACCTCCCAGAAATCCAAGGGCGCCGGGAAACAGGCCAGTCGCTGCAGCAATGGTCCCTGCGACTCGTGCCCCCCACCCCTCGGCATCGATTGATCCAGGGCATGGTGACGCACCAGGGCATCCGCGAATGCCTCCGGATCGACGCAGACCGATTCCTTCCGCCGCAGGGCGAGGGTCAACCGCTGGAGATCCTCCAGGTTCCGCCGCTCCGCCCATTGTCCGGACTGTGCATCCCCCGAACCCGGCAAGGAGACCAGCTCCCCCGACCGCTCGAGCCGAGCGATGATCTGCCGGGCCCGGGAGATCGACACGCCATACCGGGCCGCAAGCGCTTCGATCGCAACCACGGCATGCGACCGGATCCAGGACTGGACAACCCCGATGAGAGCCTCATCGCCTGGACGTTGCGGCCGTTCACGATCGTCCAGGGCCTCAACCCTCGAACCCGCGCAATCGACCTCGAACGCCGCCTCGTAGCGAGCCAGTGACTCGGTCGCGATCCAACGCGAGGGGGGCGACGCCCCGGCGATCTCGATGCGAAGCGCCTTCCCCCGGTCACGCAGTTCCTCCAGCAGGGGCATCACCGATGGCGCAAGTTCAGACTCGTCGAGATCGCCGCAAAACCGGAGGAATTCCGCCATCTCTCCCGCCGTCCGAGGAGGAGTGGCCCTGCCTCGGAGCCGCGATTCCAACCGGTCGACGGCCTCGCGATCAATCGGCCCGGGACTCAGCGGGGGGGGGGGATCGGTCTCAGGGGGCTGCTCATTCCAGGACCGTCTCCGACGCCGAAGAGGTCGCCGGGCCTGCGGCCGACCCATCATCTGTTGCAGCAGTTCCGCCGCGAACGGTGAGAGGTCGTGCCCCATCGGCACCGTCTCGACCGAGACGAGCCCGTCGCTCAGATCCCTGAAAAAGGCCTCAAGCTCCGCGAGTCCCAGATCTTCCGCAAGGCATTCGCGGAGCGTCTCCCGAATCAACGGGTGCTCACGATCCTCAATCACGGTCTCAAACAATGATTCCGCGCGATGCCGTTGGTACCAGAGCGGGGCCCTCGCGGACGTGCCCGCCCCCGCCATCGGCAGGGCTCGGTTCAGGACTTGCCGAAACCGCACCTGGAAGAGGGGGCTGTCCCAAAGTTCCCGAATGAGGAGGGCCTTCCAGTCGGTTGCAATTAACTCCCGGAACAGATCCGCCCCGGCGATGTCGCTCCCCGGGAAGACCATCAGGAGCCCGTCGTCCGACGCATTGCCGACGGGGACGGTCCCGAACCGCCCTCGCGACCACCCCTGGACCACGAGCGAGATCCCCAGGTGAAACCGACGCCCGAGCGGTGTCTGGATCAGAAGGTTGAGACACCTTGACTCGTCGAGGAACGACTCCACCAGGACCGTGCGGTCGCTGGGCACATGGCCGACCGACTCAATCTGGCGCCGGACGATCTTCACGATGAGTTGAGCAAACCCGGGATCGAGCCGGAAGTGATCGCCCAGCCATGCCCCGCAGGCATCATCATCCCTGAGTCCTGCGATCTGTCGCCGCAGCGCCCCGAGCCTGTTCCCCAGCAGGCCGGATCGCCCCAGGCCCTCCCCCCTCCAGAACGGCACGATCGCCGAGCGCCCCTCCGCCGGGCCCACCAGAACCCGCCTGCTGTCGATGGATCGGATCACCCAACTGGACGTCCCCAGTTGGATCACGTCTCCCGCCCGACGTTCCATGACGAAGTCTTCGTCCAGCTCCCCCAATCGAGTCGCACCCTCCAGCACGACCGGCACCTGGCCGGAATCCGGGATCGTGTTCCCTCCTTGCACGGCCAGGCGACGCGTCCCCGGCAACGCCTCGAGGCGTCCTGCCACGCAATCCCAGTGAATTCGGGCCCGGAGATCCCGCACGTCGATCCGAGGCGATCGCCCCGACAGCATCGCCACGACCGCCTCGAACTCGTCCCAAGGGAGGTCTCGATAAGGATGTGCCCGCTTCAAGAACTCATAAAGGGCCCGAATCTCCCACGACTCCAGCGCGACGCACGCGAGGATCTGCTGGGCGAGCACATCGAGGCATCGTCCCGGGATCCGAAGCGGCTCGACTCGGCCTTCCCGCATGGCGTCGGCAAGCGCCACCAACTCCAGGCGCTCCGAATCGGTCCGGGCGAAGAGACAGGCCCGACTGACCTCCGTGATCGAGTGGCCCGATCGGCCGACGCGCTGGAGTCCCCGCGCAACGCTCCCGGGCGAGCCGATCTGACAGACCTGATCAATCGTTCCCACATCGATCCCCAGCTCCAGCGAAGCGGTCGCCACGACGGCCCGGAGCGAGCCGTCCTTGAGCCCTGCCTCCGTGGCCCGCCGCTGATCGAGACTCAGACTCCCGTGATGCGACCGGACGACCGGCGCCCGCCCTGGAGTCCCCGAAACCACCACTCGCCTCGCCAGTCGTTCATTGAGCCGGCTGGTCAGGCGTTCGACCTCGCCGCGATGGTTCGCGAAGATCAACGTCGATCGATTCCGTTCGATCGATTCGAGCAACTGGTCATCCAGGTCGTCGCGCCCACCACCCGTGCCCGATCGGTTGACCGAGCGCACCGTCAGTTCCAGCGCCGGAGCACTCCCCGCGTCGATGATCGTGACCGGCCGAGGCGTGCCTTGCCCCCTCCTCGAATCCGCCCCCAACGGTTCCCACCCCCCCAGGAACGCCGCGACCTCCGCTTTGGGATCGACCGTCGCCGACAGCCCGATCCGGACGCAGTCCCGGTCCGCGAGCAGGCACAGCCGTTCCAGCAACACCGCGAGGCTGACGCCCCGCTTCCGGGAGCACAACTCGTGGATCTCATCGACGATCACATGAGTCACGCCCCGGAGGGTCTCCCGCTGCCGGCTCGCGAGGATCAGGTGGAGCGACTCGGGCGTCGTGATGAGGATGTCGGGCGGACGCTTCCGCTGAGCGGCCCGCTCGGCCGCAGGGGTATCCCCGGTTCGCACCCCCACGCTGAGCGGCCGCAGCGGCATCCCCATCCGCTCGGCCTCCCGCACGACCCCCAGGAGGGGCACCTCCAGATTCACGGCCACGTCGGCATTCAGCGCCTTCAACGGCGACACATATAAAATCTTCACCCCTTCATCCGAGGCGGCTCTCCAGGCCAGGTCGAGCCCCGCCAGGAACGCCGCCAGGGTCTTCCCCGTCCCGGTGGGGGCACAGATCAGGGCGTGCTGGCCGGAAGCAATGGCCGGCCATCCCTCCCGTTGCGCCCGGGTCGGCGTGCCGAAGGTCCCTTCGAACCAGGCGCGGACCGGGGGCAAGGCCCACTCCAATCCGCTCCCCTCACCACGCTCGGATGGTCGCTTCGGCAACGAAATCGCTCGACGCAAAGGATGGCCGTCTCTCGGCAGCGGAGTCTTCGACGAGATCACGAGGATTCCCGGGCCCTCGATCGATTCGGGACGAATCACGGGCGCCAGGGTTCCGGCCCGCCCTCTCGCGACCGGAGGAACTCCGCCCCCACGTCCCGATACCAGCGGTGCAACCGGCCCCGCAGCGACTCCGCCAGCTCCGGCTGAACCGCCGCGAGATCCCGCCGCTCGCCGGGATCCTGGGAGAGATCATACAGATGCGTCCGCCCGTCTTCGAATCGCTCGATCAGCTTGTATGCCCCGGACCGGATCGCCCCGCCCGGGAACCCGCCCTGATTGGAATAATGCGGGTAGTGCCAGAACAGTGCATCGCGGTCGATCGCCCCGTCCTCTCCCCTGAGCAGGGGGACCAGGCTGACCCCGTCCGGTTGGTGACCCGGCCTCGGCGACACCCCGGCGATTTCGAGCAACGTCGGGGCGAAGTCGATGCTCATCACCGGCACGTCACACGTCCCCCCCGAGTCGGTCACCCGGGGCCAGGCAATCAGGTACGGTTCTCGGATTCCCCCCTCGTAGAGCCACCCTTTCCCACCCCGATAGGGGAGGTTCGAGGTCGGCGAGCCTTCCGACGTCGAGAGCCCGCCGTTGTCCGACATGAAGCAGACGACGGTATTCTCGACCAGTCCCAGCTCGTCCAGCTGGTCCAGGACCGTCCCCACGGCCTGATCCATCCGTTCCACCATCGCCGCGTAGGTCGGGTGATCCTGCACCACCCTGACCCGGCGCGGGCCGGCATCCGGCCAGACCTGCTCCTCCGAGGCGAACCGCTCAGCCTCGCCCACGTCCAGGGCGGCCGCCTTCGCCCGATACGCCTCGACCCGGTCCTCGGGGGCCTGGAGCGGGGTATGGACGGAATAAAAGGAGAGATAAATCAAGAACCGATCGTCCTTGAACGCGCGGATCAGGTTCGCCGCCTCCTCCGCGAGCCGATCCGTCAGGTATTCGCCGTCGGGCCCGTCGTCGAGGTACGGATTCTCGTACGGCGAGAAGTAGCCCCCCGGGGGCGATCCCACGCGAAATCCCCCAAGATTCACGTCGAACCCCTGCGCCCTGGGGCCGAACTCCTCGGTCGGCCCCAGGTGCCATTTCCCCAGGAAGGCCGTCCGATAGCCGGCCTCCTTCAGCGCCTCGGCCAGCGTGACCTCCTCCAGGGGCATCACGTCGTTCAGCGGGGCCGGCCGGAACCGCCCCTCCCGGACCCCCGAGAACCAGTTGGTCGCACCGACCCGGCTCGGATACCTCCCCGTCAGCAGGCTGTATCGGGTCGGGCTGCAGACGGGATTGGCCGCGTAACCGCTGGTGAACCTCATGGAACGGGCCGCCAATCGGCTCAGATTCGGCGTCTCGTAGAAGGTCTCCGGATGATACGGCTCGATGTCCATCACCCCGAGATCATCCACCAGAATGAACACGACGTTCGGCGGTTCATCCGACCCCGCCCGAGCAACCGGCCCGAGGATCAGGCCGAGCATCGCCACTCGCAGCAGCCGCGTCATGGTGCACCTCTGCTCTCAGAACGTCGGTCTCAGGGTCGTCGGCCGGTGTTCACGATTCCGGGCCTGATCCCGCCAGAGTCGCCGGGGGTTCGTAGCCGTAGACCAGTCGCAGGGCCGCCCGGGCCAGGCCATTTTCGAGGCGAGTCGAGGCGAACTGGGTCGCCAACGCCCGGACGAGCCCGGCGTGGGTCGGATACGGGTGAATCGTGTTGAGCAGGTGATTCAGCGTCAGATCCTGCTCCATGGCCACCACGAATTCCTGCAAGACGAGCGCGGCGTTGTCCCCCAGGATGGTCGCGCCCAGGATCTTGCCCGATGGCGTGACGGCGACCCTGGCGAAGCCCTGCGTCCGCCCCTCGATCCGAGCCCGATCGAGTTCCTCGTACTCGACTTCGAGGATGCGGGCCCGCGCCGGAGCCTCGAACCCATGCGTCCGGCCCACCGCCGCCACTTCCGGGTCGGTGAAGGTGGCCCGCGGCATCACCGCGTCGTCGTAGCGTTTCGGCAGGCCGAGCACGGCGTTCTGGAACACCACGGCGGCTTCCCGCTCGGCGGCGTGCGTCCACTGGTTCCGGCCGATTACGTCCCCGATGGCGTAAATCTGCCGGGCAGAGGTCTGGAGCGACCCATTGACCGGGATCACTCCCCGGGCGTCCGCGTCGATCCCGACCGCCGCCAGGTTCAACCGGTCCACGTTCGCCCGGCGGCCCGCAGCGACCAGCAAGGCCGACCGGGTCGCCTGGAAGCTGTGGCCGGTCGCCCGGTCCGCGAAATGGACCACCTTGCCCTCGTCCCGACACTCGACATTCGAGATATCGACATTCGCGAAGATCTTGATCCCTTCGGCCTCGAAGGTCGCCCGGAGCCGACGGCCCACCTCCGGATCCTCCTGAGGCAGGATCCGGGGCGCCGACTCGAGGATCGTCACCTCCACCCCCAGCCGGGCCATCGCCTGGGCGAGTTCCAGGCCCACCGCCCCGGCGCCGATCACCGCCAGCGACTCCGGCCGCTCCGTCAGGCCCCAGATCGTCTCGTTCGTCAGCGGGCCGGCCGCCTCCAACCCCTCGATCGGCGGCATCGCCGGGCGGGATCCGGTGGCGATCACGAACGCCTTGCCGCGGATGGCCCGCGACTCGTCGACCACGACCGTGTCGTACGCGTCGAACCGGCCCCGGCCGTAGACGACCTCCACCCCACGCTTCTGCATCGCCTCGATGTCCGAGACGGCGAACGAGTTCACCACCGATCGCACGCGGTCCATCACCGCGGCGAAGTCGATCTCCACGGCGCCGACCGTGATCCCATACCGATCGGCCATGCTCAGGCGGCGTGCCAGGTCGGCGGCGCAGATCAGGGCCTTGCTCGGCACGCAGGCCGTGAAGGTGCACTCGCCCCCGAGCCGGTTCGCCTCGATCAGCGCCACCTTCGCGCCGACGGCCGCCGCGGCCCCCGCGACGTTCAATCCCCCCGAACCGCCCCCGAGGACCACGAGGTCGTACAGCATGGCTGGGCCCCCCGATCTCCCCGACTCCGGCCGGCCCTGCCAGCGGTCGCTCGCCGGCGTCGGGGAGTTCAAAAGGTCGGGAAGACGATCGCCGACGGTCGGGGCGGCCGTCGACCATCTCGCAGCGCACCACCCGAGTCGCGCAGGGGATTATAGCCTCCCGGGATCCGCCTGGCCACCGGCCCCGCCCGATTCGGATCGGCCAACGCGCGAGAGTGGTTCAAATCAGGCTTTCCAGCAGCAGCTTCATCTTCCTGACCTCCACCTCGACATCGAACGCGCAATCGCCGTGGTTGATCAGGGCCACGGTCAGCGACCGATTGTAGCCGTGACGGTCGAGGATCGTGACGATCCGGGCGTAATCGACCTTCCCCTGTCCCACTCGGACCTGCTCTTCCCCGGGGTTCTTCCCCGTATCCCTGAAGTGGAGGTTCTGGACGTAAGGGAACAGGTCGTCGTAGTTCTTCCCGGCGTGCGGCCCCAGCACATAGTGACTCGGATCGAGGGTGATCCCCAGCCCCGTCACCGACTGGCAGAGCCTCAACGCCGCGGCCGGGTCCGAGGTCAGCGTGTCGCGATGGGTCCGGACCGAGAGCACCAGCCCCTCCCGGTTCGCGACCCGGGCCAGCCCCGAGAGCCGCTCGATCTCCGCGTCGATCGGCGTGCCGATCGGCGCCGCCGGGATCGTCAGGACGGCCACGGTCAGCAGCTTCGAGAAGCGGCAGATCGCCTCGAACCGCTTCCGGAGCGTCTCCGCGTCCAGCGGTCCGAACTCGAGATCCAGGGCGGCGGGCGAGAGGCTCGGGCCCCTCCGGAGGCGATGCAAGGCGCCTTCGGGATCGGCAGAGACCTCCGAGGGGCTCAGGTGGGGGCCACCCTCGACCAGGGCCAGGTCAAACTTGTTGAACTCCAACTCGGCCATCTGACGCAAGGCCGCTTCCAGCGGCCGATCGGCAAAGCAGAGGGTGCTGCATGAGACGAACATTCAAAGGCCCTCCTGACCCTCCCTCGGAGTCTGACTTCGCGAGGCGATCGTGGGGAAAAAGGCGGACATCCCTCGCGGTCGTTCCGGGTCACGCAACGACCCTCCGGCCGCCCCGCCCCGGGCCGGAACGCTCCGAACTCCGTTGCGGCGGTTCCGGGCAATCCGGACCTCGCCCCGATTCCCACCGATCGCCCGCGCGGGGCGATCGACCCGGGAAATCAACGAGGGATCCGGACCCGGACGATCGCGATCTTACCGCAGCCGAGAGCGAGCGGGTAGATCAGTCGAGACCTCTCCGGCCAGCGGGGCGACCACCGGCGCCGGCTGCTCCGGCTCGATCGGCCCCCCGGCCTCCTGCACCCAGTGCGACCGGGCCAGCCGGGCGAAGTCGGCGAAACGCCCCTCGTCGTAGGCCTGCAGCGCGGCCGTCAGGCAGCTTCGGGCCTGGGCCAGGCCCGGCCCGGTCATCGAGAGGTCGTCGATCCAGAGCCGACCGGGGCCCCGCAGCTCGAACCGGAGGCGGATCATCGCATCGCCGTCGGCCGGAAGCCCGGGGGCCCGCAAGGCCAGGGGAGACCAGTCTCCCCGGTGCTGCTGCGGGAGGTCGGCGGCCAGGTGGACCGGCGCCACGGCCCCCGGCTCCGACTCGATCCGGACCCGCACGGCGGCGTCGGGGGGATCGGTCCTGATGAAGGCCCTCAGGGTCGCGGCCGGCCCCGGGGGCGAGAAGGCCGGGCTGGTCGCCGTGGCGGGACCCTCGGGGCTCGAAAGCCTGAGGCTCCCCTGGCCCGTCCTGGGCCGGACCACGTCGATCGCGAGCGAGGCCCCGGCCGCCCCCTCGGTCGTCCAGCCGGCAGGCTCCGCGTCCTTCTGCTCTCCGGACGATGCTTGCCTGACCAGCGACTCCGGCTCGAAACCGGGGTTCAGATGGGCGATCGACCCCCCGGAGGCCAGGCTCTGCAGCCTCCTGGCCACCGCCGACCGGTGCGCATCGCGTCGGGAGTCGTGGACCACCGCGACCGAATCCAGCCGAACGCCCGTCGCGCCGATCCCGAACGCCTTGATGCCGAACGGCGGCAGGTCCACGCTCATCCGAGCCCCGCCGGCCACCCCCTCGACCGGCACCGCGACCCCCCGCTCGAAGTCCTCGATCATCGACGAAGGCGGCATCCCGACCAACGCCGTCACCCGGGCGACATACGGCGTGTCGTTCACCAGGCAGAGGTACGACCGGTCGGGCAGCGTCACCAGCCGGGCAACCGTGCCGACCGAGGAGGACCCCACCGGGCCGGCCCTCGGCCGCGGGAGGCTCCGGAACATCCCCGAGAAGCGTCGGAATCGGTCCTCCTGACCGACCAGGGTCGAGGCCGAGACGACCACCCACCCCACGTCGAGCGCGGCCACCGCGTGAGAGAACACCTCGTCCCCGTCGGGCCCCGAGCGGGGAGGGACCGCGGCGAGCCGGAGCGCCCCCCCTGGGGCGTTCTCGTCGTCCCCGGCGGCCCGCTCCTGATCGAGGCCGATCAGCAGGCCTCGCCCGGGCCGGTTGACCAGTTGACCGTCGAGGGCGGGGTGCGTGGCCAGGTCGTGCTCCAGGCCGCCGATCCCGGTCCCGACGCCTCGGAGCACATACGGGACAGGACGATCCCCGATCGGCCAGTCGGTCAGGTCCAGCCCCAGCGACCGCCAGGCCGCGTCCGGAGGCAGGCCGTCCCGGTCGAATCGTCTGGCCTCGGCCCCCACCAGCGCATCGTCGAGCCCCGGGGTCGCCAGCATGAGGCTGACGCCGGGGCTGGCCTCGGCGACGGCCGCGGCGAGACTCGAATAGTAGGCCCCGACCTGCCTCGACCGCCAGGTCAGCCAGGGCACCAGCGCCGATCCGGTCAGATACCGGTGACGGGCCGCGAACCGTCCCGGATCATCCCCGTCCAGCCCCGGCGCCACGTCCCCCTTGATCGCGTCCCTCACGAACCGGGCGTAGGTCCGGTCGTCGAACCCGGTATCGGGCCGCCCGGGCAAGGTCGGGCCGGGCCCGAGCCGGAGCAGGACCCCATCGCACGGGAGGCGATGCGCCCCGCCCGCCCCTCGGATCGTCTCGACCACCAGCTGCGTCATCGCCCGCTGGACTTCCGGCCTCAGCAGGTTGTAGGTCGGCCGGTCCGCTTCCGAGCCTCCCGATCGGTCGAGCCGGACCAGGCCCAGCTCCTCGGCCCTCGGGTCCTCGGGGGCAGGCACGCCCGGCAGCTGCCTCCCTTCGAGATCCATCTCCAGGAAGACGGCCATCCGGGCCCGCTTGAGCGCGGCGATCAGGGCCAGATCGGGATCGGGACCGGCCGAATCTTCCAGCGCCTGCCCGTCCAGGGCCTCTCGAACCCAACCCGCCCCGGCCGGGGCGGGCAGGACCGCCGCCGAGGCCCCCATCGACCTGAGGTAGCTGATCAGGTGCCGGGCCCGGGCAATCGGATCATCCGGGCCGAGGTCGTTCGTCCCGCCGAACCGCTCCAGGTCGCGACGCCCCGAGAATCGCACGGCGACCGATCGCCCCCCATCGGCCGGCGGCCTCATCGCCGGCAGCGGGGCCGGGTCGTCGGCCTGCTCGACGAGCTTGACCTCGCCGAGCCACAACGGCCGATCGGCCGAGTGATTCACGACGATCAGGACCGGATCGCTCGCGTCGGGCCAGACTCCCCACGACAGGACCGTCGGCATGCCCGGCCCGGCGATCGGGGGCCCGTATCCGCGGGCATCGAGCAGCAGCCTGGGCCGATTGCCCGGCGCCACGATCGCCACCGACATCGCCCCCGGATCGCCACCGGCGACCGCCAGGTCGAGCCGATGCGGGCGATCGGGGCGGGGCACGTGCAGCGGCAGGGCCACCCAGGACACGCCATCGACCCCGGCGGGTTCCAGCGCCCGGGGCTCGGCCCCGACCCTGCCCACCAGGTTCCAGAGCCGATCGCGACGGGGCGGGTCGACCAGGAGTTCCTCCGGGACGGTCCAGGGGGAATCGGGCCGATTCGGCTCCGCCGCCAACCTGCCCTCGGCCCGGGGCCGAAGCCCCTTGGACCTCCCCAGGTCGCTCGAATCGACGACCACGTCAAGCCGGTCCGCTCCCTGCCGACCCGGCGGCACCGGCACCCCCGACTGGGGCGCGGGTGCGGCGGGATTGATGACCGCCAAACTGATGCGACGGTAGGCGACATCGGTCGATCGATTGCGGAGCCGCCGCCACCATCGGCTCAACCTCGTCCCCTCGGCCTGCAGATCCCGGGGCGCCCAGGACGCGGTCACCTCCAGCACATACGTCCCCTCGTCCCGGGGCATCGCCAGGTTGAACTGCTGGGGGACCGAGCCGCTCAGGTTCGTCGGGACCACCAGCCGCCTCGACTCCTCCCACGAGGCCCGATCGGACCGGACCGGATGGAGACGAGCCGAGAGGACGAGCGCGACCTCCGTCGGCTCGGGGGTCAGGACATTCACCCTGACGCCGACCGGCACGACCGCCCCGGGCGCCACCAGCCCATCGCCGGGCAGTTGCACCTCCACGCCGTCCCAGTCCAGCCGCCGGGCCTCGAACAGCGTGCCCGAGCCGAGCACCGTCCGCTGAGGGCCGTCGAGCAGGCTGATCAGGGGGACCGTCCAGGAGCCTTCGGCCGGGGTGGCGACCGTGATCGTCGCCTCGATCGGCGCCTCGACCCGGGCCCGGACGTTCCCCCTCGGACGCGATCCGAGGCTCATCGCCGCCTGATCCAGGCGGTCGAGCCGCCTGGCCGATCGGCTCTGCGACGGCTCCAGCCGGTCGTCGTCCCAGGCGATGGCATCCAGGACCGAGCCGTCGGAGATCTCGAGCCGGGTGCCCGGCGAGTCCTCCTTCTGGGCCCGGCCGAGGTCGTCGTCGGCGGGCCGCCAGGAGAGTTCGATCGTCATGCGGACCGGGGGCACGTCGGCCAGGGCGGGGCCGGTGGGGAATCCACTCAGGAGCAAGACACCCAGGACGATGCCTCGACCGTCCCAGGAGACGCGCCAATCGCCACGCATCCGCACTCCAATAGGTTTGCAATCGACCGCAGCCCCGGACTCGCCTCCCTGCCAGCCCAGGGTCCTGCCGAAGGATTCGCCCGATCGAGGACCGCTCGACCCTTCGCGAATCGTCCGTCTCAAGTTTCGACCGGACAGGTCGTCCGACTTGAGCGGTTCGGCGGAATTCTTGTTTTTTTCCGGCGATCCGTCGATCCCATCTTCCCGAATTCCCCCAGAACGGCTATGCAAGGGACTCTCGCCGGGACCTTCGGTGCTGCCCCGCCGCGCCAGCAAGGTTGCGTCGAGAGACGACATGCCGTCCCCGGATCGTCGACACCAAGGAGGGTTTAGACGTGGGATCAGCACTCATGTTCCTGTTGGCTGGAATGCTCCCGCTCCTCCAGCCCCCGGCCGATCCGACCGGCCCGGACGACGCCGCCAGGCCCGCCCGCCACGCCGCGATGCTCGCGCTGAGCTACGGCGAAGGACCGAGGTCGTACTGGATCTTCGAGCCGACCGACCCCACGCCCTCCGAGCCGGCGCCGGTCGTGGTGCTCCTGCACGGCTGGATGTCCACCAACCCCGGCCTGTACGGCGCCTGGATCGCCCACCTGACCCGCCGGGGGAACATCGTCATCTATCCCCGGTATCAGGCGGACTGGACGACCCGCCCGGCCGAGTTCCTCCCCAACGCGCTCGACGCGATCCGCAAGGCCCTGGTCGTGCTCGACACGGCACCGGGCCGGACGCGGCCGGACCGCGATCGCTTCGCCCTGATCGGGCACTCGGCCGGCGGCAACCTGGCGGCGCAGCTCGCGGCGATGGCCCCCGAGGTCGGCCTGCCGAGGCCGAGGGCCCTCGTCACCGTCTTGCCGGGAGAAGTCCTCCCGTCAAGCGAGCCGACGCTCGATCAGATCCCCGAATCGACCGCCCTGGTCGTGATCGCGGCCCAGGAAGACATGGTCGTCGGCGACGAGCGGGCCCGGGCGATCTTCAACTCCACGACCTCGATCCCGGACCATCACAAGCAATTCATCTTCCTGCGCAGCGATCGGTCGGCCGCGCCCGCACTCGTCGCCGACCACGCCTCGGCCACCGCCTCCTTGAGCTGGCTCGACACGGGGGAAGGCCCGTTTCACGCGATGCAGATGAACCTGGCCACGGTCGATCGGCTCGACACGAGCATCATCTGGCCGGCGGCCGACCTGGCCATGGAGGCCGGCTTCTCGGGGAGACGGCTGGATGAACTGACGCTCGCCGGCGCCCGCTTCCAGCACCTCGGCCACCGCGAGGACGGCCTGCCGATCCGCCCCCCCCTGGTCTCGAACACCCTGGCGAGCATCCCCCGGGTGACCCTCGCCAACGGGGTCCGCCTCGTCCGCTGGCCCACCTCGGTGTTCAACTCCATCTCCCGGCCGGTCGTCCAGCTGTACTCCGGGCAAGACGAGCCGACCCGGGTCCCCTTGACCGAATCCGACCGGCCGACCCCGCCCGACGATCAGGTCATCCAGGCCGCCTCCGAGGGCCGGGGAAAGGTGCTGCGCTGAGCACCGTCCCCCCGGCCGCGTTCGGATCAAGGAGGGCTCACGACTGGGCCTTTTCCGGGGGTGCCCAGTTCGCCTCGGCCCGCAGGAAGGCGGCCACGCCGTTGGCGCGTGCCATCGGGTCGGGGGCCCGCTCGTCCGGACGGTCGAGCAGATGGACCCGGGCCATCCGCTGCCGGATGGCCATCCGCAGAATCTCCTGAACCGCGTTCACGCTGATCGTCCGGCCGTTGCAGTAGACGCACTCGGCCGTCGGGGCGCCGAACCGATAGCCGCAGGACAGGCAACGCGCGCCGGGCATGGTCCGGTCGGGGCCGAAGATGACCTCGACAGCCCGGCCTTGTTGCAGGGCGTCAAGCACCTCGGTCGGCCCGTTGGCCACCAGGTGGTTCCGCTCCCATCGCTGCTCCAGTTCGTCGAGGAGCCGACCGCGCTCGGCGGCCCGCCACTGGTCCATGGCCCGGGCCACGTCGTCCTCCACGTCCTTGACCTTCGGCTCGGGCCGCATGGCCTGCGCGTGTTCCAGGACGACGGCGGCGTCGGCCTCCTTGTGCAGCAGGCGGCGGATGGCCGAGGTCGTGGGGGCCTGGCCGAGCAGGATCAGGCCGGTGAACGCCCCGCCCCGGTAATGGTCCGAGATGGCCTCGGCGGCCCCTTTGAGGAACTGGTCGTTCGTCAATTGCTGCTGGCGTTCGTGCCAGGCGTCCAGAAACCGCTTCTTGTAGGTGAACCGGGGCTTGTCGCGCTGGATTTCGGTGGGCACTTCCTTGTTCAGGCCGGTCACGTGCTCGGCGTGGCCGGAGTGGGCCTCGAACAGGTGCAGCTCGTGCGAGTCGACCAGGGCGACCAGATAGCTCGGGTCGCCGAACCAGCGTTCAAGCAAGGGGAGGATAAACGGGTCCTCGTCGAGGACCAGCTTGTTCTCGACCGGGAAGTTCAGGTGAACGACGTGGAAGAGCCCTCGCCCCGGGGCGCTGAACGCGGCCAGCCCCCGGGTCCCGGGCTTGGCCTGTTCGAGGTCCTTGAGGATCGGTTCGAGATGCTCGTCGAGGGCCTTGCGGGCCTCGGCCTCCGAGAGTGCCACGTCGGCATCCCGGGCGATGTTGGCCAGTTCCGTCCTGGCAAAGTGGCGGAATCCATCGCGGACGGTCAGGTCCGCGTACGCACTGACGACGTAGTCGAGCTGCTGAGGCGTATCGAGCAGGATCTCCAGGTCGTCTCGGGTGATTGGCATCATCGCGGTCAATCCTGTCGCAAAGAGGGGGCCCCGGCGCCCCCGGGCACGGGCGGACGGGCACTGGCTCGGCCACCCGCTCGGGATCGGGTCTGGTCCCGCCACCCCTGGCCGCGATCGGGCCGGGCGAGCGGGACCCTTACGGCCCGAGATTAACCTGCAAATGGGTTGCCATTCCGGCTGGATAAGGGGCTCATTCCCGGTCTCCCGGGTCGGATCGAGGCCGATACAGGCCCCGGGCCTTGATGAAGGCCTCGACCCCCCTCGGCACGAGGTATCGGAGGCTGCGTCCCTCGGCCACCCGCCGTCTCAGGTCTCGCGAGGCGATCTCGATCTGAGGGGCAATCACCCGCTCGATCGGCCGGGCCCGAGGCGCCTGATCGAGGATCGGCCGCATCAGGTCGGCCGCCGGCTCCTCGAAACCGGGCCGACCGACCGCGACGACCGTGGCCAGCTCCATCACACGCCCCGGCTCGCGCCAGTGGGGCAGGTCGATCAGGCTGTCGCCGCCGATCAGGAAGAACAGGGAGTCGTCGGGCCGGTCGCGGGCCGTCGCTTCGAGCGTCTGGTAGGTATAATGGGGGCCGGGCGAGTTCGCCTCGATCTCCGAGACGCGGAAGTTCGGATGCCCGGCGATGGCGATCCGGACCATCTCGATCCGGTCGGCCACCGCCGTCCGATCTCCCCCTTTGTGCGGCGGCTGGCCGGCGACGACGAACCAGACCTCGTCAAGCGCCAGCGCCTCCCGGCACGATTCGGCGAGGATGAGGTGGCCGAGGTGGATCGGGTCAAACGTGCCGCCGAACAATCCTAATCGCATCAGTCCACCGCTCCGAAAGGTCCGGCCGATCACCGGAAACAGGGCTGGCCTCCGGTCGGGTCCGGCCGTCACGCTCGGGGGTAATTCGGGTCGTCCCGGTTGCGGCCGACCCCTCCGTCGGTCGATTATGGCGGGGCGCCCGGCCCAGGAAAAGGGCAGGAGCATGCCCGAGCCGGTCCCGAGGCTCAGGTTCCTGCCGGTCCGGGATGATGCCGAGGCGAAGGCGAAGCTGCCATGACCGACGCGATTCGAGCGATCAATCCCGAAGACATCCCCCGGCTGAGCCGGTTCCTGACCGGGGCGTTCGGCGTCCCCCCCGACGCGACCTTCGCGGCGCCCGAGGTCCTCTCCTGGAAGCTGTTCGACCCGATGGGGGGCCCGGCCGATTGGCCGTCCGGCCTGGTGGCCGAGACGGACGGGCAGATCGTCGGCAGCATCAGCCTGCATCCGACCGTCATCCACCAGACCGGGCCGTCGGCCGACCCGATCGGGATCCCCGCCATCCACCCGATCGACTGGGTCGTCTCCGAGGCCGGGAAGGGGATGGGGGCCCGCCTGCTCATGCGGGTTCACCGATTGGCGAAGGTCCACCTGGCGATCGGTTTGACCCCCTCGTCGGCCGCGATGGGGAACCGGACCGGGTACGTGATCCGGCAGCGGATTCCCGTCTGGCGACGCCTGCTCGTTCCCTGGTACCGGCTCCGCAACCAAGGCGGCGGCGGCTGGGCCAGACGGCTCCTCGGCACGGCCCGCGACGCGGTCGGATTGGCGCGGCCGAGGCGGTCGCCAACCCTGCCGATCGACCTGGAACCGGTCGCCGAATTCGGCTCGGACGCGGAGCAGGTCGTCGGGCGACTGGCCATGCCGCTCTGCTTCACCCGGCGCGACCCGGTCGTGCTGAATCACTTCCTCCGGTTCCCTCGCCCCTGGTTCGAGGGCCGGATGATTCATCGAGGGGGTTCGGCCCGGGGGTTCCTGATGCTGAGCGTCGTCCCGCAACCGTCGGTGACGCGGGGAACGATCGTCGATTGCTTCCTCGATGACCCCGATCCGGACCTCTGGCTCGCGAGCATCCGGGCCGCCACGGAGGAGCTTCGCCGTCGCGGGGCCGACGTCGCCGAGTGCTTCGCGACAACCCCCTGGATCACGGAAGCCTTGCGGGACTCCGGCTATCGGCCCGTCTTCGACATCCCGTTTTACGTCCGGGACCGCTCGGGATTGCTCCCGCCGGCGGACGTCCCGTGGCACCTGACCCAGCTTGAAGCGGACTACGCCTACACCTAATCGCAATCGAAGCGTCTCGGGACGGTCGCCATGCTCAACAAACGTCGGTTCCTCGCCCACCGGATGCGGGAGGCGGGCGTGCTCCGGGTCATGGAACGGCTGGCCAGGCGCCCATGCCTACTCGTGCTCGTGTACCATCGGATCGGTGATCCGACGGCCACGACCGACTATGCTCCGGTCTTCTCGGCGACTCCCGAAGGTTTCCGGAGGCAGATCGAAGAGGTCCAACGGGCCTTCCGACTGCTCTCGCCGACCGAGCTGGTGGCTCATGCGAGCGGGGGAACGCCCCTGAACGATCCGTGCGCGGCGATCACGTTCGACGACGGCTATCGGGATCAGTACGAGCATGGCTTGCCTGCCCTGGTCGATGCGGGAGCCTCGGCCACCTACTTCATCCCGCCGGACCGGATCGACCACCCGCGGCCGTTCTGGTGGGACCTGGTGTCGCGGGTGATCCACCAGACCGATCGGGAGCGCCTGGAGCTGGACGAGCCGGCACGGTTGACCATCGACCTGACCCGGACGAGCCGGGCCGAGGCCCTCGCGATCGTGGTGCAAGCCTGCCTGGCGGCGCATCGGCTCGATGAGGAGCGGTTGGCCGAGCACCTGCAGGAGCGATCCGGCGTCTCGCTCGACCTCAACGCCCTGGGCCGATCGGCCTTGATGACCTGGGAGCAGGTACAAACGCTGGCCGATTCGGGAATGGTGGTCGGGTCGCATGGCAAGACGCACCGGAGGCTGGCGGATCTGAACGAGGAGGAACAGTCGGAGGAGTTGGTCAGCTCGAAGCGAATGCTGGAAGCCAGACTGGGTCGGGAGGTCGATGCCATCTCGTATCCCTATGGCGGAGCAACCGATTACGACGATCGGACCTGTCGACTGGCCCGGCAGGCCGGCTATCGGGCCGGGTTCATCTTCGGCGGGCAATCGAATCGGCCGGGGGCGATTCGGCCGTTCGAGGTGGCCAGGATCAACGTCGGATCGGCCGATTCCCCCGAAATGGTCCGGGCCAGGATGGCGCTCGACCGGGCCTTCGGCCGATCGTTCATTTGAACCCCCTTCGGCGGAGAGGGTGTGGACATCCGCCCAGCATTCTGCCGACAATGGGAGCGAATGCGCGGGAATCTCCGGCTGCGGACCGGAGAGACTCGCGGCGGGAACCGTTGATGCCTTCCGAAGTGGATCGCCATGACCCGAGCGGACGCCGACGACCGAAGTCAGGGGGCCCTGTTCGCCGTCGAGGCCGAGGGGCCGTTCGCGGGGGTCGTCTTCAACCGGCCGATGGAGGAGGTGTATACCTACGCGATCCCCCGGCACCTGCGGAACGGGTTGCGGGTCGGGCAGCGGGTGCGGGTCCCGCTCGGGCGGTCGAACCAGGCGGTGACGGCCTACTGCGTCCGGATCGAGCCGACGGCCGACGTCGCGCCGGGGAAGGTCAAGGAGATCCTGGAGATCCTGGACGACCCCCCGTTGATCGACGGGGTGATGCTCGACCTGACGCACTGGATGGCGGGGTATTACTCCTGTTCCTGGGGCCAGGCGCTCGACGCCGTGGTGCCGGCCGGGGTGAAGAAACAGGCGGGGACGCGGATCGCCACCTGCCTGACCGTGCCCGATGAGGTCCGCCTGGCCCGGGACACGCTGGCCTTGCCGCCCCGACAGGCCGAGATCCTGGAGCTGCTCTGCAAGGCAGAGGGGACGCTGTCGGTCACCGACGTCTGCCGCCTGGCCAAGTGCACGACCGCCCCGATCGCCTCCTTGCGCAAGCGGGGGTTGATCCACACCGTCCGACGCCGGATGAGCAGGGCCCCGGTGGCCGGGCCGCTCGACCCGGAGCCGCTCGAGAACGACCACGACGGCAAGGCCCCGGTCGCCCTGACCCCCGAGCAGGCGAGGGTGCTCGACCAGCTCGACCCGGTCCTCGGCAGCGACAGCTTCCAGACGTTCCTGCTTCATGGGGTCACCGGCAGCGGCAAGACGGAGGTCTATCTCAGCGCGATTGAGCGGGTGGTGGAGCGGGGTCGGGAGGCGATCGTCCTGGTCCCCGAGATCAGCCTGACGCCGCAGACGATCCGACGCTTCCGACGTCGGTTCGACCGGGTGGCCGTCCTGCACAGCCACCTGAGCGACGCCGAGCGGCATCGGCACTGGCGGGCGATCGCCGCGGGGGAGATTCAGGTGGTCGTCGGGGCCCGCTCGGCCATCTTCGCGCCGACGAGGAGGCTGGGCCTGATCGTCATCGACGAGGAGCATGAATCGACCTTCAAGCAGGAGACGACCCCGCGATATCACGCCCGGGATGTGGCCGTGAAGCGGGCCCAGTTGGAGAAGGTGCCGGTGGTGCTGGGGTCGGCCACGCCGTCGCTCGAAACCTGGGCCAACACCGAGCGGGGGAGGTACACCCGGTTGACCCTGGCCCGCCGGGTCGCCGAGCGGCGGATGCCCCGGGTCGACATCATCGACATGAGGCACGAGAAGCCGACGAAGGGTCAGCCCTTGCTGGCGATCGGCGGCCTGATGCGTCGAGCGATGACCGAGGCGTTGGCCGACGACGGCCAGGTGATTCTCCTGCTCAATCGCCGAGGGTTCCACACGTTCATCCTCTGTCCGAAGTGCGGGAATGTGTTGAAGTGCGGGGCCTGCGATGTGGCCCTGACCCACCACAAGGAGCGGCACAAGGCCCTCTGCCACACCTGCGACGCCGAGTACGACCCGCCGGACAGTTGCCCGAGCTGCCGCTACCAGCGGCTCCACTACGGCGGGATCGGCACCGAGCGGCTGGAGCGGGAGGTCCGCGACGCCTTCCCGCAGCACGTCGTGCGGCGGATGGACTCGGACACGATGCGGTCGCCGGGGGCCTATGAGCAGGTGCTCGGGGCGTTTCGGGCGAGGCAGGTGCACATCCTGCTGGGAACCCAGATGATCGCCAAGGGGCTCGACTTCCCGGACGTGACCCTGGTGGGGGTGGTCAACGCCGACACGTCGCTCCACCTGCCGGACTTCCGGGCGGCCGAGCGGACCTTCCAGCTCGTCGCCCAGGTGGCCGGGCGGACGGGCAGGGGGGATCGTCCGGGCCGGGTCCTCGTGCAGACGTACACGCCGGATGCGCCGGCGATTGCGTTCGCGGCGCGGCACGATTACCTCGGGTTCGTGGCCCAGGAACTGCCCGAGCGGGAGAAGAACGGGTGCCCGCCGTTCGGCCGGGTCGTCCGCCTGATCGCCAGGGGGCCGTCGGAGGCCGAGGTGGTCGGCTACCTCGAATCGTTCGCCCAGTTGCTCCGGGAGCTGTCGGATGATTCCGTCCGGTTGCTGGGGCCGGCCCCCGCGCCGGTGATGAAGATCAAGCACCTGTTCCGCTACCACCTGCAGCTCCGGGCCCCCGCCCCGGGGCCGTTGCAACGGCTGCTTCGGGTTGCCCTGCCGCTGGCCGATCCTCCCCAGCCGATCGAGCTGGCGGTGGACGTGGACCCGGTGAGCCTGCTCTGAGTCGATTGGTGCGCCAAAGGGTGCGCCAGGGTGCGCCGAAGGGTGCGCCGATTTTCGGCCGGGGATGATGGCGGTTTCCTGATTCAGGGCAAGGACTTCGGTCAATTCCGTTGGCTTCGTTCCGTTTTGACCGTGTCGTGCTGAATCGGGTGAACTGCGGAGATGATGCGTCCGACGATCGCGGCGTGTCGGAAGGGAAGCGGAACGAGAGGGGAAATGCGGTCGGGCCGGGGTGGTGCGCCTCGTGGTACGCCGAGGGTGCGCAAAAGGGTGCGCCGGATTTCAGGGCACCGCAAGGAACCTTTTCCCTGATGGAGCAAGGACTTGCGGAAATCGGTTTGGCTTCGTTCCGTGAGAAGGGCGACTTGGGACGTCGGAGGGAGAATCGCGTCGACGAGAAGGGGTTAAAGGGAGGGTCTGGAGGGGGTGTGCGGAGCGATTGCCGACGGATGGAATCGAAGCGAGCCGGGGCAAGGCCGAGGGCTGGCCTTCGAGATTCGAATCTTCAGAGGATCGGATCAAGGCGGAGGGCAGGTCGGGGATCAACGAACAAACACTGCGCATGCGGTTGCCAAAGAGCGAATGACACCGAATCGCCCGAAAGCATTGCTCTTGTAGGGTCCTCCGTGCGGACCGATTCCTGAATCCTGTCAGGAGATCGGTCCACACGGCGGACCCTACGAGCGAAGACTGATCCGGGCGATTCGGGATGAACCCTTGACAGTAATCTCTGAAATAAGAGGGGGTTCAGTCACACAAAATGGGCGGGGATCGGGAAATGGCCCCGGAAGCCGATCAGAGGAGCGAGGATTCCGGGAGCCGAGCGTCGCGCAGGTTGAGCAGAGTAACCCGAGGGATGGGGAGGGAGGCGGCGGGGAAGGTCGGGTCGACGAGGCCAAGCGAGGCGGCCTGGTCGCGAGGGATCGAGGCGGGGGCGGCGGTGCTCTTGAGCAAGACGAGGGAATCGGCCCCGAGCCGGACCGCGAGGCGGGCGGCGATCGAGTCGGAGGTGACGGCCCAGGAGTGGGGAAGCGGGTCGTCGACGGTTCGGTCTTCCTGGTCCAGGAACAGGCGAGGGGCGAAGACCGGGAGCGAGGGGCCGTTCCAGACGGAGGGAAGCTCGGCGATCGCATCGACCACGACCAGGCTCGGGACGATCGCGGCGAGACAATGGGCGGTCAGGTCCATCCCCCGGAGCGCGAGCCGATGCGAGACGGGATCGCCGAGGGAGTGGGTCCGGTCGAGCGATCGGATCGCATCGACCGCCTCGCCGCCCCCGACCACGAGGACGAGCCGATGGTCGCGGCGGCGATCGAGGAAGGTGGTGAGGGCGTCGGTCAACCCGTTCCAGTTGAGCAGGCTGCCGCCGACCTTGGCGACGAGGAGGGGAGGGGGCATGGGCGGATCGGAGCCGAGCAAGGTTCGGGTCGGAAAATTGGGCGTTTGGCGTGTCTCGGTCGGCGAGGGCGGCTAAAGGTCCGGATCGGGGGACGGAGGAACCGTTCGACGGGCGTCCGGATCGGGGGCTTTCGACGGGAGGGATGCGGTGGAAGACAAAGGGGGTCAGGAGGGGGCGAGATTGGCGCGCTCCCCGGCCAGGACGACGAGGGCGTAGGCGCAGCCGGCGTGAGACGCGAGCGGACCCCAGACGTCATCGATGGCGAGGATGGGGTCGTCGGGTTCAAGAAGGAGCCGGGCGAGGCGGCGGGCGAGGAACGATCCGGAGCCGCAGACGACCGCGCCCCGAGGCCGGCCGACGGTCGCGGCGCAGGCCCGTTCGGCGGATCGCCGGAGCCGGGCGAGGAGGACCCCGTCGGCGGCCAGGGCGAGCGACCGGGCGTCGTCGGCGGAGAAGGAGTCGCGATCGGCGGCCACCATGCGGGCGAGGCGGTCGCGGGCGGCCTCGATGGTGGCGGGTCGGCCGTCGCAGGTGGAGAGGTCGGTCGGGTCGGGCTGGAGGTCGCCGAGCGTCAGGTAGACGTCGAGCGTCGAGGCGAACAGCTCGGCGGCCAGGCTGGTCGGCTCGCCGCGGTGGGGGAGCTCGGTGGCGAGGGCCATGATCGGGGTCCGTCGGACTCCGGCGTAGAGCAGTTCGCCGGTCTGGAGGCGTCGTGTGTCGGTCAGGCCCCGGGAGGTCGGGTGCCCGTCGCGGATCGGGACGAGGTCGGCCGTGGTGGAGCCGATGTCGATGACGATGCCCGGCCCTTCGGGGATGAGCCGGGCGGCCAGGGTGGCCAGGGCGAGCCAGTTGGCGGCGGCGGCGAGGTCGGGCTGGTCGACGGCGGTCTTGATGCCGTGGAACTGGCCGTCGGTGCCCCAGACGTGGATCGGCTTGCCGGGGAAGGCCTTCCAGACGGCCCCCAGCACGGCGGCGACCCCTTCGGACTTGGTGGCGAAGCAGTCGCACAGCTCGGCGGTCATGGTGACGGCGACGGCGTTCGACTCGGGCAGGACGCGGCCGAGGCGGGCGAGGGTCGGGGCGAGGTCGGAGGGGCGTTTCCAGAGCTCGAAGGGGAGGATCTGGGCCTGGCCGCCGGTGTGCGCGGCCTTGAGGTTCGCGCCGCCGATGTCGAGGCCAAGCCAGAGGGGTCGGGGGTCTCCGGTGCTCATGATCCGGCTCCAGCCCGGGGAGAGGAGGAGGGGGAGGGGGAGAGTCTGCCGTCGGGTTCGAAGGAGACCGGGGACGCGACGGACGCCAGGACCCGGTCGGCCAGCCGACGGGGCAGCGGGGCGCCCGGGTCGTCGAGCACGTCCAGCCAGGATTGGGCCAGCATACCGGGAGGGAGGATCGCAAGGAAGCCGACGATGGAGGTGGTGGGCCTCGGGTTGACCTCGAGGACGATCGGATCGCCCTGGCCGTCGTCGATCCAGTCGATGCCGACCCAACCCCGGAGCCCCGGGATCGCACCGACGACCTGCTCGACCATCCGCGAGACGGCCGGACTGCCCGGCAGCGGCGCGACGCCTCCGGCATAGGAGAGTCGCCCCCGATCGACCCTGGTGCGCTGCGAGGCAATGCCGACGATCATCGGATGACCGTCGCTCGACACGAGGACCGAGACGCTGCGGGGTTCCCCCTCGATCCAGGGTTGCAGGACGGCGACCTCGGGGGCCCAGGAAGGGTCGGGCCAGGGGGCCTCTCCGGCGAGGACGAAGGTCTGGACGGCGCCGGCGCCATCGACCGGCTTGAGGACGGAGGGATGCTCGATTTCGGCTAATTTGGCGAGATGGGGGGGGAAATCGGCCAGGGGTTCGGGGATCTCGACGAACGGGCAGACACGGGCCAGATCGACGGGGGGGAAGGTCGGGCGCCGGGGCCAATCGCGCCGAGGGGAGACGACCCGGGTGGGAGGCGTCCGGACGCCGGCGTTTTGCAGGCGATCGAGGGTGGTGAGCACATTGCCAGTCACCGCAACGGCTTCGGGCGAGCAGCCGAGCGACGGCACGCCGAGTTGGTCGAGCATTCTGGCCCGATCGAGCAAAAGTCCGCCGGTCTCCGGGGCGATGATGAGGGTACAATCGGCCTCGGTCGCCAGCGAGGCGACGCGAGATCGTTCATCTCCGGGGCCGATCCGGACGATCTTCCAGGGCCCCGGGGCCTCGGCATCGGGTTCCCGGGGGTCGATCGTCATGACGACCCGGACCCCGGACGCGGCGGCGAAGTCGCCGGCGAGGGCTCGCCGCATGGCGCGGCCTTCGCGGGCGAGCGACGGGGGCAGGTCCTCGTCGGCCAGGCCGCCGCCGGTCACGAATTCGTGAATTAATACCGTGCGACTCGAAGACAGTCTGGACTCATCCTTGAATCCCATGCGGGTTATTCCTGTGCTCGATCTCAAGGCCGGATTGGCCGTTGCCGCCGTCGCCGGGGAGCGCGAGCGGTACGGCCTGCTCCGCGGCACCGCCGAGGGGTGCAATCCGCTGGCCTGGGCGAGACGCTTTCGCGATCAGATGCTCGCCGCCGAGCAACCCGATCCCCCCGCATTGTACGTGGCCGACCTGGACGCGATCGAGGGGCAACCGCCCCACCTGGAACTGCTGTCGAGCCTGGCGGGGCTGGGGGTGTCGCTCTGGGTCGATGCGGGGGTGCGGACGGCCGATGACGTCCCCCCGCTGCTGGCCGCCGGGGTGGAGACGATCATCGTGGGCCTGGAAACGGTCTCGGGTCCCGACGCATTGGCCGCGATCCTCGACGACGCGGGGACCGAGCGGGTCTGCTTCGGACTCGACCTGAAACATCGAGTCCCGCTGGGGGATCCGGAACGATCGTGGGGGACCGACGACCCGCTGGGCCTGGCCGCCCGGGCGATCGAGCAGGGAGTCCGGAAGGTGCTCGTGCTGGATCTGGCCCGCATCGGCACCGGGCAGGGGACCGGGACCGACACCTTGCTGACGAGCTTGCGCGACGCTTTCCCCTCAATCCCTGAGCTGGAGCTGATCGCCGGCGGGGGAATCTCCGGGCCTGCCGACCTGGATCGCCTGGCCCGATGCCGGGTCGATGCCGTCCTGGTCGGCTCGGCGCTGCGAGACGGCCGGCTCCGCGTTTCGGACCTTCGCCCCCGAACGCGCTCGGCCGCCGAGGCTTCTCCCGGCTCCTCGACATCGTAACTTCAATCTCCAAAAGCGTTTTCGCACCAATCTTCCGGCTCCAGGTCCCCAGTCTCTTGCTTCCGGCCCCATGACCTCGCTAGAATACCCCACATGTCGCACGTCGAGCGGCGTTCTGTTCCCCTCGGGGCGGATCGTTGCTCGCGTGAACCACTTGCCGAAGTGGCGGAATTGGCAGACGCGCTAGGTTCAGGTCCTAGTCCGGTTCACCCCGGGTGGAGGTTCGAGTCCTCTCTTCGGCACTAGACCCTGCAAGGGTTATGGGTTAGCCCGCATTTCTCATCGGGGGTATCCGGAAGCCCCGATCAGGATACCTCAAGCCCTGTTCCGAGCTCGATCGGTCGGTCGACGGTCTGGAGCCTCGGTCGATGACGTGGGAGCGTGGTCCACCCACCTCGCAAGCCCACGCCGGAGGCCGTCTGCGCCTCCGCAAGACGGACCGCGAACCACGATCCGCCCCGACAGGGGTCCGACCGCCTGCATTCCGCCCGGACGAGCGTGGTGGATCAGGTCGGTGCAGGCCATGATCGCCTCGCGGCAGAAGTCGCTGTCGGCCCGGAGGGTGATCTTCAGCTCCGGCCACGCCTGGCGCAGTTGCGCGACGATCCGCTGTAGGTGCTTGACCGTCCCGGCCGAGGCGTCGATGTCCGCCGGCCGCAGCTTCGCGCAGAGCGGGTGATCGCCGCAAAAGATGTCGAGCGGCAGATCGCAGTAGCCCTTGGAATAACCGTGGAAGAAGCGGCCGAGCTGATGGCCATGGTTCGGATCGTCGGTGGCGTCGAGGTCGAGCACGATATGCTCGAGAGGCCGGGGATGGGCCTGCAGGGAGGGCCTGACGAGGAGGTCTTCGACATCGTGGACGCGGCGGGTGATCTTCTTGTCACGGTCGGCTCGACCGGCGGCGGTGGGGGTCAGTTCCGGGCGGTTGAGCGTGCTCTTGCCGGCCGGGGCCTTGCCGCGGTCGCGCGTCCGCATCCGGGATTGGCCGGTGGGGTCGAGCTCGCCGACGACGGCCGCCAGGCGGGGGTCGCGGCGGAGGTCGTCGTGATCGTGGAGGTCCTCATCGCCCAGGGCCAGGCCGTAGACCCGCTGGGCGAGCAGTTCTTCGACGGTGTGCTCGATGAGCTCGGAGTCGCGATGATCGGTGAAGCGGTCGGCGAACTGGCGGAGGATGCCGGTGATCTGCTCCACCTGGCGGAGCAGCAGGGCGCCGCCGTCGGACGTGATGTCGCCGCCGTCGAAATCGGCGAGGATTTCCCGTCGGCCGACCATGGGAAAGTCGAGGTAAGCCGCGTTACACTCTGTCTGCATCGGGCTGCACTTTTTTGATGACATAGGGGGTTGTGGCAAACCAACCCATGACACAAGGGGCAGCGCGATTCCATTCCCCCGGTGAGAAATGCGAGTTAATCCTCTCATCTGAGCGATCGCACCTCGTGGGGAAGTCCAAGGATTGTCGGATCGAGCTCCGCTCACCGACCACCGTTCAGACGTCGACGACGAGGACATCGGCCCCGGTGGTCTTCGCGAGCAGGGCCTCCAGGAGCGATCCTCGGAGGAGGCGCCTCCACCAGGCTTGCCGCGACTTCCCGAGCACGATGACCCTGATCTGATACTCGCGGGCGAATGAGGCGATCGTGCTGGCTACGTCGGGGCCCTTGAAGGTCATCGGGATACCCCCGAGCTGTTGGGCCAGCTCCAGGTTCTTGCCGATCTGCCGCTGCGTCGCCGCGTCGATCCGGGTGAGGTCCTCCCTGGGAGTTTGGATGTATACGGCGTACCAGGGGGCATCGAGCCGGTCGGCCAGGCGGGCCGCCTTGCGCAGCAGTCTCGGGGCGTTGGGGCTGCGGCTGGAGAGGCCGACCATCACGCGTTCGGTCGCCGAGGCCGGGGCGCGGTCGGCCTCGGCCCGTCGGGTGCGGCGGTCGACCAGGTGGGCCAGCTCCGAGAGCGTCAGCTCGCGGAGCCGGGTGAGGTTGGCCTCGGTGAAGAAGTGGGCCATCGCCCGTTCGACCCGCTCCGGCGGGTAGACCTTGCCGGCCTGGAGCCGCTCCAGCAGGTCTTCCGCGGAGAGGTCGACGTTGACGACCTGATCGGCCTCGGCCAGGATCGAGTCGGGCAGCCGCTCCTTGACCTTCACCCCGGTGGCCCGCTCGACCTCGTCGTAGAGGCTCTCCAGGTGCTGGACGTTGACGGTCGTGATCACGTGGATGCCCGCGCGGAGCAGCTCCTCGACGTCCTGGTGACGCTTCGGGTTGCGGCTGCCCGGCGCGTTGGTGTGGGCCAGCTCGTCGACGAGGCAGACGGTCGGACGGCGGGCGAGGACGGCGTCGAGGTCCATCTCGCGGAGCGTCACGCCGCGGTACTCGATCTCCCTCGGGGGGATGACCTCAAGGTCGCCGAGCTGCGCGGCGGTCTCGGCCCGGCCGTGGGTCTCGAGGAGGCCGACGGCCACGTCGACGCCCTGGCCCTTCAGGCGGTGCCCCTCGCGGAGCATGGCGTAGGTCTTGCCCACCCCGGCGGCCGAGCCGAGGTAGACCTTCAGCCGCCCGCGCCGCTGCTTGCGGATGAGCTGGAGGAACTGCTCGGGGTTGGGGCGGGGCGATTCGGCGTCGAGGGCCATGGTCGCAGCTCCGGCTCGGGTCATTCGAGGGCGTCGAGGGCCCGGTTCAGCCGCAGGACGTTCACGCGCGGCGGGGCGCCGATGACATCACCCGACCGATCGACATGTAGGCCGATCAGCTCCAGCACGCGATCCGTCGCCAGGCCCCGCGCCCCGGCCACGCGGCTCGCCTGATAGCGGGCCGATTCGGGGCTGATGTCCGGGTCGATCCCCGAGCCGGAGGCGGTGACGAGGTCCGCCGGCGCGGGCCGGTCTTCGGTGGCGCCCATCGCCTCGGCGCGCTCGGAGATCTGCCCGCGCAGTACGGGGCTCTTCGGCCCGAGGTTCGAGCCGCCGGTGGCGTCTGCCGCGTGATCGACGGCCGAAGGCCGGGGGTGGAAATAGCGATCGGAATTGAAGGGCTGGGCGATCAGGGCCGACCCGAGCACGGTCCGGTCTCGACCGTAGAGGAGGCTCCCGTTGGCGTTGGAGGGGAAGAGGAGCTGGCTCACGCCCCAGACCGCCGCCGGGTAGCCGACGGCGCACAGGACGAAGGTCACGAGGCTCGCGATCAGGGCGTTGACGGGCTGGCGGATCATCGGAACGAGTCCCTCTGTCTGGGTTCGTGGCGGATCAGGCGAACGGGAGCAGGGCGAGCAGCGGGTCGATGGCCAGGTCGATCAGCTTGATCCCGATGAACGGGGCGATCATGCCGCCGAGGCCGTAGTAGAGCAGATTGCGACGCAGAAGGGCGTCGGCGCCGACGGGCTGGTATTTGACCCCCTTCAGCGCGATCGGGATCAGCAGGGGGATGATGATCGCGTTGAAGATCACGGCCGAGAGGATCGCCGAGTAGGCCCCTCCTCGGGCGGCCAGGCCCATCAGGTCGAGCACGGCGAGCCTCGGCAGGGTGACGATGAACATCGCCGGGATGACCGCGAAGTACTTGGCCAGGTCGTTGGCGATCGAGAAGGTCGTCAGCGCCCCCCGGGTCATCAGCAGGCCCTTGCCGATCTCGACGACCTCGATGAGCTTGGTCGGGTCGCTGTCGAGGTCGACCATGTTGCCGGCCTCCTTGGCGGCCTGGGTGCCGCTGTTCATGGCCACGCCGATGTCGGCCTGTGCCAGCGCGGGGGCGTCGTTGGTGCCGTCGCCCATCATGGCGACGAGCTTGCCGCCCTCCTGCTCCGCGCGAATGTATTCGAGCTTCGCCTCGGGGGTGGCCTGGGCGATGAAGTCGTCGACGCCGGCCTGCTCGGCGATGGCGCGGGCCGTCAGCGGGTTGTCGCCCGTGACCATCACCACGCGCAGGCCCATCTGGCGGAGCCGGGCGAAGCGGTCGCGGATGCCGGGCTTGAGGATGTCTTCGAGCTTGACCACGCCGACGAGGCGGTCGCCCTCGGCCACGGAGATCGGCGTGGCGCCGGACGAGGCGATGCCGTCGACCGTCGCCTGGTATCCGTCGGGGACGGCGCCGCCGAGGCCCTCGACGTGGCGTGCGATCGTGTCTGGCGCCCCCTTGCGGAGCCGGGTTCCGTCGGGCAGGTCGACCCCGCTCATGCGGGTCTGGGCAGTGAACTCGACGAACGAGGCCCCCTCGGGAGCCTGGCCCTCGAGCGCCGCCTGGTGACGGGCGAGATCGAGGATACTCTTGCCCTCGGGAGTCTGGTCGGCCAGCGAGGCGAGCCCCGCCAGGCGGGCGAGTTCGCGCTCGGTCACGTCGCCGAGCGGGACGAACCGAGTCGCGCGGCGGTTGCCCATCGTGATCGTCCCGGTCTTGTCCAGCAGCAGCGTGTCGATGTCGCCGGCCACCTCGACCGCCTTGCCGCTCTTGGCCAGGATGTTCGCACCCAACGCCCGGTCCATGCCGGCGATGCCGATGGCGGCGAGCAGGGCTCCGATCGTCGTCGGGATCAGGCAGACGAGCAGGGCGATCAGCGTCGGGATGTCGAGCCGCAGGCCGAAGTACAGGCCCATCGGGTAGAGCGTGGCCGTGACGATCAGGAAGACGAGCGAGAAGGCGGCCAGGACGATCGTCAGGGCGATCTCGTTGGGCGTCTTCTGACGGATAGCCCCCTCGACCAGGCCGATCATCCGGTCGAGGAAGCTCTCGCCGGGCTCGGCGGTGATGCGGACGACGATGTGGTCGGAGAGGACCCGAGTGCCTCCCGTCACTCCGGAGCGGTCGCCTCCGGCCTCGCGGATCACCGGGGCGCTCTCGCCGGTGATGGCCGACTCGTCGACCGAGGCGACCCCCTCGACGACCTCACCGTCGGACGGGATCACCCCGCCGGCTTCGACCCGCACGAGGTCGCCGGCGTGAAGGAGGGTCGACGGGACCGTCTCCCCGACGGTGTCCCCGGCCCGGGCGACCCTCAGGGCGGGCGTATCCTGGCGGGTCGCCCGGAGGCTGTCGGCCTGGGCCTTGCCGCGGGCCTCGGCCAACGCCTCGGCGAAATTGGCAAACAGGACGGTCAGCAGCAGCAGCACAGTCAGCACCGCCTGGTAGACGATCAACCCCGGCGACGCCCCGGTCGCGATCGACTGGATCGTCACCAGCAGGGTCAGCGCGGTGCCGACCTCCACGAGGAACATGACCGGGTTGCGAGCCATGCTCGCGGGGTTGAGCATCGCCAGCGACCGGCGGGCGGCCTGGCGGAGCAGGGTCGGCTCGAACAGGCCGGCGCGTCGGGTGTGCCGCCGCTGGAGCTTGCGGGCCTGGGCGTCAGCGTCCGGGCGGGCGGCCCGGGTCTCGATATCGAGGCTCATCTCTTCGGGTTCCTGGGGGATGATTCGATCGCGAACGAGTGCGGCCCGGCCGCCCGGGTCGGCCCCGGGGCCGGGGGGCCCCGGCCGGGCGCTCGGCCTCGGGCCCGGCGGCCGCGGCGGCCCTCTCCCGGACGCGGCGACCGCCGATCGGCGACCGGGGCCGGCCGGGGCCCCCCGGCGGGGGCGCGATCATGGGGTGGGCAGCGGGGGGAAGGTCGAGAGGTGGTCGGCCACCGGGCCGAGGACGACGGTCGGCAGGAACGCCAGGGCGCCGACGAGGATCACCGTGCCCAGCAGCATCACCGCGAAGGTCAGCGTGCTGGTGCGGAGCGTGCCGCTGGTCTGCGGCACCCGACGCTTCTGGGAGAGGAAGCCCGCGATGGCCAGCGGGAAGATCATTGCCGGGAAGCGGCCCAGCAGCAGGACGATCCCCGTGGCGATATTCCAAGGCGGCGTGTTGTCGCCCAGGCCCTCGAATCCCGAGCCGTTATTGGCGGCGGCCGAGGAGAATTCGTAGACGATCTCGCTGAATCCGTGCGGGCCGGGGTTGTTGACGGTCTCCCGGCCCCACGAGGTCGCGGCGAACAGCGCCGAGCCGCCGCAGATGAGCAGCGGGTGGAGGAGGATCGCCAGCATCGCCAGCTTGACCTCCTTCGCCTCGAGCTTCTTGCCGAGGTACTCCGGCGTCCGCCCGACCATCAACCCGGCCAGGAAGACGGCGACGATGATGTAGGAGACCATGTTGAGGAAGCCGGCCCCGATGCCGCTGAAGACGACATTGAGCATCATCATGCCCATCGGGACCATCCCGGCCAGCGGGTTGAGGCTGTCGTGCATCGCCGAGACCGAGCCGTTGGACGTCGCCGTGGTGAACGCCGCCCAGGTGGCGCCGCCGACCGGGCCGATCCGGACCTCCTTGCCCTCCATGTTCGGCCCCGGTTCGATTGCCAGGCCCGCCGTCGCGGCGTTCGGCTCGACCTCGGCCAGGATGGCGAAGGTCGCCCCGCCGACGAGGATCGTCAGCATCACGCCGAAGACGACCCCGGCGTGCCGGCCGTCGCGGAGCATGAAGCCGAAGAGGGCGATCGTCCCCATCGGGAGCAGGAGGATCGAGACCATCTCGATCATGTTGCTCCAGGGCGATGGGTTCTCGAAGGGGTGGGTCGAGTTGGGGCCGAAGTAGCCGCCGCCGTTGGTGCCGAGCTGCTTGATCGCCACCTCGGCCGCCACCGGGCCGCGGGCGATGACCTGCTCACCGCCCTCCAGGGTCCGGGCCATGGCGGCCCCCTCGAACGTCATCGGCACGCCGCAGGCGACCAGCAGGACGGCGACGACCAGGGACATCGGGACGAAGACGAGGCAGAGGATGCGGGCGAGGTCGAGGTAGAAGTCGCCCAGGTGCTCGTCGCCCCGCAGGCCACGGATCGCCGCCAGCATCACGCAGAGCCCGGAGGCCGGCGTGACGAACTGGAGCCAGGCGATCACGCCGAGCTGGCTGAAGTAGGAGAGCGACTGCTCGCCCGAATAGTGCTGCAGGTTCGTGTTGGTGACGAACGAGCAAACGGTGTTGAAGACGAGATCGCCGCTCATCGGTCCCTTGGCGTCGGGGTTGAGCGGCAGGTGCGGCTGAAGGCTCAGGAGCAGGAATGACAGGGCGAACAACATCGCGTTGAACGCGAGCAGGGCGAAGGCGTACGCCTTCCAGTCCGATCGGGCCGGCTCTCGGCCGATGAGGACGCGGCGCATCGCCCGGGGGACGGCGTCGAGGCCTCGGCCGTCGCGCCCAGGTGGCACGTCGAGCACGCGCCACATCCACCAGCCGAGCGGGATGGCCGCCGCGATCGGCAGGGCGAAGGCCCAGGTCGGCAGCAGCCAGGCATTGGACAGGTCCACGGGTCAACTCTCCGATCGATTCGATCGCGGTTCGTCAGAAGGACTCGGGCCGGATCATGGCGTACCCGAGGTAGAGCAACGCAGCGAGGGCCAGGGCGGCGCTCAGATAGAGCACGGCGGTTCTCCTCCGTCGGCGGGTTAGAGCCGGTCGCACGCGGCGACCAGGCCGAACAGCAACACGAAGACCCCCATTCCGAGGGAAACCGCGGCGAGCGACATCGGTTCCGGTCTCCAGGGTGTGTCGGGTCAGGACGAGTAGCGAGCCTGCAAGTGCTTCAGGTTATGCCGGGCGGGCAAGTAGCCGGGGTCGGCCTCCAGGGCTTGGTCGAACTCCTCGCGGGCCGCACGAGGCTCGTCCTTGGCCAGCAGCAGGATGCCGAGCAGCGTGTGGGCCTCGGCCGACCGGTCGTCCAGGTCGAGGGCCCGCCGAAGGAACAGCTCGGCCTCGACGCGACGGAGTTGGCTCATGGCCCGCTTGGCCCTCATGAGGGCCTCGCTGAATCGGTACGATTCGATGTCCGAGACGGTCGGCGCCCGCCCCCCGTCCGGGTCGAGTGCCGCGGAATGGCGGCGAATCACCTGGGAGGCGACCTCGCGAAGCTCCTCGGGGCGGACCGGCTTCTGGATGAAGTCGATGGCCCCCAGCTTCATCGCTTCGACCGCGTCGGGCACGCTGCCGTGCGCGGTGACGATCACCACGGGGACGAGCAGGCCCTCGTCTCGCATCCGACGCAGGGTGGCCATGCCGTCGATCAGCGGCATGCGGAGGTCGAGGAACACCAGGTCGAACGGCCCGGATCCGCGGAGTGCGGCGATTGCGGCCTCGCCGTCCTCCGCCTCGGCTACGTCGTGGCCGACGACCTGGAGGGTGGTGCGGAACATGAGCCGGACGTTCGGCTCGTCGTCGGCGACCAGGATGCGTGTCGTCTTGTTCATCGGATCAGCTCCCCACCGGGCCGGGTCCCGGCCCCGGGGCCGTCGGGGGATGGGGCGGGACCCGGCCGGCGCCGACGTCGCCGGGGATCTCGATGCTGCGGGCGACCTCGCCCCGGTCGTCGAAGAGGCCGAGGGCCGGCGTGCCGTCGGCCCGGATCGCCAGCGCCGCCCTCAGGGCTTCGCCGCTGGCGTCGTAGAGGTTCACGCCCGCGTCGCCGCCTTCGCCGAGGTCGACCGACGCCCTCGGCCGCCCTCGCTCGTCGAAGAGGCCCAGGCCGGGCGTCCCGTCGGGGCGGACGGCCAGGGCCGCACGCTGCGGGCCGCCGTCGGAGTCGTAGAGGTTGACGCCCGAGGAGCCGTCGGCCCCCAGGTCGAGCGAGAGCCGCAGTCGACCGTCGGCGTCGAAGAGGCCCAGGCCGGGCGTGCCGTCGGGGCGGACGACCCAGCGGCCGACCGGCGTGCCGTCGGGGGCGACGAGGACGAATTGCTCGGCCTCGACCGTCTTCTCCGCGTGGCCTGCGGCGCCGGCCAGGGCGACGAATGCCGCGGCGATCAGCGCCGATCCGCCGGCCAGCCTCCAACGCCCCAGGGTCCGCCGGAGGTCGGCATTGCTCCGCTCCATCCGGTCGAGGCGGCCGTCGAGCGTTTCCATGGTGATCGTCTTCCTCGCGTCAGGATCCGTGATGGGAACAGGTCGGGATTCGGTCATCGCCTCGGTGCCGCTCATCGGCCCCCCTCCTCGGCCGGTCCTTCGGCGATTCCCCCGAGGGGCCGCCGGGTGTTGCCGTACCTGAGCAGCTCCTCGCAGCGGAGCAGGTTGTTGCGAGCCGTCGCATCGGCCGGGGCGATGAACCTCGCCATGCGGAAGGATTTCAGGGCCGCCCCGTGGTCGCCGAGGAGCGAGTGCAGCACGCCGAGGAGGTTGTGGGCCTCGCTCGACGAAGGGTTCGAGTCGATCGCCCGCCGGAGGAAATCCTCGGCATCATCGAACTCGCAACGGTTGATGGCCCGCTTGGCCCGGGCGAGCGCGACGTCGCCGGTGCTCTCCGTCGGCCCCGGTCCTCCGGGCTCGGGGTCATGCCGGTCGAGCACCTCGGAAACCGTCCGTCTTAGGGCCTCCGGGTCGATCGGCTTTTGGACGAAGTCGATGGCGCCGAGCTTCAACGCCTCGACGGCGTCGGGCAACGTGCCGTGGGCAGAGACGACGATGACCGGAGTGACGTCACCGGCGGCCCGGAGCCGGCGCAGAAGCTCCATCCCGCCGGCCCCCGGCATGCGCAGGTCGAGCAGGGCGAGGCCCGCGACATGCTCCTCCAGGAAGGCCAGCGCCGCGTCGGCGTCGGCGGCCTCGGCCACCGCGTAACCGGCCGCCTCCAGGGCGGTGCGGAAGGTCAGGCGGATGTTCGGCTCGTCGTCGATGACCAGGATTCGTCGGGAATCGCTCATGGCGTCGCGTCCTCGTCGCCCGGCCGGCCGGCCCGTCCCGGGTCGGTCGGCAGGGTGAAGGTGAAGGTCGTGCCCCGGCCGGGGATGCTCTCGACGCGGGTGTCTCCGCCGTGGGCGGCGACGATCTCGCGAGTGATCGCCAGGCCCAGCCCGGCGCCGCCGGGAGGGGAGCCGGGGACTCGGTAGAATTTCTCGAAGAGATGCGGCAGGTGTTCCGGCGGGATGCCCTCACCGGTGTCGGCGACGGTGAAGCGGATGGCGTCACCCGAGGCCTCGGCACCCAGGCGGACCGAGCCGCCACCGGGGGTGTGGGACAACGCGTTGCCGACGAGATTGTCGAAGACGTGGGCAAGCCGATCGGGGTCGACCGGCACGTCGGGCAGGCCGTCGGCCGTCGACCGAACCAGCTCGATCCCCGCGTCGCGGGCCTGCGCCCCGAATCGCTCGATGGTGGCGGCGATCAGGTCCTTCGGGGACGTCGGCCGGAGGTCGAGCCGGACGCGGCCCTGTTCGATGCGGGTCAAATCGAGAAGGTCGTTGACCATCGCCACCAGGCGTTCCGAGTCCTGCCGGGCCGCCAGCAGCAGCTCGACCTGCTTGGGAGACAGCGGGCCGACGACTTCCTCGAGGAGCAGATGGACAGCCATCTGGAGGCTCGTCAGCGGCGTCCTCAGCTCGTGGCTGACCGTCGAGACGAGGTCGCTCTTGAGCTGGTCGAGCCGGCGAAAGCGGGTGATGTCCAGGAGCACGACCGCGGCGCCGAGCGGATCGCCGTGCTCATCCCGGATCGCCAGGACGCGAGGCAGGAGGGACCGCTCCTGGCCGTCGTCGCGGAGCGTGACGGCCTGCTCGAAGCTGCTCGGCAGGTAGTCGCCGTCGCCCCTGATCGCGGCGGCGAGCGGCTCGCGGATCGGGGGTGGCGGTGTCCACGCGACGGCCGATCCGTCGCCGACGGCGAGGCCCATCATCCGGCAGGCGGCCGGGTTGACACGCTCGGCGGCGCCGGAGGGGTCGACGATCACGACCGGATCGGGGAAGGAGTCGATCGTCGCCTGGGCCGTCCGCTGGGCCCGGAGCAGGCGGGCGGCGCCGGCCGCCTGGAGCTCGCGGATGCGGCGGGCCATCGTGTTGAAGGCCCCGGCCTGCTCCCCCAGCTCGTCGCGGCTGACGACCGGGACGAGCTGGTCGTAGTCGCCGCGGGCCATGGCGCGGGCCCCTGCGGTGACGGCCCGGATAGGCCGGAGGATCGAGCGGCTCAGGCCCAATGCCAGGAGGGTCCCGATCGCGATCGCCGCCAGCAGGGCCAGCGCCATCAGGCGGATCGACAGGGCCGCGGCCCGGCGGGCGTTGCGGTCCATCGCCTCCATGTTCTCCTGGTTGATCCGCAGGACGTCGTCGGCGCGGCCCTTGAGCGAGAGGAATGTCGGCAGCAGGCGGTCGAAGTAGAGCCTCCGGCGCTCCTCGACCCGCCCCGCCCCCAGAGCGAAGTAGCGCTCGGCGAGGGCCACGAACTCCGAGAACGACCGGTCCAGGTCGGCGGCCATCTCGGGTTCCCCCTCGGCGAGGAGCGTCAGGTTGCCCAGTTCGGCGGCGAGTTTCTCCTCGAAAACGAGTCGGTTCGCGTCGAATTGCTCGCGGGCCCGGCGTTCCTCGCCGCCGAGGGCGAAGAGCAACGCCGAATCCATCCGCTCCAGCGCCTCCTTCATCCGCTCGGCATACAGGACGCTCCGATAGTTCTCGCGCAAGATCACGTCGATATTCCCTCCCAGCCGGGAGAACATAACGATGGCCCACACCCCCAGGACCACCACGAGGGCGAGCAAGGGGGCCAGGCCGATCAGCAATCGAATCCGCAGCGTCGTGAACATCGGGCTCCTCCATCGCGACGGCACTCACAAAGCACAGGCCGTGCCGCCGCCGCACAGATCAACCGAATCGCTTGCGGCACAATCACTTACAGAGAACGACCCGCATGGTGTCCGGCCCGAGCAGACATTTCAATCCGTGCAACCTGCACGGACGATCGTGCAGGTTGCACGGAGATCGGGGCCGGGGCTCGTGCACGCCATCTCCCGCGGTCCGGAGTCTCCGGATCGATGACGGGCGCCCGGATCGACACGTCCGGATCCGGCACGGTGGTGGTTCCCGGTCTGCTCCTACCGTCCGACGAGGAGACCGAGGCCCCTTCGGGAGACGAGTCCCGGTCCGTCGGCCGAAGGGCCACACCCCATGCCCAGACACACTCGCGGCCCCCGGGCTGACTCACGCCGCATCGTCGGCAATGCCGAAACCGACCTGACGGCTGATCGCCCCTCAATCAGCTCCGAGGCATGTTCATAGGCTCTTCGGAAACACGACGCGGACCGAGAAGATCACCCGGGCCGCCGAGTTCTTCTTCGTGGCCGAGATCAACGCAGTGGGACAGAAGCCGAGCCCCGCGGGCGATCCCGTCGCGATCGCCCGCCCGGTGGGGCCGCCAACCGGGCCTCACAGTCCGTACTTGCGACGCTTGCGGAACAGGGTGCTCGGATCGACTCCCAGGGTCCGGGCCGCCTCGTCCAGGCTCCCCGAGGCGGCGAGCACTCGGCGGATGTGCTCGACCTCCAGGGCCTCCAGAGTCATGGGGCCTCCGACCTCGACCTCCCCGCCATGACCGGCCTCCAGCGGCCCTCGGGCGACCCGCTCCGGCAAGTCGGCCAGGCCGATCTCGGGCCCCGCCGCCAGAATCGCCGCCCGCTCGACGGCGTTCCGCAGCTCGCGGAGGTTGCCCGGCCAGGAGTGCCGCCCGATGGCGGCGCGTGCCTCGCTCGTGAAGCCGATCAGTCGCCGCCCGGACTGCTGGGCGAAAAACGCCAGCAGGTGATCGGCCAGTTCCAAGGAATCGGCGCGTTCCCGGAGCGGAGGCATGCCGATCTCCAGGATGTTGAGCCGGTAGAGCAGGTCATCGCGAAAGGTGCCGTCGGCGACCATCGCCTCCAGGTCGCGATTGGTCGCCGCGATCAAACGGACGTCGGCCTGGCGCTCGGACGCCTCGCCGACCCGCTCGTAACGCTTCTCCTGCAGGAACCGGAGCAGCTTCGGCTGGAGCGCCACCGGCAGGTCGCCGACCTCATCCAGGAAGAGCGTCCCTCCCTCGGCGGCGGCCACCTTGCCGACCGTGTCCCGGACGGCGCCGGTGAAGGCCCCCTTCGCGTGGCCGAACAGCTCGCTCTCCAGCAGCTCGGCCCCCAGGCTCGGGCAGCTCACGGTGACGAACGGCCCGCCAGCCCGACCGCTCCAGCCGTGGAGCGCGCGGGCGAGCACCCCCTTGCCCGTACCGCTCTCGCCGCGGATCAGCACCGCGGCGTCGGTGGGCGCGACCCGCCGGGCCAACTCCAGCAGCCGGGCCATGGCCGGGTCTCTCGCGTCCAGGCTGGTCTCGGGCACCTCGCGGCGGACCTGATCCTCCAATGCCTCGACCCGGTCGCGCAGGCCACGCTGGCGGGCGACGCGGTCGAGCACGGCGCGGACTTCGGCCGGGGTGAACGGCTTAGGCAGGTAGTCGTCGGCTCCACGCCTCATGGCCTCGACGGCCGAGTCGATCGAGGCGTGCGCAGTGATGACGACCAGGATCATCCGTGGTGCTTGTTCCCGCAGCGGTCCGATGAGATTCAGGCCCGACTCGCCCCCAAGCCGCAGGTCGACCAGGGCAGCGTCGCACGGCCGATGGCCGACGCTGGACAGGGCCTCGGCCCCCGACGTCGCCTCGCGGACCTCATGGCCGGCTGCCTCCAGTGCGATGCGGAGTGTGCGACGGACATTGGGCTCATCATCTACCACAAGAATTTTCATAACATTTATTATTCTATGTGTTTACTTGTAAAAAAATTTGTCTCAGGGATTATGGCGAACGGTCTCTCACGCGCCTTGACGCCTTTCTCCCGGAACCGCGAGGTTGACTGGGTGCCGTCGTGCTGAACACTCGATGATGATCGACTTTACCACGGCGACGGGCCGGGCGGCGGAGCGGCATCGGGCCCGAGGTTGACCGCCCCCCTCATCTTCGCTTACGCCCACGCCGGATAAAGGCCCATTCGGCATGAATGCGAACCGGGCAGGCGGATGTTTTGGACGAGTCGGCGGGCGAAGTCGAGTTCGTCGAGACCGCGCCTCGTCGGATGGCGACGAGCATGATCCGATCGTCTACGCCAACCTGGAACGGCTCTGCTGCGCCGTCGCCGCGCCCGGGATTGTCAAACGGACAGGTCCCCACGCCAAGGACGCCGATGCGGATTTCTACAAGGCAAAGATCTCCGACCCGAATTCCAGGAAGGTCGACGGGGGCGAGGTGGATCGGTCCCCTTCGATTCTGCGAGGAGCGCGGCATCGAACTCCGCCAGGTCACGTCCTTCCTCCTCAGCCACGACCACGAACATCGCCTGATGGACCAGGTCGGAAATCCGCGTTCGACCCCCTCGAAGAAGCAGAACCCCGCCGCCCCACGCCACTCCCCCGACAACCGGCAGATGTATCAAGACTTCGTCCCGAATCCGGCCGCCTCGGTCCGCGGGCCGAGGCACGTCGCCCACGAGGTCCAGATCCCCGGCTTCGACGACGAGGAGGTCCGAAAACGCTTCAAGTCGATCACGACCGACGAGATCCTCGGCCTCCGCGACAAGACGATCCTCAGGCTGCTGTCCTCCACCGCCGCCCACGCCGGGGCCGTCGACCAGCCGTACTTGGAAGATTCGCCTCCCGATCGCCACGCCCACCCGTTCGCGTACCGCTTGAGCGTCCTCCCCGCCCCCGTGGCGGAGGTTCCGGGGTCGGCTCCGATGCGATCGGCGAATGCTCCTCGGCGACGGCCCCCCGGCGGACCTCTGGCAAGGATTCGATCACGTTGCGCCGATCCCGGATCGTCTGACGCGACTCACGACGGCGACGCTCCCGCGCCCGGATGGCCGAGCGACTTGGACTTTGAGACTTTGCAATCGTCCTGATTGACAGGCCCGGCCGCTTGTCGCACCGGCCCGCACCGGCGACAATCCGAGGGCCACCCGGCCGGCCGCGGCCCGACCGGGGGCAGGGCCCTTCGGCTGGAGGAATTCGCATGGACCGAGAACGAGCGCGGGACTTCGATCAGGGACTGCTCGACCTCTACGACGATTACGCACACGGCCGCCTCGACCGCCGCGAGTTCGCTCGACGGGCGGCGGCGTTCGCCGTGGGCGGGATCACCGCCGAGGCGCTGCTGGCACGGCTCAGTCCCAACTACGCGCTCGCGCAGCAGGTTGCACCCGACGACGAGCGCATCCACGTCGAGTACGCGACCTACGAGTCGCCCAGGGGCGGCGGGACGATCCGAGGGCTTCTCGCCCGCCCGAGGGGCGAGGACGCGACGTACCCGGCGGTCCTCGTCATCCACGAGAATCGCGGACTGAACCCGTACATCGAGGACGTCGCGAGGCGGCTGGCGGTCCGGGGATTCCTGGCGCTCGCCCCGGACGCCCTGACCCCGCTCGGCGGCTATCCGGGGGATGACGACCGGGGTCGCGCGATGCAGGCGAAACGCGACGCCGGCGAGATGACCGAGGACTTCATCGCGGGGGCCGAGTACCTCAAGGAGCACCCGAAGTCGACCGGGAAGGTCGGCGCGGTCGGCTTCTGCTTCGGCGGGGGCATGGTCAACACGCTGGCCGTCCGCATCCCGGAGACGATCGCGGCGGCGGTCCCGTTCTACGGCCGCCAGCCCCGCGCGGAGGACGTCCCCGAGATCGAGGCCCCCCTCCTGATCCACTACGCGGGCCTGGACACCCGGATCAACGAGGGGTGGCCCGCCTTCGAGGAGGCGCTCAAGGCCTCGAACAAGGCCTACGAGGCGTACTTCTACCCGGACGTCAATCACGGGTTCCACAACGACACGACCCCGCGGTACGACGAGCAGGCCGCGGAGCTCGCCTGGGAGCGGACAATCGCGTTCTTCAAGATGCATCTGGGCTGATCGCAGCCGACGCGTCCTCGCGGGGCCGGGGACCATCGGAATCGAGGGGGGCGGGATGCCTGAAGCGTCCGCCTGCCTCCCTGGGCAGGCGCCATCCTCCTCCCCCGACGAGGTCCGCGCGCCCGCCCCGGAGGCGAAGCTGGCCGCCCGGGCTGGCCTCCGACGCGAGCGTGCGGAGTCCCCGTGTGCGTATCCCACGAACCACGCTGACGGGTTCCATCCCCGGCGACCGAGCGTCCGGGAGCCGGCGTCAGACGTCCACCCAACCCCGAGCGAGTCATGCGACGATATTTCCCCGGCCTCCTGCTCGTGATGACCCTGCCGGCCGCGGCCGACGAGCGATTCACCGGCCCCTGGCCCATGGACGAGCTGAAGCGGACGCCCGCCTCCCGCGTGTCGGAGCCCGACCCCGCGACCGGCCTGCGCGAGGTCTTCTACGAGAATGTCCCCCTCGACGGGGAGCCGACGCGGGTCTTCGCCTACTACGCCGTCCCCGAGGCCGGAGAGGGGCCGTTCCCGGCCATGGTGCTCGTCCACGGCGGCGGGGGGACGGCGTTCCCCGAGTGGGCGCGGCTCTGGGCGGATCGCGGCTACGCGGCGATCGCCATGGACCTGTCCGGCCGCGGGCCGGATGGCGAGCGGCTCCCCGACGGCGGCCCCGAGCAGTCCGACGAGGAGAAGTTCCGCGAGTTCGGGCCGGACGAGGTCGGCCGGATGTGGTCCTACCACGCGGTCGCGGCGGCGGTCCGGGCCCATTCCTTCCTGGCCGCGCGGCCCGAGGTCGACGGGGACCGGATCGGGGTGACCGGGATCAGCTGGGGCGGCTACCTCACCTGCATCGTCGCGGGGATCGACGACCGGGTGAAGGTCGCCGTGCCGGTCTATGGCTGCGGCTTCCTCGACGAGAACAGCGCCTGGCTGCCGCGGTTCGAGCAGATGGGCGAGGCCAGGACGAGGCGCTGGTGCGACCTGTTCGACCCCTCGCGCTACCTGGCGGGCGTCGGCTGTCCGATCCTCTTCGTCAACGGCACGAACGACTTCGCCTACCCGCTGGACAGCTACCGGAAGTCTTACCGGCTCGTGGAGGGCCCGGTCGACCTGTGCGTCACCGTCGGGATGCCGCACGGGCATCCGCAGGGGTGGGCCCCGGAGGAGATCGGACTGTTTGTTGATAGCGTCCTGGAGGGCGGCACGCCGCCCCCTCGCCTGGCCGACCCCGAGATCGACGGCGACCGCATCACCGCTCGCGTCGCATCGAACCATCCTTACGGGAAGGCGAAGCTCCATTACACCACCGACGCGGGGGCGTGGCAGGAGCGGAGCTGGTCGACGATCGACGCCGAGATCGAGGGCTCCCGGGTCGAGGCCGAGCTGCCCGGAGAACGGCCGATCGTGGCCTTCTTCACCGTCGAGGACGAGCGGGGGGCCGTCGCGAGCAGCCCGCATGCGACGGCCGGGGAGTGACCCGGGGCGACCCATGACGTTCGGGGCGCAGCGAAGACGAAGCATCGCAGCCGGATGCAAGCCCACACCCCTCGTCATCCAGGATGCGAACGCCGCCACCGAGGAGGTGAATATCGTCCCGCCCGCGCCGGGCGTAGAATGGCCTTCCCGGTCGAGTGAGGGGCCGATCTTGCACCCTTTCCCGAGAAACCCATGCGTCCACGAATTCGCGGCAGTCTCGCCCTCATCCTGATCGCCGCTTCGCCGGCCAGACCGGCCGACGGCATCCTGGCCCCGGGGGCCGAGCCCCAATTGCTGCAGGAGCGGGGCGCAGGCGAAGGCCCGGCATGGCACCCGGAGCTCGGCCTGCTCACCAGCGGCGGCGGCAGCATCTATCGCCGCGCGCTCGACGGCACGGTCTCGGTCTACCGGGAGGGTGCCGGCTCGAACGGCCTGGCGTTCGACCGCAAGGGGCGCCTGGTGATCTGCGAGGCCTCGGGCCGCCGCGTGACCCGACTCGAAGCCGATGGGAACCTCACCGTCCTCGCCGACCGGTTCGACGGCCATCGCTTCAATCAGCCGAACGACCTGGTCCTCGACTCCCGGGGGCGGATCTACTTCTCCGACCCCTGCTACGGCGACCGCAGCGGCATGGAGATGACGGACGCCGAGGGCCGCAAGGTCGAGGGCGTCTACCGGATCGACCCGGACGGCGGGATTACGCGCGTCATCACGCACGAGGCCGACCGGCCGAACGGTTTGGCGATCTCCCCGGACGGCGCGTCGCTCTTCGTCGCCGACAACAACAACGACACGGTCGGCGGCGCCCGGAAGCTCTGGCGGTTCGCCCTCCGGGAGGACGGCGGGATCGATCCCGACAGCCGGACGCTCGTTTACGACTGGGGCGCGACGCGCGGGCCGGACGGGATGAAGTTCGACGTCGCCGGGCGCCTGTTCGTCGCCGCCGGGCTGAACCGTCAGAACCCGCCGTTCGAGACGCAGGAGGAGCCCACGGCCGGCATCTACGTCTTCTCGCCGGACGGCGAGCTGCTCGAGATGATCCCGATCCCGCGGGACGAATGCACCAACTGTGCCTTCGGCGGCGAGGACTTCAGGACGCTCTTCGTGACCGCCGGCGGCACGCTCTGGTCGGTCCGGCTCAACGAGGCCGGTCGCACGATCTGGAACGCCAGGTGATCCCTCGGCGGGCGCAAGGTCCCCGATCAGGCCGACGCTCCGTCACCCGGCCCGCTGACCCCGGCAAACGATCAATTCGCGAGGCTCGAGAACCCTCGCGTGCCGTTGTCGCGGGAACGCTCGATGCCGAGTCGTGCGCCCGACCTCGCGCCCTGCCACGGCCCGGTCCATCAGACAGGGAGTGGACGGTCAGGGCCGGGCGCAACAACTCGATCGCTTGTCTCTCCGGGGCTTCGGACCCCGGCTCGGCCTTCGAATACCGGCCGGACTGTCGCCCGGCAACCGCTCCAGGCCATCATGTACTTTGGGCCGACGCCTCCGAACTGCAGCGGCCGCGTGTATTCCACCAACTCCGGCGGGACTGGGCGAACAGGCGTCTTCTCGCCGATTGGAATCGGCCGAAGCCACGCCCGGGACGGTCAATTCGCGGTGGTCCGGCTCACGTCGAGCCAAGTATGGCTGGGCCATCGAGCTCGGATATCAGCCGATGGAACGGAGAACTCGAGCAGGACCACTCCGAGGGACGCTCGTGGCGTGAAATCCACCATCACCCCTGCCTGATGAGGGTGGCCTACGGCTTCCTTGCCGTGGACCAGCGACGAGCCCGCTGCGGTCGACCCCGGCCGGGTAAGATGGGTGGCGACAAGGGCGGGCTGTCCGTCGCCCGCCGTCATGGACGGTGTGCATCGTCTGTGGGGCGACCATGGGGGGCGCTGAGTCGTGGTGATGACTCGGAGAGACCGAGGGCTTGACGAGGGAGCCAGGCTCGGTCTATAAATCTTCGGGTCTTTTTGTACGTTGAGAATGGAGAGGGGCCGGTGGTTCGACCACGCAACGCGACAGGCGGCTGGCAGTCGATCGTCGCAGACGTCGCGTTGGTCCTGTGTGCCATTGCCCTGCCGCCCTGGGCTTCGCTGTCGCTGAATGGTCCCGTCGGTCTGGACGGACATTCTGGGACGCCGACCCTCATCTCTGATGACCATGGGATGTCGGTCGCCCCGGCCACCCCGGACAGGACATTCCACCTCGTCGATGACTCGGCCTTCATCGAAGAGTCCGAACAGGAAGAGCAGTCAGACCCCTTCCTCGATCGCATTTCTCCGGCCTTCAATGCGATGGACGGGCTTCACAAGGCCCGCGCCGGCCTACCTCTGGCCATCCCTCATCTGCGGATCGTCGCCCTGCCGCTCCGGTGTTAACGGGCGATCGCCCGGATCCTGCCGTGTTCGAGGCCGTCGGCGAGCGAGCGTCGCTCCGCCCCTGCTGACGGCCGAACCGATCACGCCCCGGACCTCGATGCGTCGTCCTGCGCGGTCCGGTCCGAAACGGCCCGTGCCTGAGCCGCGGCTCGACCGCGATGCCCGGGGAGACGTGGCGTCGACGATCAGACGCCTCCGCAGCGGGTGCAGGCTCGATCGGGTCGGGCATCCGGGATGACCGTACCCCCTCGATGGCCGGCCTGGCAGGGTCCCCGCGCGTGGCGAGGGCCCGTCTGGTGCCTGTGAGCGCCTCGTCGCATAAAGGATCGCCGATCATGAACGTGTTTGCCTTTGTCCGGAGACGGCCGATCACCATGCTCCTGCTGGGTGTCGGCCTGGCGTCAGGCGGGCTCCTGGCCGCGGACGAGCTGGGAGTGGACGTCGACCCGCTCCTCCACGAGGCGAAGATCGGGGTGAGCTCCCTGGTCGACCGGGTCAGGGGGATTGCCCTGGCCGCCGCGTCCGAGGCCGAGGAGGGGCCCGAACACGAGCACCACAGGATCGTGGTGACCAGCCCGAAGGCGATGGACGTCACCACCACCCAGCCCTACGTCTGCCAGATCCACTCCCGGCGGCACATCGACGTCTGCGCCCTGGAGAGCGGGTATCTCGAGAAGGTCCTGATCAGTGAGGGCCAGGAGGTGAAGCGAGGCGACCTGTTGTTCGAGATCCTCCCGCCCCTCTACCAGGCGAAGCTGGACGCGAAGCTGGCCGAGGCCCAGCTCGCGGAGCTGGAGTACAACAATACGCGGGGGCTGGCCGAGAAGAAGGTGGTCTCTCAGAACGAGGTGAAGCTGCTCCAGGCGAAGCTGGCCAAGGCCCAGGCCGAGGTCGAGCTGGCGAAGGCGGAATTGAACTTCACCAACATCGTCGCCCCGTTCGACGGGATCGTCGATCGCCAGCAGCAGCAGCTCGGCAGCCTGATCGCCGAGGGGGACGTGCTCACCACCCTGTCCGACAACAGCGTGATGTGGGTCTATTTCAACGTGCCCGAGGCCGACTACCTCAGGTACATGGCCGGCCGGGACCGGTACGAGCGGATCGACCTGAAGCTGGCCGATGGCAGCATCTTCCCGCAGCCCGGCAAGATCGGCGCGATCGAGGCCCAGTTCAACAACATGAATGGGAACCTCGCCTTCCGCGCCGATTTCCCGAATCCGGACGGACTGCTGCGGCACGGCCAGACCGGAACCGTGATCATCAGCCGGGACCTGAAGGGTGCCATCGTCATCCCTCAGCAGGCGACCTTCGAGCTCCTCGACAAGCAATACGTCTACGTCGTCCGCGACGGCGACGATGACGACGGCCATGCTGTCGACGGCGACGAGGATGACGACGACGGCGATGACGACGACGACGACGACGACGACGAGGATGACGACGACGGAGATGACGACGACGGAGTGGTGCACCAGCTCGAAATCGAGATCCAGTACGTCCTGGAAGACATTTATGTCTTGAAGGATGGGATTCTCGACGAGGGGGACCGGATCGTCCTCGAAGGGGTCCGGGAGGTCCGCGAGGGTGAGGAAGTGGACTACGAGTTCCGGAGGCCGGAGGAGGTCCTCTCGAACCTGAAATTCCACGCGGAATAGATCAGCCGCCCCGGGACCACGCCCCTCACAATCGAGACCGAGGAAATCCTTGCATGTTCACGAAAATCCTCTACCGGCCGGCGCTCGCGATCGTGATCTCCATCATCCTCCTGTTCCTCGGGGTGCTGGGGATCGAGACGCTGCCGGTCGCGCAGTTCCCATCCGTCGCGCCGCCGACGGTCATGGTCACGATCTCCTACCCCGGTGCCAGTTCCAACGTCCTGGTCGACTCGGTCCTGATCCCGCTCGAGCAGTCGATCAACGGCGTGCAGAACATGCGCTACATGACCTCCTCGGCCACCAGCGCCGGCGAGGCGGCGATCACGATCTACTTCGAGCCGGGCACGGATCCGAACATCAATGTCGTGAACGTGCAGAACCGGGTGAACATCGTGCTGTTCCAGCTCCCCCCCCTGGTCGTGCGGGAGGGGATCCTCGTCAGCCAGGTCGTGCCGAGCATGCTGACGTACGTGAACCTCTACAGCAAGGACCCGAACGCCGACCAGAAGGATCTGTTCAACTTCGCCAACGTCTACGTCATGCCGCGGCTCAAGCGCATCCCCGGCATGGGGATTCCCCGGAACCTCGGCAACCGCATCTTCGCGATGCGGGTCTGGCTCGATCCCGAGCGGATGCGGGCCTACAGCATCTCCTCGGAGGAGGTGATGGAGGCCCTGGCGGAGCAGAGCATCATCGGCTCTCCCGGGCGGCTGGGGCAGGCGACCGGCAAGACGTCGCAGTCGAAGGAGTACGTCCTCACGTACATCGGCCGCTACAACGAGGCCGATCAGTATGAGCGCATCATCCTGAGGTCCAATCCCGAGGGGGAGATCCTCCGCCTCGGGGACGTGGCGGAGGTCGAGCTGGGCCCCCAGTTTTTCGACATCTACTCGGACATCGACGGCTACCCGGCGGCGTCGATCATCCTGAAGCAGGCCCCCGGATCGAACGCCGCCGAGGTCATCGAGGCCATCAAGGAGGAGCTGGAGGCGATCAAGGCCGAGTCGTTCCCGCCCGGGATGGACTACGAGCTGGCCTACGACGTGTCCAAGTTCCTCGATGCCTCGATCGAGAAGGTGCTGCACACGCTGATCGAGGCGTTCATCCTCGTCTCGCTGGTCGTCTTCATGTTCCTCGGGGATCTGCGATCGACGCTGATCCCGACCCTCGCGGTGCCGGTCTCGCTGATCGGGACCTTCTTCGTCCTGCAGGTGATGGGCCTCTCGATCAACCTGATCACCCTGTTCGCCATGGTCCTGGCGATCGGCGTGGTGGTCGACGACGCGATCGTGGTGGTCGAGGCGGTGCACGCCAAGATGGCCGACACGCACCTGCCGCCCTATGGGGCGACCATGGAGGTGCTCCACGAGATCAGCGGCGCGATCATCGCCATCACCCTGGTGATGACGGCCGTCTTCGTCCCGGTGACGTTCATCCCCGGCCCGGTCGGGCAGTTCTACCGCCAGTTCGGCATCACGATGGCCACCTCGATCGTCCTCTCCGGCCTGGTCGCCCTGACGCTGACGCCCGTGCTCTGCGCGATGATCCTCAAGCCCCACTCCCACGGAGTCGGCCATGCCGAGGCAGACGGGAATGGCAACGGGAACGGAAACGGCCACGCCGACGGCCAAGAGGGCGCCAAGAAGGCGCGGCGAGGGCTGGGAAAGATGCTGCTCGTCGCCGTCGGCGGGCTGCTGGTGCTGGCGGGGGTGACCTACCTGGCGTACGAGCTCTGGGGGCCGATCGGCTTCGGCCTGATCCTGCTGCCCCTGGTCCGGAAGCCGTTCGACCGCGCCGTCGAGAAGATCACGGGAGCCTACGCGGCGATCCTGCGGCGGATCGCGTCGCGACGGATCCTGACGATGCTCGTCGTCGGCGGATTCGCCTTCGGCATCGTGGGGGTCAACACGAGTCTGCCGACCGGCTTCATCCCGGGAGAGGACCAGGGCATCATCTACGCCGTCTTGCAGACCCCGCCGGGCTCGACCCTGGAATACACCAACGCCAAGTCGCTCGAACTGGAGGAGATCGTCAAGCAGGTCCCGGAGGTCACCTCCGTCACCTCGCTGGCCGGCTACGAGATCCTGACCGAGGGGCGCGGCTCGAACGCCGGGACGTGCATCATCAACCTGAAGAACTGGGACGAGCGGGAGCGGACCGCCCGCGAGATCATCGAGGACCTGGAGGGACGCTGCCGGCGGATGAGCAACGTGCGCCTCGAATTCTTCGAGCCGCCCGCGGTGCCCGGCTTCGGCTCGGCCGGCGGGATCTCGTTGCTCGTCCTCGACAAGACCAACTCCAATGACTATCAGCGGCTCGGCGAGGTGACCGACCGGTTCATGGCCGCCCTGAAGGCGCGCCCGGAGCTGTCGAACCTGTTCACCTTCTACGCGGCGAACTACCCGCAGTACGAGCTGATCATCGACAACGACGTGGCCATGCAGAAGGGGGTGTCGATCAAGGCCGCGATGGACAACCTGAACATCCTCATCGGCAGCACCTGGGAGCAGGGATTTATCCGCTTCAACCAGTTCTTCAAGGTCTTCGTCCAGGCCAAGCCGGAATTCCGACGCTATCCCGAGGACCTGAGCAACCTGTTCGTGAAGAATGAGACCGGGGAGATGGTCCCCTATTCCTCGTTCATGACGATGGAGAAGAAGCAGGGGCTGAACGAAATCACCCGGTTCAACCTCTACACGTCGGCCCCCATCCAGTGCGCCCCCGCCCCCGGATTCAGCAGCGGCCAGGCGATCGAGGCCATCACCAGGGTGGCCGAGGAGACGCTGCCCAGGGGGTACGACATCGACTGGGCGGGCCTCTCGTACGACGAGTCGAGGAAGGGCAACGAGTCCATTTACATCTTCCTGATCGTCGTGGCGTTCGTGTACCTGGTGCTGGTGGGGCAGTACGAGAGCTTCATCCTGCCCCTGGCGGTGATCCTGTCGCTGCCGATCGGGATCTTCGGCTCCTTCTTCTGCCTGAAGCTGATGGGCCTGGCCAACGACGTCTACGCCCAGATCGGGCTGATCATGCTGGTCGGCCTGCTGGGCAAGAACGCGATCCTGATCGTCGAGTTCGCCGTGCAGCGGCGCCAGGAGGGCCAGACGATCCTGGCCGCGGCGGTCGAGGCGGGCAGGCTGCGGTTCCGGCCGATCCTGATGACGTCGTTCGCGTTCATCGCCGGCCTCATCCCGCTGGTGGTCGCCACCGGCGCCGGGGCGATCGGGAACCGGACGATCGGCACCACGGGGGCCGGAGGGATGCTGATCGGAACGCTGGTCGGCGTGCTGGTCATCCCGGGATTGTACTTCCTCTTCGGCAAGATCTCCGACGGCCGCAGCCTCCTCCAGGACGAGGCGTGCGGGCCGGCCAGCGAGGTCTTCGAGTACCCGGACGGTCCCCGTCAGGGCGAGGAGGGATCGCCCCGGGGGTGATCGTCTCCGGGGCGGCGGCCCCGCCCGCCCCTGGGCATCGGGGACGGGACGGGACGCCCCGGGCGGCCGAAGGCGGGCCGAGTCCGGGAATCCCCCGATCGGGGGCGGGTGGCCGGATGCGCGGCCCCCCGTTCGGCCTGATGTTCGGCACCATCGCCCGGGTCCGGGCGACCGGGCGATCTGCCCCTCAAGGCGCAACCCGCAAGAGCCGATCAAATCAACGTATCGACCCTCGCGTGTCCCGCGCGGCTCGACGACGGGCCGAGGACTCCCCGGGAGGGGCCGGACGCGATCAGGGACGCTGGCGGAACGGGATCGTTCGGCGGGATCGCCGGCGATCGATCACCCCTCAGGGACGAGTCTGATGACCCTCTCGGCGAGATTCCCGGACGCGAGGAGCGGGGTACGCCCCGTCGCGCAGTCGATTGCGTGCGGCATCCTCCTGCTCGCACTCCCGGCCTGCGGCATCCCCCCTCGCCGCGAAGCGGAGCCGCCGCCGCCCCTGCCGGAGAGCTTCGTCGGGGTGACCACCCCGTCGAACTCGTCCGAGCTCGGGACCGCGGAATTCTACCGGGACCCGACCCTCCTGAGCCTGATCGACCAGGCCATGACGAACAACCGGGAGCTGAAGATCCTGAACGAGGAGGTCCAGCTCGCCAGCACCGAGATCCTGGCACGGTCCGGGGCCTACCTCCCCTTCCTGACCGCCGGGCCCACGGCCGGCCTGGAGCGGTTCAGCGATCGCACGCTCGAGGGGGCCGCCATCGACGTCGATCCCTTCGTCTTCGGACCCGAGAAATTCTTCAAGAATCCGCACGCCTACTACTTCGTCGGCACGAACTTCACCTGGCAGCTCGACATCTACCGCCAGCTTCGCAACGCCCGAGACGCGGCGGCCCAGCGCTACGTCGCGGCCATCGAGCGGCGGAATTCCTTCCGGATCGGCCTCGTCGCCGAGATCGCCGAGAACTACTACCGGCTGATGGCGTTCGACAAGCGACTCGAGAACCTGAACCAAATCAATGCGTTCCTGGAGCAAAGCCTGAAGGTCGCCGAGGCCCGGAAGGAGGCCGCCAGGGACACCGAGCTGGCGGTCCTGCGATTCGAGGCCGAACTCCGCCGGAATCAGAGCGAGCAGCTGGTCCTCGCCCAGGACATCATCGAGACCGAGAACCGGATCAACGTCCTGACCTATCGCTTCCCCCAGCCGGTTGGGCGCGACTCCTCGAACTTCTTCGACCTGTACATCAACGCGGTCGACGTCGGCGTGCCCTCGCAACTGCTCCAGAACCGGCCCGACGTCCGCCAGGCGGAGCGACAACTGGTCGCCGCGGGGCTCGACGTGCAGGTCGCCCAGGCCGAATTCTACCCCCAGCTGATCCTGAACGCCGGGGTCGGTTGGGAGTCGTTCAACATGGCCGGCCTGTTCTCGCCGACCGCCGTGGCCGGCAATCTGATGGCCGGGTTCGTCGGCCCGCTGGTCAACCGGAGGGCGATCAAGGCCGAATACCTGGCCAACAACGCCCGGCAGCTCCAGGCCATCTACGACTACCAGCGGGCCATCCTGGAGGCCTTCACCGAGGTCGTCAACCGCCTGACCGAGGTGCAGAACTACTCCCAGAGCGTCGAGATCAGGAAGCAGCAGCTGACCGCGCTCGAGTCGGCCGTCGACGTCGCCAACCAGCTCTTCCAGTTCGCCCGGACCGAGTACCTCGACGTCTTGACCGCCCAGCGCGACCTGCGGGACGCGAGGACGGCCCTGATCGACACCAAGGAGCTGCAGCTGACCGCCATCATCCGCGCCTACCAGGCCCTCGGCGGCGGTGCCTTGTTGTCGATCTCCGAGCGGGAGGAAATGCTCCACCCGATCCCGTTCGTGCACGAGGCCCTCAGCGACGACGACTTCTGGAAGCTCTCGCAGACCCACTACGGCTCGGGCAAGTATTTCAAGGCCCTCCGGGCCTCGCTCGAGCGAATCCTGCCCTATCGCGAGCATGCGTTCGCCGCGGAACCGCTCCCGGCGTCTCCCGTCGATTCGCCCGTGCCGACGCTGCTTGAGGGGACGCCCGAGCCGGATCCGATCGTCCCTGATTCGACGCCCGATGACGCCTCGGGGCTCCCACCTGAGCTGCCGAACATCCCGCCGCCCCCGGGCGACCTGGGCCCGTTTGCCCCGATCGGGGGCGTCATGGATTCGGGGATCGTCGCAGGATAACGCGGAGCCGTTCGATTCGACGGGCACCCCCCTCTACGCAAACTTGTTCCCGCGACTGGATATGGCCGGCCGAGCTTCGAGAACCCTCGACTCGGTCGGCCGATCCGAGGCCCAGGGGTGCGTCTCCAGAAAATCCCTCCAGGCCGAGCTGCGATGAGTGGACTGCCCCACGGATGGCGGGCGCCGGGGTAACGGTTTCTCCGGCGCCCGCCATCCGTGGGGCAGTCCACCGGATCGTTGCTGCGGCCGAGAGGACGGGGGCGTGATGGGACGAGGCCGGGCGGGGGTGTATGCTTCCCGAGAGAGAACACCGGCTCGAGAGGAGAAGGCGGGGGTTTGAATCCCCGGAATACCGGGGGGAGGGGTGCCATGATTCGAGGGGGGCGAAGAGGACGGGAGACGCGGCGGATTTGGATCGGCGTCGTGGTGTTGGGGGTGGCGATGGAGATGGGGATGGGGCCCGGGCTGGCCTGGGGTCAGATGAGGGTCATGCGGAAGGGATTGGGTGGGTATGGGGCGGGGACGATCGGCCGGCTGTCGCGATCGGAGATGGGGGGGGCGTACATCCCGTATGGAGGCGGTTTCGGGGGCTATCTCGCCCAGCGGGTGCTGGAGCCGGGGCCTTCGGCGGGATCGGTGACGGCACCTCAGGCGTCTCCGCTTCGCACGCCGATCGGCGGCGAGGGCATGGCCAGGACCCCGATCGGGGGGGCCTCTCGACTGAGAGAGCGCCGCCTGGTGCCGTCGGCCGGGTCGATGGGGATGTCGGGGCTGATCCGCTCTCAGGCGGTGGGGAGGCCGGGGGTGATGCCTACCCGGCTCGGCTCTTCGTTCGGGTCGCCGTCGGTCCTCGGGGGCGGTTGAACCCGATCATACCGAATCGCCTGGATCAGTCTTCGCTCGTAGGGTCTGCTGTGCGGACCGATCCCTCGAAACTTTCAGGAGATCGGTCCGCACAGCGGACCCTACAAAGGCAACTGTTCCGGGCGATTCGGTATCAGTCGTCGATGGTGCTCGGGTCGGGGTCGAGGAGGCCCGTCGCGAAGGGCCCGGGGTCATCGGCAGCGGGGAGGGGAGGGGCCGGATCGGCCGGGGTGTCATCGGGCGTGCCTGGCGAGGCCGATGCCGGGGGATGGTCCCGGAGCTGGATGCCGACGGCCCGTTCGAGCGAGGCGAGGCTCTTGCTCAGCTCGGCCTCGAAGCGGGCGACCTGGAGGTCGATCTGGAGGACCTCACGCCAGGCGCTGATCAGGGTGAGGAAGTCGACGCGGCCGGCCTGGTAGTCGGCCACGGCGATGTCCAGGGCGTCCCGGGCCCGGGGGAGGATGCTCTGCTGGAACAGGTCGAGCGTCTCGCGCTGGGCGCGGGCCCGGGAGAGCAGGTCCTTCAGCTCTCGGTAGATGCCGTCGCGTTCGGCGTCGTAGAGCCGGGCATCGGCCACGGCACGGGCCTGGGCCTCCCGGATGGCGCCGTCGATCTTCGATCGGTAGATCGGGAGGTTGAAGCCGACGAAGAGGCCGAGGTTGTCGTTGCCGTTGGCCATGGCCGAGAGGGCGTTTTCCTCCGAGACCATGCCGTAATTGAAGCCGAGCGTCACGTTGGGGGCCGAGCGTTTCCTGGCCAGCTCGACGGCCGCGGCATCGCGGGCGACGGCGGCGAGCCGGCCCTTGAGTTCGGGCCGGGAGGCGACGGCCAGGCGGTAGAGCCGGTCGATCTGCTCGGGAACGTCGCCGATCGGCAGCTCGAGCGTCGTCTGCAAGGGAGCCTCGGGGGTGACGTGCATCAGCTCGGCCAGGTCGGCGCGGGCCGACTCGATCCCCTGGCGGATGCCGACGAACTCGCGGTCGAGGTCGGCCAGGGCGACCTCGGCGCTGAGGACGTCTTGCTGGCTCGTCTGGCCGCTTTCGTACTGGATGCGGGCGATCTCGATGAAGTCCTCGACGAGGTCGCGGTTCTGCTCCAGAATCCGGGCCGATTGCTCGTTGGCATGCAGGTCGGCGTAGGCTCGCTTGACGGCCTCGACCACGTCGAGCTGGGCCGTGACCAGCTCGGCGACGGCGACCCGCACGTCGTTCTCCGCCGCCAGGCCGCGCAGGGCGAGCGTGCCGAACCAGGGGAATTGCTGGGCGATCAACAGGTTCCAGGGGATGTATCCCGAGGCGGTTTGCAGGCCGTTGCTCCCGCTCGGATAGATCGTGTTCGAGACGACCGGGTCGTCGAGCGCCGTGACCTGGGGGATCCGGTGCTCCAGGGCCTTGACGTTGAAATAGGCGGCCTGGACCGCCCGGTTCTCGGCCAGGGCGAAGCGGATCAGGTCGTCGACCGGCCGGGGTCCGGCCAGCTCCGGAGGGGCCGGAGCGGGGTCGAGTGCCACGGCCATCGGGTCGTCCGGGCCGATCAGGTGCGGGGGGAAGACCGAGGCTCTTTGCAGGTTCTCGGCGACCTCGGCATATTCCGGGATGGGGCCGGGCAGGGCGCATCCGCAGAGGAGCCCGGGGGCCAGCAGGGCCACCTCGATGGCGGCGGACCAGCGTCGTTTCATCGTTCCCCTTGCTCCGGTGCGACGGGAGCCGGCGTGCCCGGGACGCTCGCCGACGGGATCATCAGGATGAGCCCGAATGTCTCCATCGGACGATTGGGGGTTCGGCCTTTGCCGATTCTTCGACCTGGTGGCCCCTCCCACCCGCCGACCGATCCCGGTTGGGCGAACCTCGATGCGGCCGAGACCGTAGGAACGACTGTGCACGGGTGAGCCTCGCGACCGAAGCCCCGCAGAGGGCCATTGGCGGTCGGTCCGATTCCCCCGCCGGGTGCCCTCATGCCTTCGAGCGGAGGGGGGATCGGCCCGGATCCGGGCGATCGCCGAGGCGGCCGGCCTTGACCCATTCCTGGGGGGGCCGTAGAGTCAAAAAGGTGGGATTCCGACCGCTCCAGACCGTCGAGACGTTGATGCTGATGCCTCCCCGAGGTGACCACCGGCACGTCCCCTGGATCGCGACCCTTGCGATCGTTGGGGTGCTCTGCGTGGCGGAGACGGCCTCGGCCTGCTCGACGGGAGGCAAGGCGGTCTCGCCGCCGGCCTCCTGCCGGATGGAGCGGGAGCAGGCGTGCTGCTGCTGCTCGGGCTTGACTTCGGCGCACGATCGCGACTCCAGGGATGCGGGCCTCTCCGTCATTCCGCCGGCGGCGATCCCGGTTGCGGAGGCCTGCCGATCGTGCGTCTGCCCGTCCGAAGGGTCGGCCCCCCCCGCCTCCCGATCGGAATCACGGCCTCCGGAAGGACGGTCGTCGGTTCCGTCCCTGCCTTCGACGCCGGGCGACGCCCTCCTGACCGGCGAACAGTCTGGTCTGTCCGCTCGGCCGGCCCCCGCCGATTGCGCCGGCCCTCCTCGCGTGCCGATCTATCTGCGCACGCGACACCTCCTGAATTAGCTCGTCGAGCGATGGTCGGTCGGCATGGCTCGCGACCGCTCGGCGCGATGCGCAATTGATTGCTCGAAGGCGATCGACGACGGCCACGACCTAGTCTTGGTCGGGCTGTCTGGGCATCGGAGCAGGCCCGATCGTGCTCGTCCGGGGCTTGCACGTTGCCGAGACGGCCGGAACGCATCGCCGTCCGCGTGAGGGGTCCGAGGTGCTTCGGTGCGCCCGGGATGCCCGAATGGAGTTCGCTATGCGCCCGGGGCCGTCCGGCTCGATCGGGTCGCGGGTCGGTGGCGATCGGCCGAAGGATGCTCGTCATCCGTCATTCGTGAGCGACACGAATCCTCGACTTCAGTGCGTCTGATACAACACGTCTCAACCGATACCCGCCCCGATCGATCGCACGCCCAGCCGGGCGAGCGGGAGGTGCCTCTTGGCGAACACGATTTCTCAGCAGCGCGAGCCGTCGACCGGACGCGACCCTTCGGCCTCGTCCGGCATCTCAGGTCAGACGCGATCGCAGGGCACTCCCCGGGCCGCGGGCAGGGCGGCTCGGCTGGCGGGTGGCATGGTGTCGAGCCTCGCCGTGCTGGCGGCCCTGGGCATCGGGGTCGGGATTGGTCGGTTCCTGCTGGCCCCGGAGGGGGAAGGGAGCGCTGGCGGTCGGGCCGCGACGGCGTCGACGGGGGGCACGGAGACGGTCTGGACCTGCTCGATGCACCCCCAGATCCGGCAACCACAGCCCGGCGACTGCCCGCTCTGCGGCATGGATCTGATCCCGGCCGACGACGGCGGCGGCGCGGAGGCCGAGGGCCTGCGCGAGGTCTCGATCAGCCGAGAGGCCCGCGAGCTGCTCGACCTGAAGGTGGAGCCGGTGGAGCGCCGCTATGTCACGGCGACCGTCCGCATGGTCGGCAAGGTCGATTATGATGAGACGAGGCTCGGCTACATCACTGCCTGGGTCCCGGGTCGGCTCGATCGCCTGTTCGTGGACTACACGGGGGTCGAGGTGCAGCAAGGGGATCACATGGTCTCCATCTACAGCCCCGAGCTGTACTCGGCCCAGGCGGAGTTGATCCGGGCACGCCAGGCCGCGCAGGAACGCCGATCGTCCTCGGGAGTGCTTGGGGCGGAACGTCTGCTGGAGTCGGCCCGCGAGAAGCTCCGACTCTGGGGCCTGACCGAGGCTCAGATTCAGGAGATCGAGGGCCGGCAGGAGCCGTCGGACCACCTGACGATCTACGCGCCGATGTCCGGGATCGTCATTCAGAAGAATCTTCAGGAAGGGGCTTACGTTGAGACGGGGACCCGGATTTATACGATCTCGGACCTGACTCGGCTGTGGGTGAAGCTGGATGCTTATGAATCGGACTTGTCCTGGCTTCGTTACGGGCAGGAGGTCGAGTTCAGCACCGAGGCCTACCCGGGCGAGGTCTTTACAGGGACGATCGCCTTCATCGACCCGGTCCTGAACGCCGAGACGAGGACCGTGAAGGTGCGGGTGAACGTGCCGAACCCGAGCGGGAAATTGAAGCCGGACATGTTCATCCGGGCCGTCGTGCGGGCACAGGTGGCGACGGGAGGCCGGGTGATGGACACCGGGCTGGTGGGGAAATGGATCTGTCGGATGCACCCGGGGGTGTTGAAGGAGATCGCCGGCGACTGCGACGTCTGCGGGATGCCCCTCGTGCGGACCGAAACACTCGGCTACGTCTCGGCCGCGGCGGCGGCCGACGAGTCGGCCGAGCCGCTGGTCGTGCCGGCCTCGGCCGTTCTGAAGACCGGCACCCGGGCTGTCGTCTATGTGGAACGATCTGACGCCGAGACGCCGACCTACGAGGGCCGGGAGATTGTGCTCGGCCCCCGGGCCGGCGACTCATACATCGTCCGAAGCGGCCTGGAGGAGGGGGATCGGGTCGTCACCCGGGGGAATTTCAAGCTCGATAGCGCCCTGCAAATCGCCGCCAGGCCGAGCATGATGAACCCCGAGGGGGGCATGGCCGGCGGGGAGCATCAGCACGGGGGGCAGGCGCAGGCCTCGGAGTCGGCCTCCGGCGATGGGGGCGGGGTGCGGCCGGCCCTGCCGCCCTCGGTCGCGGGACAGTTCGGCCGGATTCTCTCGACGGCCCGGGAGGCCGCGAGCGCGATCGAAGCCGGGGATCGCGAGGCCGTGCGGCTCGCCTTGCAGCGTGTGGAACAGGCGGTGGCAGGGGTCGATGCGGAGAAGCTTGAGGGAGAGACCGCCCGCTTCTGGAAGGAGCTGTCGATGCGACTCCGCAACGATGCGGTCGAGGGCCGATGGGCCGCCAGCGATCGGAGGATCCGCGAGGCCGTCGGGCACCTGACGACCAATGTCGGGCGGCTTCGCGACCGATTTGGCGTGACGGACGAACCCGGGACGATGCTGGCCGGTGGGCCGTTCGAGGTACCCACGCCATTCCGGAAGCAACTGGCCGGCCTCTGGGACGCCTACCAGGCAACCCAGCGAGCCCTGGCCGGCGACGACCCCGACCGTGCCCGATCGGCCGTCGACCAGGCCGAGGAGGCGCTCTCGGCGGTCGACATGACGCTGCTGGGGGACGGGGCGCACGACGCCTGGATGGAGACCCGGGGCGAGCTGAGCTCGGCGATCCGATCGCTGGCGGAGGCCGACGGACTCGAAGGGCTTCGCGTCGGCTTCGACGCGTGGTCGGACGTGATGCCGGCGGTCATCGTGTCCTTCGGGCTGCCGGAGTCGGTCGGGCCGATTTCCCAGCATTTCTGCTCGATGGCCTTCGGCAACACGGGTGCGGCCTGGCTCCAGGAGGGCGGGGAGGTGCGGAACCCGTACTTCGGTTCCACCATGTCGACCTGCGCGACCGACACCTCATTGATCTGGGACGGGTCGCCGGCCGAGACCGCCGGGCCGATGCCATCGGACGTGCCCCCCGGATTCCTGGAAGGATTGAAGACGCTCTGGGATGCCTATCTCAAGGCGCAAGGCGCCCTGGCCTCGGACGACCCGGCCCTTGCCGAGGACGCGGCGCGGACCCTGAAACGGGTGCTGCTCGAGATCGACGCGACCGTGCTGAGCGACGAGTCCCGGGAAGCCTGGGAACGGGAGCGAGCGAACCTGGGCGTGGCGGTCGAGCAGATGGCGAGTGCCCGAGGGATCGCGCCGATGCGGGCCGGGTTCGCGCTGCTCTCCGAGGAGATGCCGGTGATCCTGGAGACGTTCGCCCCGGACGTCGGCGGGGACGTCTTCCGGATGCACTGCTCGATGGCGTTCGACGGCCGAGGAGCCGCCTGGCTCCAGTCGGGGGATCAGCCCCGCAACCCGTACTACGGGGCGACGATGCTCCGGTGCGTCGATGAGGTGGAGCGGATTGCCCGGGGCGGCTCGTCGCGTCCTTCGGGGGAGGGAGACGATCATGACTGAGCCGCAGCAGCAGGCCCCGCCGGAGTCGGCCCCGAGGATCTCGATGCTCGATCGGGCGATCCGCTTTTGCCTGGAGAACAAGCTCGTCGTGGCGCTGGTGGTCATCGCCGTGACGGTCTGGGGGGCGATGGTCGCCCCCTTCGACTGGGACCTGAGGGGCCTGCCGCGCGACCCGGTGCCGACCGACGCGATCCCCGACATCGGCGAGAATCAGCAGATCGTCTTCACGGAGTGGATGGGCCGATCGCCCCAGGACGTCGAGGACCAGATCACCTATCCGCTCACCGTCTCGCTGCTCGGGATCCCCGGGGTCAAGACGATCCGCAGCTACTCGTTTTTCGGGTTTTCATCGATCTACATTATCTTCGATGAGGAGGTCGAATTTTACTGGTCGCGTACCCGGGTGCTGGAGAAGCTGAACAGCCTGCCGGCCGGGACGCTGCCCGAGGCGGTGCAGCCGGCGCTCGGGCCCGATGCGACGGCGTTGGGCCAGATCTTCTGGTACACGCTCGAAGGCCGAGATCCCGACGGCAACCCCGCCGGCGGTTGGGACCTGGACGAACTGCGGACGGTTCAGGACTGGTACGTCCGGTACGCCTTGCAGTCGGCCGAGGGGATCAGCGAGGTCTCGTCGGTGGGCGGCTTCGTGCGCGAGTACCAGATCGACGTCGACCCGGACGCGATGCGGGCCTTCGGCGTCACCCTGGACCAGATCTTCAACGCCGTGCGGATGTCGAACGTCGACGTGGGAGCCCGGACGATCGAGGTGAACAAGGTCGAGTACGTGATCCGGGGGCTCGGCTTCCTGGAGAGCGTCGAGGACATCGAGGGATCGGTCATTGCCCAGGCCGAGAACGTCCCGATCCGGGTGAAGGACGTGGCGACCGTTTCCCTCGGCCCGGCCCTGCGCCGGGGGGCGCTGGACAAGGCCGGGGCCGAGGCCGTCGGCGGGGTGGCCGTCGTCCGCTACGGCTACAACCCCCTGGAGGCGATCAAGAACATCAAGGCGAAGATCGACGAGATCGCGCCGGGATTGCCGACGACCGCCGACGTTGATTTCAAGAGGGTTGACCGCGCCACCGTTGAAGCCTTCGCCGCTCGGCACGGCTTCGAGGCGTTCGACGGCAGCGGTTTGAACGAGGAAGGGTGGCTCTCCTGGCTTCGGGGGGCTTCACGATCGGACTGGCCGAGCTGGGTCACGACCAGCCAGGTCACGGTCGTCCCCTTCTACGACCGCACGGGGTTGATCTACGAGACGCTCGGCACGCTGAGCACGGCGCTGGTCGAGGAGATCCTGGTCACGATCATCGTGGTGATTGTGATGGTGATGCACCTGCGCAGCTCGTTCCTCATCAGTGTGCTGCTGCCGCTGGCGGTCTTGATGTGTTTTATCGCCATGAAGACCTTCGGCGTCGATGCCAATGTGGTGGCACTCTCGGGGATTGCCATCGCCATCGGCACGATGGTGGATATGGGGATTATCATTTGCGAGAACATCCTCAAGCACCTGGACGAGGCGGACCCGGACGAGCCCCGGCTGGAGGTGATCTACCGGGCATCCAGCGAGGTGGCCTCGGCGGTGCTGACGGCGGTCTCGACCACGGTGATCAGCTTCCTGCCGGTCTTCACCATGATCGGGGCGGAGGGGAAGCTGTTCCGGCCGCTGGCGTTCACGAAGACATTCGCGTTGATCGCCTCGGTCATCGTGGCGTTGACGATCATCCCGCCCGCGGCGCATGTGCTGTTCACCGGTCGAGGCGGGGCGGGGAAGCTCAGGGCGATCGTGTCGATCGGGCTGGTCGTGGCAGGCGGGATCGTCGGGGTCTGGCTGGCGTGGTGGGCCGGAGCGATTGTCGGCGGATTGGGGGTGTATCAGCTGATCGAGCCGTCGCTGCCGCAGTGGTCGCGACGGACGGCCGTCTATCTGTCCAATGCCGTGGCCGTGGCCGTGGTGGGTGTCGTGCTGACGAGGCACTGGGAACCGCTGGGCGTGGAGCAGGGATTCCTCCGGAATCTTGCCTTCGTGGCGACCCTGATCGGGGGGCTGCTTGGGGCCTTCGTGCTGTTCCAGATGGTGATCTACCGGCCGCTCCTGCGCTGGTGCCTCGACCACAAGCTGCTGTTCCTCTCGGTGCCGGTGACGGTCGTCTTGCTCGGCGCCTCGGCCTGGCTCGGGTTCGATCGGGTCTTCGGGTTCGTCCCAGGGGCGGTCGGCACGCTGGGGGGCGACCCGGAGGGGGTTCGCCTCTCGAAGCCGTGGGTCACGATGGCGCACACCTTCCCCGGGCTGGGTAAGGAATTCATGCCCGATCTGGACGAGGGTTCCTACCTCTGGATGCCCACGACCATGCCGCACGCCTCGATCGGCGAGGCGCTCGACGTGCTCCAGCTCCAGGACATGGCGATCAACGCCATCCCGGAGGTCGACCTCATCGTCGGCAAGCTCGGCCGGGTGGAGAGCCCGCTCGACCCGGCGCCGATCTCGATGATCGAGACGATCATCACGTACAAGTCCGAGTATCTTACCGACGAGTCCGGGCACCGGCTCAACTTCCGCTTCGATGAGGAGACGGCCGAGTTTGTCCGCGATGATCGGGGCGAGCTGATCCCTGACCCCGAGGGCCGGCCCTATCGCCAGTGGCGGGACGAGATCCGGACGACCGACGACATCTGGCAGGAGATCGTCGACGCCGCCACCATCCCCGGCACCACCTCGGCCCCGAAGCTCCAGCCGATCGCCGCCCGGATCGTGATGCTCCAGAGCGGCATGCGGGCGCCGATGGGCCTGAAGGTGCGCGGCCCGGACCTGGAGACGATCGAACGGGTCGCGCTGGAGCTTGAAGGATTGCTCAAGCAGGTTCCCACGGTCGAGGCGTCGGCGGTGGTCGCCGACCGGGTGGTGGGGAAGCCGTATCTGGAAATCGACATCGACCGGGACGCCATCGCGCGGCACGGCCTGATGATCCGCCAGGTCCAGGACGTGATCGAGGTGGCGATCGGCGGCAAGCGAATCACGACGACCGTGGAAGGGCGAGAGCGTTACCCTGTGCGCGTCCGCTACCTCCGCGAGCTGCGCGACCAGATCGAGACGCTCGGCCGGATTCTGGTCCCGGCCCCCGATGGCACCCAGATTCCGCTGGAGCAACTGGCCGAGATCCGATACGTCCGGGGCCCCCAGGCGATCAAGAGTGAAGACACATTCCTCGTGGCCTATGTGCTGCTCGACAAGAAACCCGGACAGGCCGAGGTGGACGTGGTCGAGGATTGCCAGGCATTTTTGCGATCGAAGCTCGAATCGGGCGAGTTCGTGCTGCCGGCCGGGGTGAGCTACCGGTTCTCGGGTAGCTACGAGAATCAGATCAGGGCGCAAAAGACCCTCTCGATCGTGCTGCCGCTCGCGTTGTTCTTGATCTTCCTGATCCTGTACTTCCAGTTCAAGCAGGTGCCGACCACGCTCCTCGTCTTCTCGGGGATCATCGTCGCCTGGGCGGGCGGATTCCTGATGGTCTGGGCTTATGGCCAGGATTGGTTCCTGGATTTCGTTGTGTTTGGAGTGAACATGCGGGAGCTCTTCCAGGTCCACACGATCAACCTGAGCGTGGCGATCTGGGTTGGATTCCTGGCGCTGTTCGGGATCGCCTCGGATGACGGCGTGGTCATTACGACCTATCTCGATCAGAGCTTCGGCGCGGCTCGGATCGAGACGATCGAGGACGCGAGGGCGGCGACCGTCGAGGCGGGGATGCGACGGGTGCGGCCGTGCCTGATGACCACGGCGACCACCATCCTGGCCTTGATCCCGGTCCTGACGTCGACCGGGCGGGGGTCCGACATCATGGTGCCCATGGCCATCCCGAGCTTCGGTGGCATGCTCATCGAGGTGATGACCATGCTGGTGGTTCCGGTCGTCTATTGCGGGATCAAGGAGATCAAGATCCGGGCCGGCATCCGCGACGAGCTGTTCGAGGAGGGTGCCCGCTGACCGCACGTCGGCCGGATCGCCCGATCCCCCACACCGACTGTCGGCCACAGCGAACGGCCGGCCGGGTTGGTGGGGGACCGGCCGGGCCCTAGCGAGCGGGGAGAGGCCCCGAGTCGATCATCCGCGATGAGGCCCATCGCCCGGGGCAAATCGTCCGGGCAGGAAGGTTATCGGCGTCGAGCGGCCCCCCGGCCAGTCGACATGCCTTTGACACCCCGGCCACTTGATATTGAAATCATTTATCTTCACCGATGGAAATCTGAAGGACAGCGGTGACGGGAAAGTGATCCGAAGGGGTTCGGCCGTCGCGGGAGGTGCGGTCGATCGAGGCTTCGACGATGTCCCAGTCGGCGGAGCAGGCGATCCAGTCAATCCGAGCACCCTGGGTGGCCTCGGCGCGGAAACTGGAGTAGGTGCCCTCGTCGGGACCGGGCTCGGGGTGCGCGACGCGATAGGTGTCGATGAGGCTGGGGCCCGATTCCGCATCCTCGGAGAAGAGCGCCTGGTAGGGGGAGCTGCCCTCTCCGCTGTTGAAATCGCCGGTGACGATGACCCGGGAATCGGCGGCCAGCCGGGCGATCATCCGGCGGAGCAGCCGGGACGATTCGAGCCGAGCGACCTGGCCGCGATGATCGAAGTGTGTGTTGAAGAAGGCGACCGGATAGGCATCAGGGTTGCGGAGGTCGCGGAGCTTCAGCCACGTGACCATGCGGGGCAGGGAGCTGTCCCAACTGGTGCTGCCGGGCTGGTCGGGGGTCTCGCTGAGCCAGAAGTGGCCGCGGTCGAGGACCTCGAACCGGTCGGTCCGGTAGAACACGGCCATCATCTCTCCCCGTTCGCGGCCGTCGTCGCGGCCGGCGGCGAACACGGAGTATCCCGGGAGTTCGGCGGCGAGCAGGTCGCGCTGGAATCCAAGCGTCTCCTGAGTCCCGAGGAGGTCGGGGGAGAAGGCCTTGATGGTCTCGACCAGGAACTCCTTGCGGTGCTCCCAGGCATCGTCGCCGTCGCCGGCGGTGCCGTAGCGGATGTTGAAGCTCATCACCCGCAGCTCGGCAGGCTCGTCGAGAGGGATCGGAGAGAGGCCGAGGACCAGGGCGACAAGGGAGAGGATCATGGGGTGCTCCGGATCAAGATGGCAGGGGCTCGATCGTCCCAAACGGGGAACGATGCGACACTCGGGAGAGCCGACAAGGGTAGCAAGCCGTGAGCATCGGTGGTACATCGGACCCGGGGAACCACGCCGAGATTCTTCGGAGATTTCAAGCCGGGGGGGCGAGAGATGCCGCGACCGGTTGATCCCCGATGCGGGAGGGCGCTGCACCGGTTCGGATGCGACGTGCAAGCTCTTGAATTGATCTTCAAGACGCTCCCTCGGCTCCTCTCGAGCGACCTCCGCGAGCAGGGTGCGTCGGGGATCGATGGCTTGATGTCCACGAGTGCTCGTGGAAGCCCTTCCCATCGGCCGATTGTGATTCCACGATTGATTGGAAACCGCTTTCGCACCATGCGGCGAGTCGGACAACCGGATGGGGCAGAACCTTGACAGGGGAATCGGGAGGAGGAACGATCCTTCATGCCTCCCTTGGTTCCTCCTCGATGAAGGGGGCGAGGGCGTCGCCATGGGACCTGGCCTCGTGCCTCCGGAAGCCGGCAGGCGGCGAGGCCGAGGAACGCCTGGACACCTGGAAGCCAATGACTCAAACGCTTGATCACACGGACGCAGGAGAGTTCGAACAGCCGACTCGGGTTCGGTATGTCGTGCTGCTGGCGCTGGCGCTGGCGGCGGTGATTTCGTATCTGTCGCGCGTGGCACTGGCACCGGCGGCGTCGACGATCCAGGCCCGGATGGGACTGGATGATCGGGAGATGGGGTACGTCCTGGGCGGGTTTTTCCTCGGGTATCTCTGGGCACAGGTGCCGGGGGGATGGCTCGGCGATCGGCTGGGGGCGCGCTGGGGCCTGGCGTTGCTGAGCCTGCTCTGGTCGTTGGCTACGATCGGCACGGCGCTGGCCGATTCGGCGACGGCCCTCTGGTGGACGAGGGCGGCGGCCGGGTTCGCGCAGGGCGGGCTCTTCCCGATCTCGGCCAAGGTGATCACCGCGTGGTTCCCGGTCGATCGGCGGGGGATTGCCGGGGCGGTGCCAACCGCGTGCATGTCGGTGGGATCGGTCCTTGCCAATGGGATGACTGTGCTGATGATCCCGTTGATCGGCTGGCGAGGGGTGTTCCATGCGTACGCGGCGATGGGGATCCTCTGGGCGATTCTGTTCGCGGTCTGGTATCGCAATAGCCCTCGCGAACACGCGGGGACGAATCAGGCGGAACGGGACGTGATTCTGGGTCGATGGGGGAAGGTGAAGGGCGACGCGTCTCCTGATGCCGGAGCGATCGGGGGGGGGGATGACGCGGAAACCGGGCTTCCGGAGATTTCGACGGGGAGGGCGCTGCGTTCGATTGCGGTCAGCCCCGGGATGTGGGCGTTCTGCGGCCAATCCTTCTTTCGGGCGTTCGGATATGCGTTCTTCATCACCTGGTTTCCTGCCTATCTGGAACGGAGCCGGGGGCTTCGGATCGAGGACGCGGGGATGTTATCGATGGCGCCCCTGTTCGGGGTGGTGGTGGGCAGTTTCCTGGGAGGCTACTGGGTTGACCTGATCTTGAGGCGAACGGGAAAACCCTGGCTCAGCAGGAGTGGCCTGTCCGCGGGGGCGCTTCTCGTCTGCAGCCTGACCATGTTGGCCGCGGCCTGGATCCATCATCCCGCGGGGGCGGTCTTCCTGATCACGATCGGGACCTTCTTCTTCGGGATGACCGGCCCCACGACCTGGGCAACCACGATGGACATCGCGGGAGGCCATACCGCCACCGTCTTCGCCGTGATGAACATGGCGGGCAACTTCGGCGCGATGGCGTGCCCGGTCGTGGTCGGTTACCTGTTCGATGAGATTCGGGATTCAGGAGCCGACTGGGAACTGGTGCTCTACCTCTTTTCCGCCGTCTATCTCGCCGGGGCGGTCTGCTGGCTTGTCCTCGACCCGACGCGGTCGGTCGTGAACAGAGCGAAGGAGAGAGCATAGCTCAACTCCATTGTGTCCCGATGACGCAACACGAGGGGGACGCGGGGCGAAGTCCGGGCCTTGCGAATCCGGCGTCGCGACCGAGATCGCGACGCTCGACACGAAACCGATCGAGGTTCTTCCATGGATTTCGACAGAACGCGGCTGTCAACCGTTCAGCTCGTCCCGCCGACCCCGTTCTCCCAGGACGGCCGGACGGTCTTGCCGGAGGTCCTTGAGGACTTCGTCCGGGCCGTGCATCAGGAGGGGATTCGCGTCGTCTTGCCGGGGGCAGGCACGGGAGAATTCCATTCGCTCTCGTCCGCCGAGGTGATCTCCTGCGTCCGGGCGACACGGAAGGGGATGGGCGACGAGGGGGTCGTGATCGCGCCGATTGGACTGGGGCTGGGCCATGCGATCGAGACGGGAACCGGGGCGATCGAGGCAGGGGCCGATGCGTTGCTCGTCATGCCTCCGGTCCATCCGTATTTGAGCGATGCCGGGGTGCGAGACTATTTCGAAGTCCTGATGGAAAGGCTCCCGAGGCCCTTCCTCGTGTACAAGAAGGGTCCGTTCCCGAGCGACGAGATGTTGATCGAGCTGGGAGCCTCGGATCAATTCGTCGGGGTGAAGTATGCGGTCAATGATCTCGACGCGTTCACGAGATTCGCGTCTCGGGTCGATGGCCGGTTCGGTCTGTACTGCGGCACCGCCGAGCGATTCGCGCCGTTTTTCCACCTGGCAGGAGCCACGGGCTACACGTCGGGGGCGGGGAATGTGTGCCCTCGATTGACCCTGTCGATGCACCGGGCACTCAGCGAGGGCCGCTACCAGGATGCGATGCGGGTGCTGGCCTTGCTCCGCCCGATCGAGGATGGTCGCGCCCGGGCCGCGGATTCCTACAACATTTCGCTGTTGAAGGCCGCGCTGCGGCTGATCGGGCGAGACTTCGGGCCACCCCGACCGCCGCAACGTCAGGTGACCGAGGACGAGGCCAGGGAGATCCGGTCGCTGCTGCAACCGATCCTGGAGGCGGAGGCGGCGCTGGGCGGTTGAGTTGCCGAGGGGGACTCAACTGGAGAATGGATCAGGGATGGGCCCCGGTGAGGTAGCGGCGGTCGATCTTGGCCGCCACGGTGCCGATGCCGTAGTACCCGATGGAGAGCCGGGCGACGTGGGTCAGGAGGTCGTACGCCCGCCAGCGGTCCCAGCCGAACTCCGATTCCATCCAGAGGATCAAGTGGGCGAATGCCTGGGCCGTCGATCGCTCCATGGGCGCCCCGCTGGCAATGGCCATGATTTCCGAGGGAGACTCGATCCGGGGGCCGGGGATCGTTCTCCCCTTGCGGAGGTCGACTGTGATGGTGGTTTCGGCCGGCATCTCCAGGCCCGTTGCGGAGAGCTCGCCATGCCCCATCGCGGCGTGAGCATCGCCCAGCGAGAGGAGACCGCCGGGGACGAACACCGGGAAGACGATGGTGTTGCCCGGGGCCGTTTCGATCAGATCCATGTTCCCGCCGTGAGGGCCGGCAGGCGCGGTGGTGGGTGCTCCCCAGTCGGGAGCGGTGCCGATGCAGCCGATCATGGGGCGATACGGGATGGTGATCGAATCGCTCCAGTGGATCAGGTCCTCTCGGATCGGGCAGACGTGGGTGCCGTGCGGGCAATCGGTGCCGAGCCATTCGCAGAGCTGCTTGGGGTCGGCCGTGCGCGTCGCACATTGACCGAGGGTGGGCCGGATCTCGTGGATCGTGACCGCGAGGGAATCGCCAGGCTCGGCGCCTTCGATCCAGATCGGCCCGGTCAGGGGGTTGCTGTAGGGCATCGCGACCTTGTCGCGGCGATCGGCGTTGGTCCGGATCTGACCGGAGAGGGCGTCTTCCGAGGCCACGATCACGGTTTCCCCCGACTCGATCCGGAGCCGGGGCTCGTGATGGCGGCTGAATTCGTAATGCAGCGGGCCGATGGGTAAGTGCTTCACGAGGGTCCTCGGGCGGGATGGACTTCGAAGCGCGATGGGCGCGGCTTGCGGATTGGCAATGAGCATAGCAAGGGTTCGCGACGATTACCGCGCTCAACCCTCTGGATGTCTCGGCGCCACCGTCGTACGATTCCGTCCTGGTTGTCGTCTCCAGAAAAGCACTCGATCTCGGTGGGATTCGGACATGGGGATTTTCTCGCTGCTTCTCATGGCTGTTCTGCTCGGCGACGCTCGTGCCTCGCAAGGGAGTCGGGGTGTCGGTGCGGAGCGGGAGTTGACCACCCCCGATGAGGGGGAGACCTGGTCCGTGGGGAGCTTGCACTGGATCACCTGGACGCCCAGCGTGTTCCCCGGCGCTTCGCAGGCGGTCCTGGAGTTTTCCGAGGACGCTGGAACCACCTGGGAAATGGTGGACCGGGTTGATTGGGCCAGCGGGGAATGGCTCTGGACGGTCCCGGACCGGGTCTCCGGAGCTTGCCGGCTGCGACTCGCGGTGGAAGGGGGGGCAGCGGGATTGGTCGACTCGCGTCGCTTCTCGATTTCGCCGTCCCAGGGCGTGAACACCTATCGCTGGATCAAGGTCACCGATTCTGCGCCGTTCGCGGCGAGAGACGGGGCAGGGGCCCTGGTGTTCCAGGATTCGATGTGGCTGATCGGCGGCTGGAACCCGGGCGACAAGGCCCATTTCCCCCGGATTTGCAACAACGAGGTCTGGAGGAGCGAGGACGGAGCGGACTGGGTCCTCGCAAAGCCCAACACCTTCGTCGACCCGTCGTTCGACCCGACCTCGGACTGGGAGGGGAGGCATACCGCCGGCTATGCCGTCTTCAACGGCATGATGTGGATCATCGGCGGTGACGTGAACCAGGGGCACTATCAGCCTGACGTCTGGAAGAGCAAGGACGGCCGCTCCTGGACGTTGGTGAACGAGCGGGAACCTGTGCCCTGGGGCCCGCGTGCCTTGCATTACACCCTGGCGTTTCGAGACAAGATCTGGGTGATGGGAGGCCAGACGATGCCGGGATTCGCCCCGTCGGACGAGGTCTTTTATAAGGACATCTGGACTTCGGACGATGGTAGGCAATGGAACCAGGTGATCCCGGAGGGCCCTTCCTGGAGCCCCCGGGGGATGATCGGAGGGTCGGCGGTCCATCGCGATCGCATGTGGATTCTCGGGGGAGGCACGTATGACACGCCCCAGACGCCGAGCCGGACGTATTACAACGACGTGTGGAGTTCGGACGACGGAAGGCACTGGACCCTGCACACCGGACGCGCGCCCTGGGCCGCGAGGCAGTATCACGAGGTCGCCGTGTTTGATGATCGCCTCTGGGTGCTGGAAGGGTACTCGGGCGCCAATCGGAACGACGTCTGGTATTCGACGGATGGGGTGAACTGGTACGAGATCCCCGACACGCCCTGGGCCCCTCGTCACGCGGCGAGCGTGTTCGTCTTCAAGGATGCGCTCTGGGTCGTGGCGGGGAACAACATGCGGCCAGACGTCTGGAAATTGGTCAGGGAACCGGGGATTGGCGTGGCATCGCCCCCGGGGGGCTGATCCGGGGGGGACAGTCGCCCTCGAACGATTGATCAGATGTCACGGGGTTGAGAGGGACTGGCGATGATCATCGACGTTCATAGCCACACATGGACGTACCCGGACCATTTCACGGACGACTTCCGCCTCCAGGCGCGTCGAGCGAAGGCGGGGGAAGAGCTTGACTTGACGGTCCGCTTCGAGGATTACGAGCGATCGTCGGTCCCGGACGTCCGGACGATCGTGTTTGGCGGCAAGGCGCGGTTGAGCGGCCTCTGGGTCGATGATCACGACGTCGCTCGCTACGTGGCCGAGCATCCGGACCGGCTGATCGGCTTCCTCTCGCTCGACCCGACCCAGGACGGCTGGGAGCGGGAACTCGCCGAAGGGCATCGGGATCTGGGGCTGCGTGGCATCAAGTTGATGCCGATGTATGCGGGTTTCTCCCCCGACGAGGAGCGGCTCGACCCGATCTGGGCTTACGCCAGTCGACACCGGCTCCCGGTCCTGCTGCACACGGGGACGACGTTCGTGTCGCAGGCGCCGCTCGATTGCACCTTGCCCCGGCTGATCGACCGCGTGGCGATCCGATTCCCCGAGTTGAAGATCATCCTTGCACATCTCGGCCACCCCTACGAAGGGGAGTGTGTGGCGGTCATCCGCAAGCATCCGAATGTGTACGCGGATCTGAGTGCCTTGCACTACCGCCCATTCCAGCTCTACCAGAGCCTGATGCTCGTGCAGGAATACGGGGTCTGGTCGAAAGTCCTCTTCGGGACGGATTACCCGTTTACGACGGTCAATGCGACCATCGAGGGGTTGCGAAACCTGAACCGGATGGTGGAAGGGACCTCGCTGCCCCGCCTCGACTCGGAGGCCATCGAACGCGTCATCTTCCGGGACTCGCTCGCGCTGCTGGGACTCGAGCATCCAGGCCGGGGGAGTCCGGTCGGTGATGACGGCGGAGCATCCGGCGTGCCCGGCACATGAACCTCGACCCGATTCGTGCGCACAACCTGCAAGCGCGGAGAATCGTCGTCACCGCCAATCGAGGTCGAAACCCGATAACGTTCTGGGGGCGGCGGAGGCGATGGGCTTCGGCGTCCCCCCGGGTCGCGTTTCGATCACAAGGATGGGGAGATCAACCGGTCATGACGATGATGCCACGATCACGACGGTTCGCGATGATGGCCCTGGCGAGTTTCGCGCTGCTGCCGATGGCGGCGGTGGCGAACGGGATTGCCTGGAACCAGAGCTACACGACGGCTCGGCAACACTCGGTCCAGACAGGCAGGCCGATCCTGGTGTCGGTCTCGTCACAGGGGTGTGGTTGGTGCCGCCAACTGGAGAAGACCACGTTCCGCGATCCCCGCGTCGTGGACCTGATAAACGGCCAGACGGTCCCGCTCAAGATCGACGCGAACGACCCCGCGCACGAAGCCTTGGTGCGGGCCCTCGGCCTGACGTCGGTCCCGACCCTGGCGGCGATCACGCCGGAAGGGCAGATCGTCGCGAATCAGTCGGGGTACCTCGACGCGAGGCAATTCCTCGCCTGGGTCCGCCCCGTCGTCGGGCCGACCAGATGACCCGGACGACGATCTCGGGCCGACGACGGCAATCGGCCCGAGGTCCCTCCCAGACTCGAATCGACTGAGCCGGGCGACTTCCCGAAGCCTTGAGATGCAGCAGTTGCCTGGAAAACCGTACAAGGATTTCGCCCATGCTCCTGAGTCCCGTCGGCCTGCCGCTCGATCAGCTGGACACCCCTGCCCTGCTCCTGGACCTGGACGCGTTCGAGGCGAATGTTCGAACGATGGCCGGCCACCTCGCATCGCGGGGAGTCCAGTGGAGGCCCCATGCGAAGGCGTTCAAGTCGCCGGCCATCGCCCATCAGCTGCGCAAGGCGGGGGCGATCGGGGTGACGGTGGCGAAGGTTTCGGAGGCCGAGGTGATGGCCTCGGCCGGGGTCGAAGACATCCTGATCGCTCACATGGTGGTGGGGCCGTCGAAGGTCGCTCGCCTGGCGGCCCTGCAGCGCCGGGGAGACGTGAAGGCCACGGCGGATCATCCGGATCAAATGGGAGCGATGGGATCGGCCGCGGTGCAGGCCGGGGTCGAGGTGGGGATCCTGGTGGATGTGGATCTGGGAATGCGTCGGTGCGGGGTGCGGTCGTCAGGGGCGGCCGTGGACCTGGCGCGGCGCGTCTCGGGGACCCCGGGGTTGCGCTTCGATGGGTTGATGGGATACGAGGGGCATACCCTGTTCATCCCCGATCCGGAGGCCAAGCGGCGGGCGATCGACGAGGCAATCGGCCGGCTCCTGGAGGCGAAGGAGGCCGTGGAAGGGGCAGGGCTGGCCTGCCGGATCGTGTCGGCGGGCGGGTCGGGTTCGTACCAGATCACCGCCGACATCCCGGGGATCACCGAACTGCAGGCCGGGGGAGGGGTCTTCGCCTGCCGCTACTACACGGAGATCTGCCGGGTGGCGGGGCATCGGCCGGCGATCGCGGTGCTGGCCACGGTGGTCAGCCGCCCGGAACCGGATCGGGCGATCCTCGACATCGGTCGGAAGTCGATCAGCGATTTCCAGACGCCGCCGGTCGTGGCGAAGCATCCGGGGTGTCAGGTGCTCGGCCTCTCGGCGGAACACGCGACGGTGGAGGTGGCGCAGGATGAGTCACTGAATATCGGTGATCGTGTTCAAGTGATTCCGGGTTATAGTGACTTCACCTTCGTGCTGCACGATCGGATCCTGGCGCACCGAAACGGCAGGGTGGAGGCATGCTGGCCCTTGCTGGGCCGGGGCATGCTCCAGTGATCTGTCAACCGTCGCGATGAGGGGGGGAGTTCAGGATCCCCTCGACGACCTGGGAGGGTCGGCCGTCGGTGATCCGGTGCTCGCGACCATTGGCGCGATAGATCAGGTGCTCGTGGTCGAGTCCGAGCAGGTTCATCACCGTGGCCTGGAAGTCGTTCGGGGTGACGACGTCCTGCACGGCCCGGTGGCCGACCTCGTCGGTCGCGCCGAAGGTCATGCCGCCCTTGATGCCCCCGCCGGCCATCCAGATGGAGAATCCCTGGCCGTTGTGGTCGCGGCCGGCCGAGTCGTTCAGGTCCCCCTCGGTGACGGGGAGTCGGCCGATCTCGCCCCCCCAGTGGACCAGGGTCGTGTCGAGCAGGCCGCGCTGCTTGAGGTCCTTGACCAGGGCGGCGGCGGGACGGTCGGTCCGGCGGCAGATGCCGGGCAGGGTCGACTTGATCGAGTTGTGGTTGTCCCAGGGCTGACCACCCAGGAAGAGTTGGACGAACCGGACGCCGCGCTCGACCAGGCGGCGGGCGATGAGGCATCGGGTGCCGTACTCTCGGGTGTCGTCGTGGTCGAGCCCGTACATGCGCTTGATGGAGTCGGGCTCTCCGGAGACGTCGAGCGCCTCCTTGGCCGCGACTTGCATGGAGGCAGCCAGCTCGTAGCTCCGGATCCGGGATTCGAGGTCGTCCTCGCCGGGGTGTTGCTCCAGGTGGCGCCGGTTGAGCTGATCGAGGAAGGAGAGGTTGTTCTCCTGGATGGTCCCCCGGAGATGCGTCGGGGGATCGAGGTTGAGGATCCGAGGCTCCTGCGGGCGCAGAACAGTCCCCTGGTACAGCGGGGGCATGAACCCGCTCGACCAGTTGTGGGAGCCGTCGACCGGCTGGCCGCCGGGGTCGGACAGGACCATGTACGCGGGGAGTTCCTCCGACTCGCTGCCGAGGCCGTAGACGATCCAACTGCCGAGGGTGGGTCGGCCGGTGATCCCGGCGAGGCCGCCGTGGAAGTATCGAATCGAGACCTCGTGCCCGTTGTGCCCGGTGTGCATCGACCGGATCACGCAGAGGTCGTCGACGACCCCGGCGATCTCGGGCAGGAGTTCGGAGACCTCGGTCCCGCACTCGCCGTGCTTCCGGAATTTCCAGGGGGTCCCCATCAGGGTCTTGCTGGCGCGATTGATGAAGCTGAAAGCGATGTCGCCGTCGTACTGCTTCCCGTGCAGCCGGGAGAGCTCGGGCTTCGGGTCGAGCAGGTCGACGTGAGAGGGGCCCCCGTGCATGAACAGCGAGATCATCGCGTTCGCCTTGGGGGCGAACATGGGGGGACGCGCCGCCAAATCGAGCGGCAGGTTCTCGTTCGGCTTCTGGGGAGACTCGGCCAGGACGCCCTCTTGCTTGAGCAAGGAGGCGAGGGCGAACGCCCCGACGCCGAACCCGGTGTTCGCCAGGAAGGCTCGCCGGCCCCATCGAGACGGATCAGTCGACATAGAGAAACTCGTTCGAACTGAGGAGTTGATGGCAGAGGTTGGCGAGCACCGCCCGATCGGGGCCGGATTCGGCCTGCTCCGGAGGAAGGACGCTACGCTGGGTCGTCACGAAGGCACGAGCGAGGTCGAGTTCCTCGGGCGAGATGGGTCGCTGGTAGGCCAGGGTCCAGGCATAGGCGATCATCTGAGGCATGGTGGCCCCGTGATCGCCCCGGAACGATTCGGCGTCGTCCCAGGGGGCGGCATCGAGCCGGTCGGTCGCGAAGTCGGCGGGGGTCTCGGCGATCAGGCGATCGGCCATGGCCTCGGCCTCGCTGACCACGAAGGGGCTGTTCATGAGCATCAGCGCCTGGGGGGCGGAGGTGCTGAGGGTGCGGCGGTCGCAGTTGACATCCATCAACGGGGCGTCAAACGCCGCCAGGAACGAGATGGGCTGCGACCTGCGGACCTGCACGTAGATGCTGCGACGGGGCACGTTCCCCTCGGGGATCGCCTCGCCGAAGGTCCCTTCGACGGCGGGGATGGCGGGCCCGAACGGCGAGCGGTCGAGCCGGCCGCTGGCGGCCAGGATCCGGTCCCGGACGATTTCCGCGTCGAGGCGACGGACCGGGAATCGGCCGAGATATGTATTGGAAGAGTCGATCGCGTCAAGCCCCGGGTCAATCCGTGACGACTGGCGATAGACGGTCGAGGTCATGATCAGGCGATGGAATGCTTTGAGGCTCCAGCCCCGGCGGACCAGCTCGGTCGCGAGCCAATCCAGCAGTTCGGGATGCGAGGGTCGCTGCCCGAGGATGCCGAAGTCGCCGGGGGTCTCGACCAGGCCTCGGCCGAAGTGGTGCATCCAGACCCGGTTGGCCAGCACCCGGCCGACCAGGGGATGCTCCCCGCTGACGAGGTGACGGGCATAGGCGAGGCGGCGGCCGGAGGTGGGCACGCCGGGGTCGTCGTCCGGGATCTCGAAGCGTTCCCCCTCGGGGGCGACGACGGTCAGGCCGCCGGGCGCAACGGGGTCGAGCGGCTGGCGGTGGTCGCCGCGATGGAACAGGCGGGTCTCGGGCCGGACGTCGGGGATCTCGTCGAGGACGGCGATGAAGTCCTCGACCGGTTTCTCGGCCCGCTTGGCGGCCACCTGCTCGCGGTCGGCCTTCAGCTCGTCGGCCGCCTTCGGGTTGTACTGATAGAGCGTGCCGGCGGAGATGTTGAGGCTCGGATTGGCGGCGAGCAGGGCCTTCTGGTCGTCACTGCGCTGGTCGGCGGGGGTTTCGAAGGCATCGCGGAGGGCGTCGCGACGGTCCTCGGGGAACTTCTTCAGCTCCTCGTCGAACGCGGCCGCGATGAAGGTCCGGGTCTTCTCATCGACGGCGGCTTGAAGTGTCTGGGCCTCGGCCTCGATCGCCTCGGAACGGCTCCGCTCCTCATCGGTCAGGAGGGAAACGAGCCGTTGCGAGGGCCGCCGCCACTGCTGCGGGTTGAGGGCCGGCTCGAAGACGGCCCGGAGGCGGAAGTAATCGGCATGGGGGATCGGGTCGTAGCGGTGGTCGTGGCACTGGGCACACCCGACGGTCAGGCCGAGCATCGAGGAGCCGACGACCTTGAGGGTATCGGCCACGACCTGATTGGCGTCGAGGGCCAGGTCGCCCCCTCCGGTCGACGTCGGGTCGGCGACGGTCCGCAGGAAGCCGGTGGCGGCGAGGGTTTCTTGCTGATCGTCTGTCAGGTCCGACCAGGGACGCGGGACGAGTTCATCGCCGGCCAGTTGCTCGATGATGAACCGGTCGAGCGGCTTGTCGGCGTTCAGGGCTCGGATGACGTAATCGCGATACTTGTAGGCGAAGGGGCGAGGGGTGTCCTGCGAGCCGTTGCCGTCGGAGTCGGCATAGCCGGCGACGTCGAGCCAGTGCCGCGCCCATCGCTCGCCATAGGCGGGGCTGTCGAGCAAGCGGTCGATCATCCGCTCATAGGCGTGCGGCTCGGGATCGTTCAGGAAGGCGTCGATCTGATCCTGGGTGGGCGGCAAGCCGGTCAGATCGGCACTGGCGCGTCGGATCAAGGTGAGGGGTTCGGCGTCGGGGGCGAAGGAGTGGCCCAGGGATTCGAGCCGGTCGAGGATGAACGCGTCGATCGGGGTCCGGACCCGATCGACCGCCTCGACGGCCGGGGGCCGCGGGCGCTCGATCGGCTGGAAGGCCCAGTACGATCGCTCCTCGGCCGTGATGCCGATCCCGGGGGGGATCGACTCGGGTTCGTCGCGCTCGGTCGGGGCACCGTCGGCGATCCATCGCTCGATCAGGGCGATGGACTCGGGGGGGACCTTCACCTCTCCCGGGGGCATCTCGGCATCTTGCATCCGAATGAGCATCAGGCTTTCGTCGGGGAAGCCGGGGATGAGCGCCGTTCCGCTGCGGCCTCCGGCCTCGGCGAATCGCCTGAGGCGAAGGTCGAGCCCGCCCTTGAGGTCTTCCTCGCCCCCGTGACAATCGAGGCAGTAGGCCTTGAGGATCGGTCGGATCTCATGTTCGAAGGTCAGCGGCTCGGCCGGCTCCTCCGTCGCCATGACCATCACCGGCCTGATCGAAAGGACGAGCACCAGGGTGAGCGTCGGGCGGAGCAGGGTCATACAGCGTCCCCATCGAGACAGAACGGGCCTGGCCGGACTCGGCCGCTTTGTTTGATTCTTGTTCAATTCGAACCCGAAATACAATCCCGATTCTTCAAAAAGGGAATGAGTCGCACCCGATCGGGGCGATCGCGGGGGGCCGGCATCGGCAAGAAACGCTCAGGGAACCGGTCGCTCGCGAGCCCCTTGAGACGAGGAGGGAAGCGAAGGGGGGTCAGGGAGGAGGGAGGGTGCTTATCCCAATCGGGGGGCGACGGGCAAGTGTTGCCGCCAGTCGGCCTGGTAAGGGTCGGAGAAGAGGATCTGGATCGCCTCGGCCCGGTTCGGTTCGGAGCGGAGGAGGGTTTCGATGGCGGTCCGGCACTGGTCGAGTCGAGGGTCATTCTCAACGCGATCGCGGTCCGATGCGCGGTCGAGGCGATCGAGCGACGCGGCGAGGTCGAGGATCTTCGATCGAATTTCGAGGAAATCGCGGTCGAGGATGTCGGACGCCGGGCGGGGCTGAGACATGGGGGTTCCTCCTCGCAAGAGCGGTGGTCACGGCCTCCCGCAGTTTCGCAAAGGACGACCCGGCACGCAATTTGTTCCCTGGTCATTCTCCCAGGATCACCCCGAGTGAACGCGTTGCGTCATATCGTACCGCTTGTCGTGGTCGATCGGAGTGGTATGGTAGTAAGTATTGGATCGGTCGATCAGGCGTCCTCGGCGCGTTGCGTGCGTCGAACCCGGTCGCCGGACTGATTTCCCTGGAGATGACTCCCATGACCCGGTTCCTCCGCCCACTCCCGCTCGCGGGGCTGATTGCCCTGGTGGTGAGCCTCGGGCCGACGACGGCCCAGGCCAACGGACTCGGGCTGTTCGGTCCGAGAGAGACGACCTACATCAGTCCGATCGAGACCGTCTCGGTCGTGCCGACGGTCTCGTCGTATGTGGTCCCGACGACGTCGATTGTGTCGACCTCGTACCTGGTGCCGACCTCCTCGGTCGTCTATCGGCCGGCGCGTTACACGCTGGCACCGACGATCTACCGGTCCGCGTCGACCGCGCTCTTGCCGACCAGCTATCTCGTGGGCGGCTCGATCCTGCGACCCACGCGGTACTACTCGAGCGATCTGGTGGCGACGTCGTACCTCCCGACCTCGGTGCTGTCGACGACGCGGTTCGTCAGCCCGTCGAGCGTGGTGTATCCGTCGAGCATCGTGTATCCGTCGAGCGTGGTTTACGATGCGCCGATCGTCGAGTCGGCGGCGCCGATTTACGTGGATCGCCCGTCCACCCCGGCCGGGAGCTCGGCGCCCCAGCGGCAGTCGGAGCCGGGGCTCTCGATCGAGCAGAATCGGCAGCGGGGGAATCCCCCGGGCGTCGGGCGGGCGCCGGCCCTGGAGAACCAGGCGATCGATCCTCGCCCCGAGCCTCAGCCCCAGACGCCGTCCCAGCCCGAACCGACGCCGAGCCAAGGCCAGCCGGACCGCTCGATCGAGCCGGAGCCGCTTAGCCCTCCGGATCTGCCGGCCCCGAGTGATGACGGTTCGATCGACGGGATCGGCCCGCTGCCGTCCTTGCCGTTTGAGGAGTTCCGGGAGTCGCAACGACCGGCCTTCTCGGGGGGCGTGCCGGGATCGAGCCTCGCCGCGGCGACGCGAATGGTGCAGGGCAGGGTGCGTGACGAAGAAACCGGCCGCCCGGTAGCGGGGGCGGTTGTGCGGTTCTCGAACACGATCGCGACCTTCGCTGAGCGTCAGGCCGTGACCAACGAGCGGGGGGAATTCCAGCTCGGTGAGTTCCTCCCCGATGGCGACTGGTCCATCGTCGTCTCCGGGACGAACGGGGACGCCCCGACCCGGACCTACCCGCTGATCACGGTGATGAGCGGTCGCATCTACGACCGCATGGGGCGGGATTATTCCAAGCTCGTGCTCGATTATTGAGCGAGTCGTCCTCGCCGGCCGATCGGGTCGGGTCGCGTCGGGTCGGCGGAATGAGACCACACCAAGGGACGGCGCGGGGTTCGACCCGCGCCGTCTTTCGTTTCCGCCATGAATGAAATGCCGCTCCGGATCTGCTACCTGCTCGCGTATTTCCATCCCTTTGCCAGCGGCGCGGAGCGCCAGGCGCTGGCCCAGGGGGCCGAGCTCGCACGCCGGGGGCATTCGGTGCGGGTCGTGACCCAGTCGGTCCGCGGGTCGGGGCTCCCTCGGGATGATCAGGTTCACGGGGTGACGATTCACCGGTGGATCGACTCGGTGCCGATCGGCCCGCTATTCGGCCTGAGTTTCGTCTCGGGGGCGGTTCGAGCCCTGAGGAGACTGCGCGACGAATACGACCTGGTGCACACGCACCAGGCCCTCTGGGAGGCCGTGGCCAGCGGGGTGGCCCAGTCGAGGATCGACCGGCCGACGCTCGTGCAACCGGCCAGTTCGGGGTACTTCGGCGAGGCGGAGGAACTGGCGAGGACCCGCGGGTTTCCGGTGCTTCGGCGGTTCATCCTCCGGAACTCGGCCTTCGCGGCGATCTCACTGGACATCGAGTCGCAATGGCGAGCGCTCGGCGTGCCGTCGGATCGGATCGTCCGGATGGCCAGCGGCGTCGATCCGAACCAGTTCCACCCGGGACCGAGCGAGGTGGAGGCAGACTTGCCGCCGAGGCCCCGGGTCCTGTTCACCGGCAGGCTTCATCCGCAGAAGAACCTCGATCTGCTGCTCGACGCCTGGGCCGATGTCGCGTCGAGGCGGGCCGAAGGCCACTTGATCTTCCTGGGAGGGGGCCCCGACCGCGATCGCCTCTCGTCCCGGGCCGAGGGGCTGGGCCTGGGCGACCGGGTCCATTTCGCGGGGCCGGTGAGCGACCCGGCCGCCTATCTTCGGGCGGCCGACGTGTTCGTCTTGCCGAGCGTGGCCGAGGGGATGAGCAACTCGTTGCTGGAGGCGATGGCAACTGGCCTGCCTTGCATCGCCTCGAAAATCGGGGGCAACGTGGATCTCCTCGAAGCAGGGCCGACCGGATTGCTCGTCCCCCCGGACGATCGCCGGGGATGGGCCGAGGCGATCCTGACGCTCCTGGACGATCCGGACCGGGCCCGGACATTCGGGGAGGCCGCGCTGGGGCGGGTGGAGTCGGAATTTGCCTTGCCCAGAGTCGTCGATCGCTATGAGGCGCTGTATCGGAGCCTGCTCGCGCGATGACGCCGAGGGCCGGAGGTCAGCGGTCGGTGACTCCGGGGGTCTCGGGGTCGATCGGCAGCGAGGATGAGTCGCCCGGCTTTTGACGGTCGATGAGGATGGCCACGGTCATATCGCCGAGGACGTTGACCGTGGTCCGGCATCGATCGAGGAACCAGTCGATCGTCAGCAAGATCGGCAAGGCTTCCACCGGGACCCGGATGGCGGCCAGGATCAGGGGCATCGTCACGAAGCTTCCCGACGGGATCCCCCCCGCGCCGATGCTGGCCAGCAGGGTCGTCATCATCACCACGAGCAGGTCGGCCGAGGCCAGTTCCGCCCCGACGGCCTGGGCGAAGAACAGGGCGGCCACGGCCTGATACAAGGCCGTCCCGTCGTTATTGAAGTTGGTGCCGACGCAGGCGGCGAGCTGGCTCGATGCCCGAGAAATGCCGAGGCGATCGATCAGGGACCGCAGGGTGATGGGCAGCGTCGCCGCCGTGCTCGCGGTGCTGAAGGTCATGGCGATCACGTCGGCCGACCCCCGAAGCAGGCGAATCGGCCCGAACCGGGCGAGCACGCCCAGTTCCACGAGGTACCAGAGCATCTGCACCGACAGGCCGGCCAGGACGACCGCGACGAACCAGCCGAGCCGGATGAAGAGGTCGAACCCCTCGCGGGCGATGCTGATGGCCACGACTCCGAAGACCGCCACCGGCACCAGGGCCACGACCCAGAGCAAGATCCGCATCAGGATCTCGAACCCGACGGTGATCAGGTCGATGATCGCCTGATAGCGCTTCTGGCCGCTGCTCCGCTGCTGGTTGCGGAGCATGGCCAGGGCGATCCCGACGGCGAGCGTGACCAGCACGAGCTGCGCCAGGTTGTTCGTCGCGAAGGCCTCACCGATGCTCCGCGGGACCAGTTCCAGGACGATCTCCGAGACGGTCTTCCCGGGCGCCGGTTCCCGAGGGGCAGGGCGGTCGATCAAGCGGTCGATCAGCCGGGATTCTCCCGGTCCCAGGGCCTGGCTCCCGCCGAGCAAGGCCCCCTCGCCGGGCCGCACGAGCAGGGCGATCGCCAGGCCAACGGTCATGGCCACGGTGGTATTGAAGAGGTAGTAGCCCATCATCCGGGCTCCCTGGAACCCTCGGATCTCGTTGGTGACGATCGCCGTGAGGATCGCCAGCACGACGAGCGGTGCGGCCATCGCGCCGAGCGCCCGGAGGATCATCTGGGGGGCCAGATCCAGGCCCGAGGCGAAGGCCCGAAGCATCACCCGCAACGGGCCTGGGATTTGCTCGTACCAACCGGCATCGACCCCGAGCAGCAGCCCGGTCGGGATGGCCAGCAACACCGCGAGGACGACCCAGGCATAGAGGGGCAAGGCCCGGAATCGGGCCGCCTGCCGCACGACGGGAGAAATGGGCTTCGGCTCGGTCATCCGCGACTCGGCTCCTCACTGATTTCGGGCGTTCTCCCCGGGACCGGACGACGTTGACCGATGGGCCGATCGACTGTCAAGGGGGGACCCCACACGCCTGGAGATCGCAGGTGACGAGGCAGGCCCCGGCTCAGCGGCTTTGATTTGGATTGAGGCGAACCCCCGAGTTGCCGAGCCTCCCCGACCGGGTCGATAATAGTGGGAGCATCGAGGATCGTTCGATCTTGACCGCCCTTGAATCGCGCCAGCCCGGCACGAAGGAGCCCGCATGACCACCCCCGACGACGGCAATCCGAGGCCACCCCGGAGGCCCCGCCGAGGACCACAGCCGCTCCCTTCGTCGGACCTGGATGACGCGCAGAGCACCTTCCGACCCACGCCGGGGCCGTCGTCCGGCTCGTCCCCGCGACGCGGCCGGCCCCCCGGTGAAGGTCGGAACCCGGGCGATCCGTCCGAATTGCCTCGATCGCGTCGCGCCGCCCCCTCGGGCAAGGCGTCGTGGTTGGAGCGGATCATGTTCGGATCGGTCCGATCGACGGATCTGGCGACGTTTTGCCGACAGCTCGCCGGATACCTGGATGCGGGGGTCGATCTGCTTCGGGCGCTCGGAGCGTTGGAGAAGCAATTCCGAGGGACGGCGCTGGGCCCGGTGATCGCCCGATTGCAGACCTCCATCCGCCGGGGCGACTCCGTCTCGGAGGCGATGAATCGAGAGCCTCGCGCGTTCGACCGCATGATGCGGAGCATGATGCAGGTGGCCGAGGCCCGGGGGGGGATGCCCGAGGTCCTCAAGCAGCTTTCCCAGCACTACGAGAACCGCGTCAGGCTGTTCCGCAAGGCGCGCTCGGCCATGATTTATCCGGTGTCGGTCGTCCTGATCGCGCTGGGGGTCGGCTGGCTCCTGACCGTTTTCGTCCTGCCGCAATTCGTCGAGATTCTCCAGGACATGACGCGGGGACGAGTCGACTTGCCCGCTCCGACGCAGGCCCTGATCGTGCTGAGCAACTTCATGCAAGGGGTGGGCTGGTGGCTGGTGCCGGTCCTGGTGGTCGCGGGCGGGTTCGGCGTCATCCGGGCCTACCGGACCCCGGCCGGCAAGGGACTGATGGACCGCCTGGCCCTCCGGCTGCCGGTGCTGGGCACCTTGATGCGGACACTCGACACCACTCGGTTCGCGAGGACCCTCTCGACCTTGCTGGAAGCCGGGGTCGATTACGACACTTCGCTCCGGCTGACGAGCGAGGTCTTGCACGCGGCCCCGATCCGGGCGGCCGTGGCCCGCGCCCGTCCCGAGGTGCTGGCGGGAACCGAGCTGAGCGAGGCGCTCGATCGGACCCGTCTCTTCCAAGTCGACGTGATTCAGGTCCTCTCGTCCGGTGAGGAGACCGGGAAGCTGCCCGAGGCCCTCGATCACCTGGCGGACGACTACGAGGAGCAGGCCGAACGCATGGTGTCGAACCTCGGCCAGCTGGTGCAGCCGATTCTCACCATCGGCATCGGCGGGTTCGTGTTCTTCATCGTGGTCGCCTTCGTGATGGCGTACATCTCGGTCATCACCAACCTGGCGTCGGGCATGTGATCGGGCAACAGCGGAACGGGGGTCGATTGAGGGGTGAAGGGGCACGTTGGGGCCGCAGATCGAGAAGATTGGCCTTTACGCCCGGGCGGTTCTGCTCTATTTCAAGGTCTCGAAGATCGCACCCCGCCGAGTTACGACGACCGTCGACACGGGGCAACGGACCTGTGGCGCCGATCCGCTCGAATTCGATTCCACTTCTTCGTGACCTGCGCCCCCGATTCGAGGGTTTCTCCGCCCCAGCCGCCCTGGCCTTCTGACCACGACGAGGTCGAGGGCCGGATCGCCCCGGTTCGATGAGAATCGTGCCGGTGTGGGCCGAAGGATCGGGCGCGATCAGCCGCGACCAGAACCGCCCGCCGGGGAAGTCGTCCCGGCGGTGCGGGGCCTGAGCTTCCGAAGTCCCTCAAGTTCCGGATCCCCTGGGGTCGATCCTGGAACTTGCTGGTCGAACAAAGCCAGGCCGGGCGACCCATGCGGAGGGCGAGTCACGATGACCTTGGCAGTCTCCGGACTGATCCACCCGACGGCCGTGATCGGTCCCGACGCGGAGATCGCTCCCGACGTCCGGATCGGCCCTTATGTCATTATCGAAGGCCCGGCCCGGATCGGGCCGGGGTGCGTGATCGAGGGCTACGCGTGCCTGAGCGGCCCGCTCGAGATGGGCCGCGAGAACTACGTCGGCTACAAGGCCGTCATCGGCAAGGGCCCCCAGTCGCGCACGTATCGGGGGGAGCCGACCCGCCTGATCATCGGCGACGGCAACTCCTTCCACGATTACGTCACGATCCACCGGGGCACCGTCGAGGGGGGCGGGCTGACGGCGATCGGCAACGGGAACATCCTGCGGCGGGGCGCCCACCTCGGTCACGACGTGATCATGGGCGATTCGTGCCTGCTCGAATCGGACGTGCTGCTCGCCGGCCACGTCCAGATCGGCGATTGCTGCGACCTGGCCAGCCACGTCGTGATCCAGCAACGGGTCCGGATCGGCCGCCTGGTCCGCTTCTCCGGGCTCGGCGGCAGCACCAAGGACGTGCCGCCGTTCGTCGTCCAGGAGGGGTACAACTGCATCACCTCGCTGAACTTGCAGGGCCTACAGCGGATCGGGACCCCGCCCTCGGTGATCGATGCGCTGGGCGAAGCCTTCCGGACCCTGTTCCAGGAAGGCCGCAACCAGGGCGAGGCCCTGGAACGGGTCGAGACTCGGCTCGGGTCGATCCCCGAAGTGCAGGAAGTGCTCGACTTCATCCGAGACACCCGGATCGGCATCAACCATATTCGCAACGAAGAACGGCGCAACTGGTGCGCCTGAGCGTGCCTGGACGAGGATCGGACCCCGGACCGGCCCCGGTTTGCTCGGGCAAGCTCGCCGGTCCCGGGCTCTCGATGGCACCGTACGCCCGACCCGGACCACGCGCGGTGGCCCGGCCGACGGCTTCGGCGCGTTGACAGCCCGGCCGGATCACCCCATCATCAAGGCCGTCTCGACCGCGATGGGCCCCGTGGCGCGATTCCGGAGGCGTGACGGGGTTCTCAGGTTCGATGGTTCTCGCACTTCTTGACGCGACAGCTCGGAGAATGAGGATGGCACTCGTGTTTCGATGGCTTCTCGGAGGGGCCTTGGTCGGGTCGGTCTTGCTCTCGACCGCGACGGCCTCGGAGAAAAACGCCTGGAAGGCCGGTCTGGCCAAGGTCGCCATCACCCCCGAACGTCCCATGTGGATGGCCGGATATGGGTCGCGGAGTCGCCCGTCCGAGGGGGTCTTGCACGACCTCTGGGCCAAGGCCATGGCGCTCGAAGATCCGGACGGGACCCGGGCCTTGATGGTGACCCTGGACCTCTGCGGGATTGACCGCGAGTTCTCCCTGAGTGTCCGGCAGAGGATCGCCGAGCGCCACGCGGTCCCGATGGATCGCATCGTCCTGGCCTGCTCGCACACGCACACCGGGCCGGTCGTGGGGACGAACCTGATCACCATGTATCCGCTCGACGACGAGCAGAAGCATCGGGTCGACTCGTACACGGAATTGCTCGGCGAGATGATCGTGGAACTCTCCGGGCAGGCGATCGAGAATCTGACCGAGACTCGCCTGTCGTGGGGCCAGGGCGAGGCCGGATTCGCGGTCAACCGTCGTGAGAACGACCAGAACAAGGCGGACGAACTCCGGGCCGCGACGGCCTTGAAGGGGCCGGTCGATCACGACGTCCCGGTGCTCTGCATCAAGGACGCGGACGGCACGGTCAGGGGGGTGGTCTTCTCCTATGCCTGCCACTGCACGACGCTCTCGGAGAATTACTACTCCGGCGACTATGCCGGTTACGCGATGATCGAGCTGGAGAAATCGTACCCGGATGCCGTCGCCCTGTTCGTGGCCGGGTGCGGGGCCGATCAGAATCCCTTGCCGCGCCGGACCGTCGAGCTGGCCGAGAATTATGGCAAGCAGCTTGCCGAGGCCGTGCGACGGACCGTCAAGGGGCCGCTCCGGCCGGTCCTCGGTCCCCTGCGGTCGGCCTACGAGGAAATCGACCTGCAGTTTGCCCCGATCCCGGGGCGATCGCAGTGGGAGGCCGAGGCCAAGGCCGACCAATTCGCCCTGGCCAATCGGGCGAAGATGTTCCTGGCCCGGCTCGATGCCGGGGAATCGCTCCCCCAGTCCTACCCCTATCCGGTCCAGGTCTGGAGGCTCGGCGACCTGACCTGGTTCTTCCTGGGGGGTGAGGTGGTGGTCGATTACGCCCTGAGAATTAAGCGGAACCTCGGCCCCGACACCTTCGTCTCCGCCTACTGCAACGACGTGATGGCCTACATCCCGTCGCTCCGCGTGCTCAAGGAAGGGGGCTACGAAGGGGCGGGAGCGATGATCTACTACGGCCAGCCCGGCCCCTGGGCCGAGGACGTCGAGGAACGGATCATCGATTCCGTCAACGAGTTGCTGCACGAGACGAACGCCAAGTAGCTCGTCCAGGCCCTGGGGGGGAGCGAACACCGAGACTCCCTAAGGGGGGCAGGTGTCTCGCCCCCTTCGACTTCGGGCGGAGGTCGGATCGCTGGCGTCGGGCGATCACTCCGGAGGCATCGCGGGTTCGATGGGCTCGAGTCCGATCGCCCGACGACCGATCCGGTCCAGAATCCGGCTCGCGCCGAGCAACATCGCAAGGGTGCCGCAGAGCACCCCCGAGGCGACCAGGACCGGCTCGACCCCGAACCATTGCGAGAGCCGCCCCGTGAGCAAGGCCCCGAGCGGGACCGAGCCGGAGAAGACCACCATCCAGACCCCCGCCACGCGGCCCCGGAGCTGATCCGGGACGTCGAGCTGCACCATCGTCTGGATCGACGAGGTGAAGGTGATCGCGCCGAACCCGGTGCCGATCAGGCAGAGCATCGCCACGGTCATCGGCCACCACGACGGCCGGTGGTCCCCCAGAAGTCCCGGCAGGAGGCCCGCCCCGGCCAGGGCCAGGGCGAACAGGGCCAGACCGGTGACGATCAGGTCCTCGCGCCGGAGCCGGCCCCCGACCCGGGCGACGATCAAGGCGCCGGCCACCGCCCCCAGCCCGACGCACGCGAGGAGCACCGAGTATCCCAGCGCTCCGGTCCCGATCGAGTCGCGGGCATAGGCCGAGAGCATCGCGTTGTAGCCCATCCCCGCGGTCCCGAAGAATGCCATCAGCCCGAACAGGAGTGCGACCCGCCGATCCCGCCGCAAGTAGGCGAAGCCGCCGAGCACGTCGGACGGCCCCTGGCCCGACCGGACATGCGGGGAATGCCGCCTCGGGATCGAGAGGACCGCCGCGATGGCCGCCAGGAAGCTCAGCGCATTGAGGATGAACGGGGAATTCTGGCCGAACCAGGCGAGACAGACCCCGGCCAGGGCCGGGCCGATGACCCGGGAGGCATTGAACAGGCCGACGTTCAAGGCGATCGCGTTGCCGAGATGCTGCCGCCCGACCAGTTCGTAGAGGAAGACCTGGCGGGCCGGCATCTCGAACGTGTTGCCGACCCGAGCCAGGGCGAGCAAGGCGATCAGGTGCCAGAGCTGGATCACCCCGGTCGTGAACAGGGTTGCCAGCGTGATGGCCAACGCGAGCTGGATGAGCTGAGTGGTCAGGACCGTCGATCGCGGGTTCGTGCGATCGGCCAACGCCCCGGCAAACAGCCCCACCGCCAGGCCGGGCAGGAGGTTGGCCGCCTCGACCACCCCCAGCCACCAGGCCGATCGGGTCAGGTCGTAGACGATCCAGTTGACCGCCGCCGCCTGCATCCAGGTGCCGACGAGGCTCACCCCGTGCCCCATGTAGAAGCGCCGATAGAGGGGATTCTCGGCCAGAGCTTCGAAGGTTCTCCCCCGCCGCTTCCGAAGTGATTCCGAAGGGGAGGCGGCGACCATGAGGACTCCGAGGGGCACGTCTTGGGGTGTCGGCGACGGGTTGAGCTTCCATTATCGGCCCAACGGCCCCGCCCGACAATCGCTCCCGAACACTCGGGGTGGGAGGGGAGGCTCAGTCGGTCGCCTGGGTCGTCGAGGATCGCTCGGACAACCCTGGGGCCGGGGCCGGGAGTGACCGCCCGCGAATGGAGCGAATCGCGTGCCCCCCCATCACCACGGCCCAGGCAGCCAGATAGGCGAACAGGGCCATCGGGAGCCATCGGACCGCGTCGGCCATCGGGATCATGCGAGCGAGCACGGGCAAGACACCGATCGTCGCCCCGAGCCCCCAACCCAGGAGGCCATCGAGCCGGATTCCCGGAGCAGGCCCCGGCAACGCCGGTCGATGCTTGAGCCAGTCGGCCGTCAGGACGCCGAGCATTGGCGCGACCAGCCCCGCCGTCAGGTCGATGACCAGGGGGACGTTGGCGGCCAGCCCCGTGACCATCAGCGGATAGGCCACCACGGCTCCCACGACCCCCCAGGCCCATCGACGGGGACGCTTCCGAATCGTCTCCAGGCGGTTGCTGTAGGCATACGCCGCGTAGACGGCCGAGGCGAGCGACCCGAGGCCGAGCACGATCAGGGCGATCCCGCCGAGAATCCCGCCGAGACGCGTCTCCAGGATCGTCCCCAGGCGGTAGGCATCGGGATTCTTCGGCAGGAGGAGGAGCGGCTGCGAGTCGTCGGCGATCCCCAGGTCATCCCCCGCCAGAGGGCTCGATCCCCCGGATTCGAGGGGGGCCTGGTCGATCGCATCCCGGCCCAGGGCGCCGGCGACGATCAGCAGGGCGATGGTGGCGATGATCGTCGGGGCGAGGGCGACGCCGACGACCCCCGCCTTGCGGACGTCTCCCGAGCGGTTCAAGGTCGCCCCCCAGTTGACCGCCTGACCGGCGACGATCGCCGAGAAGCCGAAGACGAACTGGACCATGCCCCAGAAGGCGGGGCCGGTCTCCAGCCGGGCCGTCACGGCCGGGTCGGCCAGGGCGTCTCGGTAGGCGGGAAGGCCGGAAAGCGACCAGACCATGGCTCCGGCATAGCTGAGGGCGATGAAGACGGGATAGACGACCATCAGGGCGGCGATCCACCGGATAAACCGCGTCGAAACCAGGGCCGCGGCGACGGCCCAGAGCATCGCCGTCGCCGCGTACACCGTGCTCTGCGTGATGGGAGAGCCGATCGGCCCGGCCCGCAGGTCTCTCGGATTGATCAGGCCGGCGGCAAGGAGCCCTCGGAGGTTGAACTCGACGGCGTAGTGGACCGCGACGGCGAACCAGAAAATCTGGATCAGGCCGAGCAAGAGACCCGGGACGAGCGCCGAGCCCCGGACCCCGAACGCCGAGGTGGCGACGACCATCAACGGTTGCCGAGTCCGGAGCCCCTGCAGGGCGGGCCCGAGGAACAGCAGGACGCAGGCCAGCAGGCCGCCCAGCGCGGCCCCGGTGATCGCCGGTTCGAGCCCCCCCACGGCCAGGGTGGTCGTGGCGATCGAGTCGGTGAATGCGATCCAGAGATAGCCTGAAATCAGGACCCCCGCGACCCGGCTCGACCAGGGATCCCGGACGGTCGATGGGTTCTGCAACGCCCGTTGCAGTCGAGGGGGCCAATCCGCGTCTCTGAAGTTCATCGGGAAGATCTCAAGCACTGCTCGATCGTCGGAAACGACGCGAAGGGCAGGGGACCGATCAAGTCCAACCTTCTCGGTCGGAGCGTCGGACCCTGCCCTGCGACGTCTCGAACCAGGTGGGCAAGTCGTTCGTTACAGCTCGGCCGGACCTTCAACGCCCCCGGTCATCATCTCCGACTCCTCCTTATCGGTCACGAGCATTTGCGGCTTGTATCCGCCCTGCGACCGGTAGTAGAGGATGAGGAGCATGTAGCTGGCGAACATGATGCACGGGAAGATCGCCACGGTCATCAGCGCGTTCTTCTTGGCGGCCTCCCGGATCGAGGCGACCTCGGTTTGTTGCTCGGCCGGAAGCTGGTCGATCTGCTCCTGGATGAGTGGCCGGTAGGTCCCGAAGACGCTGATCCGCTCCTCGCCGACCACCTTCTCGAACACCTCCGGGTTGGTGGCCTGGAGCTGCTCGACCGCCTCCTTGTCCTGGATGTTCCCGAGCAGCGGGTTGCCCAGCACCCCGACCGAGAGCATGCCGACCCCGGCGATCGTGTTCAAGGTCATGGCCCCTCCCTTCGGGTACTGCTCGGCCACCACTCCCAGCATCGTCGGCCAGAAGAAGGTCTTGCCGAAGCCGTAGAGCGTGGCGGCGGCGAGGATCATCAAGCCGCTCGACTTCGACAGGAAGACCAGGCCGCAGGCGGCCAGCAGGGCGCTGACCGCCAGGAGGCCGAGCGGCGAGATGCGGTGCACGATCGGACCGGCAAAAAATCGCAGGATGAGCATGATCAGCGACGTGTAGACCAGGACCCACCCCGGATTGAGGTTGAACCGGGTCATCTCCGGCTCCATCAGGGAGGTGATCCAGCTATCGGTGCCCAGCTCGGTCGTCGCCAGCGGGATCATGATGAGCAAGAGGAAGATGAAGATCGGCCGGCCGGGGGCATGCACATAGGCCCCGAACGCCCCGGTCAACACGGCCACGATCACCAACCGGGCGATCAGCACGTTCCGGTCGCTCATCCCCTGGAACAAGACGCCCGATTCCATGAAGACCCGGGTGATCTCCCAGACGAGCATGACCGAGACGATGAGGGCGCCGATGACGCCCACCTGCTGCAGCATCGCCTTGTACGAGACGCCCGCCGCGACTCGCTCCGACACCGGGAACTTCTGCGGGAGCATCAAGAGCCCGTAGGCGATGACCGGCAGGAAGACCAGGCCCACCTTGTACTCCCAGCTCAGGCCACCCATGGCGATCGTCAGGATGCCGCCGAGCACCAGGCCGCCCGGCCAGCCGGCGTGCAGGATGTTCAGCCACTTCGTCTTGGCGTTCGGGAAGAGGGTGGCGACGACCGGGTTGATCACGGCCTCCACCGTCCCGTTGCCGAGCGCCATGATGAACGAGCCGATGTAGAGGACCCAGTAGCCCCGGATGCCCAGGCTCTCGGTCAGCGGCCTGGCGAAGAAAAGGATCAGGGCCGCCCCCAGGTGGGTGGCGAAGGCGAAGGCCATCGCCTTGCCGTAGCCGATCTTGTCGATGATCAGGCTGAACAACACGATGCTCACCGCGAACGGCCAGAGGCCGACGCCGAAGATCTCCCCCTTCTCCGTCTCGGTCAGGCCGAAGTCGGCCTGCCACTCGTCCATGATCAAGACTCGGGTGATAAACGCGAACGCCGTGGCGATCAGGGCGATGAAGCAGGACCAGAAGAGGAAGAGGTCCCGCGACCCGACCTTGGCGGTGCTCGCGGCGTTCGGATCGTCGTGGTGGCTCATGAGGTCGGCTCCCTGGAGGCTCTCGAGGGCGTGGATCGACCTGAGCGATGGCGGTTCACGCCATCCTCGGCTCGACGGTCGCGATGCAGCACGCCCCATCCCGGCAACACGTTCGGGAAAATGGACTGAGTCGGCAACGTCATACCCGAGCAGGACGGTACAATCAATCGACCACTCGGCTTTCAATGCCGTCGAATGGCTATTTGAATCATTCCGGCAGGACCACCGGCCCTGAATCGGGCGATTCGCGGCGAAGATGACGTCCTGAATGATGTCGAAGGAGGCGTCTCGAATGAGTCGTTCCACGCTGGTTGCGGCTGCCGACGAGGCCCCCCGGCGCCGCTCGCGATGGGTCAAGCGATGCGTCTGCTATGCCTGGGCCTCTCCCACGACCGCGGTCGGGCTGGCCGCCGGGGTGCTCACCCTCTGCTCCGGAGGCCGGGCGCAGCTCCGCTCCGGCGCGATCGAGTTCCACGGCGGCTTCTCGCACTGGTATCTGCGCCGTTGCGCCGGGGCCGCGGCCATGACGCTCGGCCATGTCATCATCGGCCGAGACCACGAATGTCTCGATTGCTGCCGCGACCACGAGCAGGCCCACGTCCGGCAGGTCGAGCGCTGGGGCCCGGCGTTCATCCCCGCCTATTTCCTGGCAAGCGGGTGGGCCTGGGCACGCGGGCAGCACTACTATCTCGACAATTGGTTCGAGCGTGACGCCCGACGAGCTTGCGGCGAGCCTTGGTGATCGAAAAGCGGGGATTCAGACAACGCCGACCTGATCACTGCGAAGCGTCTTCAGGGCGATCAACCACCCAGGAGGGTTTGAAGAATTCCCCGTTCCTTGGTCCCGGGCACGACGATCCGGTCGCCGGGGAAGACCTGATAATTGGTCGTCGTGTCGCCGCGATCTCGGATCGCTTCCCAGTCGATCCGCAGGACGACATCGGGCTGGCCGAGCGTCTGGGGCCGGGAGAGATAGGCTTTCTCGGGGAGGCTATTGGGGCGCAACCCCGCCTGCAAGATCGCCCGGAGCACGGTCTCCCCGCCCGTGTAAGGAATGGGCCCCTGGTTCGAGACGGCGCCGATGACGTAGAAGAACTTGCTGCGGGACGGATTCGCCAGTCGGACCGACACCTCGATCGGGTCGTCGGGGGTCTCGCCCTCGCGTCGGAGACGATCCTTCAGGCGTTCGGTGATGACGGCCTCGGCTTGCTCGATCGTCAGGCCGACGACCGGGAAGACGCCCCCGAAGCCGAGGTCGATGACCCCGTCGGGCTGGACCGTGACGATCCGCTGGGTCAGGTCGATCGACGAGGGTCGAACGATCACCTCCAGCTCATCGGGCGGTTCGATGACATAGGGCGGCAAGAGGACCTGATTCAGCTCTCGGGGCTGCCCCAGGTCGACGACGCCGTACTGGGGGATCCGTCGTTCCTCCTTGCGTTGCTGCAAGGAGCACCCGGATAGGATCCCTAGTACGGCGAGGCCGGTCGCCACGCCGAGCATGATGGAACGAAACGGTGCGCCCCCGCGTCCGATCATCGGACGACGCCTCCCTGGTCGCGGTGCCAATCCCTCGGCGAGTCATCTCGGATGCCAGGCGCCATCCCGGCCGGCACGTCTCACGTCTCCTGTGCTCAAGAGGATCGGCGAGGCGATGGGTCCGGCTTGATCGAATCTCGGATTGACCGCCGGGGCCGACCGGGATAGGGTGCGACGTCCCCTCCGGATGCGCCTCCGGTTCCGGCAAGACACCTGGCCGGAACGATTGGGCGCAAACTCAGGACGAGTGCATCGGAGGGGTGGTCCTCCCGGCCAAATCATCGCGAAGGAGTGCGTATGCCGGGCCCCGCCTCTCGGGTCGTCTATCTCGGGCTCGACGGCGCCACCGAAGCGGTTCTGCGGCCTGCCTTCGATCGGGGCTGGATGCCGAACCTCCAGGCGCTCTGGCGACGATCGGCGACCGGCACGCTCTGGTCCTCCGAACCGATGGTCACGCCCGTCGCCTGGACCTCGTTCCTGACCGGATGCCATCCGCCGACCCACGGCATCCACGAGTTCCACTATCTCGACCCGGTCGATCGGACCATCTTGCCGAACCATGCCGGCCGGATCCGGGTGCCGACGCTCTGGGACACCCTCTCGGAACGTGGCCACGAGGTCGTCAGCCTCGGCCTGCCGATGACCTATCCCCCGCCCGACGTCCGGGGCCTGGTCGTCGCCGGGTCCGACGCCCCGGGCCTGAAATGGGCCTTCGCCCAGTGCCCCGAGTTCGGAGAGGAAATCCTCCGCGACCTGCCCGAGTACTCGCACAAGGTCCTCTGGAAGCGCCGACCCCGATCGATCGAGGAGCTGCGGGCCGTCTCCCGGCGCAATCAGGACGTCTTCCGCGCGCAGGCCGACGCCGCCGAGCGGGCCGACGCCCGGTGCGACTGGACCGCCATGATGGTTCATTTTCACAACCTCGACGGGATCCAGCACCGCCTCTGGCCCTATCTCGACATCGACGAGACGGCCGAGCACCAACCGGAATGGACGGCCGAGGTCGTCGATTGCCTCCGGGAGCTCGACCGGGCGGTCGGGCGATTGCTGGAACTGGCCTCGCGGCGCGACGCCGCCGTCATCGCCCTGTCCGACCACGGCTTCGGCCCGTGCCGTGCCCTGGTCGACGTGAACGGCTTGCTCTGCCGGGCAGGATTGCAGCGGCGGCTCCCGTATGGGACCCGCATCTCGTATCGCTTGCGTCGGCTCCGCGACCGCTTCGATCGCTGGCGACGACGACGGACCCCGGACGGCACCGCCCGCCGAGGTCCCAGATCCATCGAAGGGGAGGTCGGTTGCGACTGGTCGAAGACGGTCGCCTTCGCGCCGTTCGGCCAACTCTGCGGCTCGATCTTCCTGAACCCGAGGCTCGTGTCGGGCTCCTCGGCCGCGTCTCGGGTGATCGCGGAAATCATCGACACCTGCCGGGCCGCCGAAGATCCGGAGACGGGCCAGCCCCTGTTCGCCGACGCCTTCGACGTGGCCGAACGCTACAACCTCGACCCGGCGGCCGAGGGCTTGCCCGACGTGCTCGCCCCCTCGACCGACGGCTACCAGGCCATGGCCAAGTGGGATCCGTTCTGCCGGTCCTTGCTCCGGCCCGATCCGAACCTGCCGGCCACGCACCGGACCGATGGCGTGCTGGCGATCGAGGGCCCCGGAGTCGTGCCCGGCACACGGCTCGACGCCGAATTGCCCGACATCGCGCCGACCTCGCTCGCGATGCTCGGCCTGGCCATCCCCGACGTGATGGAGGGCCGTGTCCTGGAGGAGGTTCGAGACCATTCCCGGGCCGGGGCAGTCGCTCGCGCCTCGGTTCCGGATCGGCCGGTGATGGACTGAGCGGCCTCCTGCCCTCCGAGACCCGACGTCTTTTTCCCCCGCAAACCAAGACTCCTCAGGACCGAGCCCATGGACGCCATTCGAAGCACGATCCGAGACTTCCTCCTGCTGGAATTCCTCCCCGGCGAAGACCCGAACGAGCTGACGGACCAGACCCCGCTCATCACCGGAGGGGTGCTCGACTCGATCAGCACCTTGCGGCTGGTGGTCTTCCTGGAGGAACAGTTCGCGGTGAGCCTCGAGGCGCATGAAGCCGGGGTCGATCACCTGGACACGGTCGAGCAGATCGCCTCACTCATCACCCGCAAGAAGGCCGCCTGAAGCGCCAAGGGGGTCTTACGCGGTCCCGGAAGGAGACGACGCCCCACCGGCCCGACGATCGTCCAGGACGGCGCCCGCGTCCCGGAAGAATCCGGCCAGCTCGGCGGTGAGCTGGCCGGAGCCGTCCATGCGGGGCACCTTGTGCTGGCCCCCGAGCTTCCCCCGCGATCGCATCCAGTCGGTGAAGGCTCCCGGCCGCACCGAGCAGAGCGCGGGGATCGGCAGGCCCACCCCTTCGACGCGGTGCGCCGCGTAGTCGGCGTTGCGTCGGCTGAGGTCGGCGTCGAGCGCCGACCGGAAGGCATCGAGCGAGGTCGGCGGCGTCGAGAATTCGACCAGGAAGTGATGATGGCCGAGGGCGCCTTCGAAGACCGGCCCCGCGTGCCATTCCTGCACGGAAGCCCCTGATTGCCCGGCGGCGACGGCCATGGCGGCCTCAATTTCCTCGCTGATCAGGTGCTCTCCGAACGCCGAGAGGGTGTACTTGGTCCTGCCGGTGAAGCTCAGGAGCGGCGGGTCGAGCGACTCGAACCGCACGGTGTCGCCGACCAGGTGCGCCCACATCCCGGCACAGGTCGAGAGCACGATCGCGTAGTTCACCCCGACCTGCGCATTGCCGACCCAGTGGCGCGAGGGGTTCGGCCGATCCAGCTCATCGACCGGGACGAACTCGAAGAACAGGCCGTTGCGCTCCAGCAATCGGAGCAGGCCGGTTGCCTGATCGCCGTAGGCGATGAAGCCTTCGGAACAGGGATAGGTTTCCTGGAGCGCGATGCGGTCGCTCCCGAGGATCCGGTCGAAGGCGGGGCGATAGGGGTCGAACTTGACGCCGCCGTGGACGACGACCTCGAGCGTCGGCCAGACCTCGGCCACGCGCTGCGCGCCACTCCGCTCCAGCAGGCGTTCGAAGAACATCAGGAGCCAGCTCGGCACGCCGCTGATCAGGGTGATCGGCTCCGACCGGCTCCGATCGACGAGGGTCGAGAGCTTCCGGTCCCAGTCGGTCTCGTGGGCGAGGTCGACGGGAGGGAAGGTGTAAGGGCGCAGGACCTCGCTGACCTCGAGCGACGCGATCGCGCTCAGGTCTCCCTGCCGGATGCCCGGGGCAGGCGTTTCCAGGTCGGTCGAACCGCCGAGAAAGAAGATCTTGCCCTCGAAGATTCGGGAATCCGGGCGGGAGGCCATGAACGACCGGACCATCGACCAGGCCGCCGCCCGGTTCGAGGCCAGCATCTCGCGAGAGACGGGGATGTACTTGGTCGTGCCCTGGGTCGTCCCGCTCGTCAGGGCGAAATACGGGATCAGGCCGGGCCAGGTCACGTCCCGGAGCGTCGGGTACGGCCCGGCGAGGTAATCGTCCCAGAGCTGTTCGTACGACCGGAGCGGGACCGATCGCTGAAAGGCGTCGACGAAACGATCGGGCGAAGCATCTGCCTCGCGGAGGATGCGGTCGAAGCGGTGGTCGCGGCCGAACTTCGTGGCGCGGGCCCGGGTCAAGAGTCGGGCCAGTTGCCCCGCCTGGGCGGCACGGGCCTGGCTCGATCGCGACGATCTCGACACGCGGGCCGCGGTTCGGATCGCCCGGTTCACCGCCCGCTTGATGGGAGGGAGGCCGACGATCCAGGACAAGGGGGACGAGGCTCGACTCATCGGGATCTCAAGGCAGCGGGTTGAGGGGCCGGGTCGCCCGGGATCGCGAGGCGGAGTCGAGGCCGTTGGATCGTGCCGGGGTCGGATCAATCGGCGATGGGCTTCACGCCCCGGCAGAAATAGGCACCGGCGGGGGGGATGTTCCGCGGCTCGAAGGCGAACCGCACCTCGTCGAAGTGGCGGCGATAGAAGCGGAGATAGACCCAGGGCATCTCGGTGATCTGATTGAAGGTCCCGGACGGTTTCAAGACCTGACCGACCGCGCGGAACAGGTCGCGCTGGAGGTCCCTCGGGAACGAGGGGACCGGCAACCCCGAGACGATCGTATCGGCCCGCTCGATCCCCCGGTCCCGGAGCATCGCGGGCAGGTCGCGGACATCCCCCTCGATGATGTCGAGGTTCGGCCGGGGTGGGAAGCGATCGCGCAGGACCTTCACGAAGTCGGGGTCGCGTTCGAGGACCAGGAGGCGGCAATCCGGATGGGCCTTCTTGACCAGCTCGCGGGTGATCGGGCCGGTCCCGGCACCCAGTTCGATGAGGATCCGGGCCCGATCCCAGTCGATATTCCGCACCGTCGTCCGGGAGAGCCAGGGACTGCTCGGGGCGAGGCTGGCGATGGCCGTCCCGTGGCGGAGGAACTTGCCGAGGAAGAGAAACGAATCGTTCATGAAATCCCGGACCAGAAGGGCGGGTGGCGGCGTGTCCCGGCCGCGGCGTTCGCCGCGATCCGGGACACGAGGGGAGAGCGAATCGGAGACCGCGGGCGGGCAAGGCTCAGTGCGTGGCGACACCCCGAGCCTTCTTCAAGGCCCGCTTGGCGCTCAGGGTCGGCGGGATGGAGCCGAGCCGCCCCTTGAGGAACCGGACGACCAGTTTGTTGACCAGGCCCGCCCGCTCGATCTGAGGCGCGTGGCCGCATCGAGGGATGACGATCTGTCGGGCCTGGGCCATCCGGTCGGCGGCCCGGACCGAACCGGGGATGTCGGCGATGATCCGGTCGTCCTGCCCCCAGATGAAGAGCGTCGGATGCGGCACCTCGCCCAGCAGGTTGCCGACCGAGTGGCCGACGGTCCCTCGGAGGGTCCGCAGGACCCCTTTCTTCCAGCGACGGTCCTGGAATTTCTGCTCGATCGCCTCGACGAGTTCGTCGCCGGCGAATTGCGTCTTGAAGAAGACCGAGCGGACGAGCGAGTCGTAATCGCTCCGACGCACGCCGTCCATGACCGGCAGGTTTTCCTCGCCGTGCAGGCCGGACGGGCAGATGAGGACGAGTTTCGCCACCTTCTCGGGATGACGTGCGGCGTAGGTCAGGAGGATCTGGCCGCCGAGGCTCGAGCCGACCAGGTGATACGGCGGCTTCTGGACGAACTCGTCCAGGTAGCGCGCCAGTCGGTCGGTCAGGTAGTTGATCGTGACCTCACCGCCTGCGTCAATATGACGATGCAGGTCGTCCCCCGCGTAGACGAGGAGTTCGGGAACCTTCACGTCGAAATGCCGCGACCAGGAATGCCGGTTGGCAAACCAGCTCTCGGCTTGCTCGGCGAGCCCGTTGACCAGGACGAGGGGATGGGAACGCCGATAGCTCCGGAGAGCCAGTGGCATATTGAAGAAATGGCGCCCGTTCGTCTTCATCGGATCGGTCGACTCTCGGATGCACGAGGGGAAATCCGGCCGGGAAAGGGCCGAGGGTCCTGGGCGATCGATCCGTCAATCCCGAAACTTCCGGTGTTCTAACTCCCAGGACCGGAGCCGCAAGTCTACCATACGATCTCCGAGCCTTGACACGCTTTCCCGGCCCAAGATCCATGACTTTTCGGTGAAGATTCCCGCCGGCCCGACCTCGACCCGGGAAATCCCGGGGCGGGTCCCGCCAGGAGGGCCAACCCCCGTGGCGCCCGGCGGTGCCGGTTGCCCTCACTTCCGCCCGTCGGGTGATGCCAGATAAAGGATCTCGAACTGATGCGAGTGTTCATTGCGGGGGGGACCGGATTGATCGGTTCCCGCCTGATTCAGGAGCTGGTCGCGCGGGGCGACCGGCCGGTGGTCCTCACCCGCCGGGCGTCGTCCGTCCAGGATCGTCCCCTGTTCAAGCAGGCGGAGGTGGTGCAGGGAGACCCGACGACGAGCGGCCCCTGGCAAGCGCGGGTGGACGGCTGCGATGCCGTGGTCAATCTCACCGGCCACAATCTCTTCGCCCGACGCTGGTCGCCCGAGGTGAAACGCCTGATCCGCGACAGCAGGGTTCACCCGACCGGACACCTGGCCTCGGCGGTTGACCGTGCGGCCGATCGGCCCGGCGTCTTCGTGCAGGGTTCCGCGATCGGCTACTACGGCATGACCGGGGATGAAGAACTGACCGAATCCAGCCCCCCCGGATCGGATTTCATGGCGGTCATCTGCCGCGAATGGGAGGATGCGTCGCGATCGGTCAGCGAGCGAGGGACTCGACTCGTGATCGTACGCACGGGGATCGTCCTGGCGAGAGGGGAAGGGGCCCTCGGGGTGATGACCCCGCTGTTCAAGTGGCTCCCGGGCGGAGCGGCCCCGGTCGGGAGCGGGTCGAATCCGCTCGCCCCGGCGACCGGGAGGCAGTGGATGAGCTGGATCCACCTCGCGGACATCGTCGGCTTGCTCCTCCTGGCGATCGACTCGGACACGGTCCGGGGGCCCTTGAACGGCACCGCCCCGAACCCGGCGCGGAACGTCGACTTTTCCCGAGAACTCGCCCGGGTGCTTCGCCGCCCCTTCGTGCCGATCGGGCCGCCCGACCTGGTGCTCCGGGCCGTCCTGGGAGAGGTCGCGCAGACCGTCACCAAGGGCCAGCGCGTCGTGCCGGCGAAGGCCGCCGAACTCGGCTACCGATTCGCGTTCCCGGATCTCGCCCCGGCGCTCGAAAACCTGCTCGGATCACGACCGGCTTCGGCGGCCTCCTGAGCTGAAGCGATCGCGGGCGGGAGGCTACCCACCCACCAGGACCCCCACCACCAGCCCCACGCCGAAGGCGAACGCGAGCAATCCCATCATCAGCAACAACGCACCGATCGCCGACCGCTCCGCCAGCTGGGCCATCGGCTGGAACCAGGAGGGGTATGCCGGGGCGACCTTCACATACTTGACCTGCGGGGCAGCGGGCGGCGAGGGGGGCGACGGCGAGGCCGGGGGCGACTTGACCTGGGGGGATCCCCCGCCCCCGCCCGCTGGTTGGGCCGACCGCTTCCTCACGAGCGACTGGAGGGCATCGGCCGCCGCGGCCGCGTTGGGATAACGGTCCGACGCTTGTTTCGCCATCAGGCGAGCAAGCACATCGACGACCCGATCGGGCAGATCCGGGCGCAGCTCCTTCACCGGCACCGGGTCCTGGTTAATTCGGGCGAACATGCGATCGAGCGGGGAGCTCCCCGGATACGGCAGGCGCCCGGTCAGCAGGTGGTACATGGTGCATCCGAGGCTGAACAGGTCGCTGACCGGCGACAGCTCCTTGCCCATCGCCTGCTCGGGGGACATGTAATCGACCGTGCCGACGGCGACCCCGTCGGCCGTGGCGAAGGCCGACTGATCGTCTGCTTCCATCAGGGTGGCCAGGCCGAGGTCGAGGACCTTGATCGTCCCCTCGGGGCTGAGCAGGAGGTTCGACGGCTTGATGTCGCGATGGACGATCCCCTGGTCGTGGGCGTGCTGCAAACCGAGCGCAGCCTGGGCGATGTAGCCGACCAGTTCGGCCGCGGGAATCCTCCCCTGGGACCGAAGCCGCTGCCCGAGGCTGTCTCCGGCGACGTATTCCATGGCGATGTAGAGGATGCCGCGGTCCTTGTCGGCGTCGAAGGCGCGGACCACGTTCGGATGATCGAGCTTGCCGACCAGGCGCATTTCCCGCTGGAATCGGGCGACGACGCGTTCGTTGTTGCTGATCTCGGGCGCGATGATCTTGAGCGCCGAGATCCGGTCCATCATCCGGTGCTTCGCCTTGTAGACCCGGCCCATCGAGCCGGCCCCGAGCTTCTCCAGGATCACATAGCGCCCGATGGTCAACGCCCCGGGCCGGTTGGCCAGCAGGCGTTTCGCCTGGTATTCGGTGAGCATCGCCTCGGAGACGAGCCGCTGCGCCAGCTCGCCCGAGTCCATCGGGTAGTCGCCGGCCAGGACCTTCGAGCGAATGTCGGCCAGACGAGCGTCGGAGACGACGGCCGCCCTCTGGAGCGCTTCGAGGAACTCCACGGGGACGTCGCGCTCAGATCGAGGCCGCTCGCTCGTTGCCATGACGCGGGGTCCCCGGGGAAGGATGTTTCGTCGAGGGAAGCGTTGACCACTCATCTCTCAAAGCATTGACAAGACACTAACATACGACTCGGGCCGAGACAATCGATTCGGGCGAGTCGCCATGCGGTCGTGCCCCCTTGTTCCCGACGGTCCCGATCGAGTAAAACCACTCTTGCCCGGCCCGTCCCGGTTCGTCCGGACGGCCCGAACTGCCGGCGGAGCGATCGCCGGCCCCTTGGACCACCCGGCTCGCGGGCTCCCGACCTCCGGAGCGCCCGGCCGTCCCCACGTTGTGCCGTTGTTGAGAGAGAGAGACGCCCATGTCGGCCGCTTCCGATCCCCAGGCCGCACTGAGAGACTTCGCCAAGGCCCACGAATTCTTCGTCGGAATCGACAGCGACGGCTGCGTCTTCGACACGATGGAGGTCAAGCACAAGGAGAGCGATTACGGAACGTTTGCTCACATTAGCGAACGCTGAAAACCACTACCCTGTTTCAACTTGCGTCACATCGAACTTTGCTCCTCACTCCAAAACCTTAGCCAGACACCCCCGGATTTAGCCAGAAACCTTAGCCAGAACGGTCGCGGCGGGCGGCTTGGATCGCAGGGGCGGGGTGAAGCAGCGGGTTTAGCCAGTGCCTCATGCTGCCGCTCTGAGCTTGTTCTTCTCGGCCAAAAGAAATCCGAAGAGCGGCCAGAGCTGCCGGAATGCATTGTCAAAGGCAATCTTCTCGCCGATCTGCTGATTGTAGTTTTCCGGTTTCACGCATGCACTCTCGCCCCGAACGGAATAGCCGTTGTCGAGCGTGATGCTGCAAATCGTCACCGTCTCGCCCAAACAGTGAAAGTCAGTCTTGGCAATGCGGGATTCCATGTACTCCTTCGTCACCCGCTCGGCGGGCGATGCAGCGAGAAGTTCGTTCAATTTTTCGTCTGAGATGATTTTCATAACAAGATCCATACTGCTAAATTGGCAAGGCAATTTGCACTTATATCACAATCGTTTTCCAGTGAAAACTATTATATTGCATATTGTATCGATAATTTGAATTTTGACGACAGTAATTCGATCTGAGAACGGCTAATTCGATTCAGCCACGCCCTCTGGCTGTTGCATCTCCATCTTGATCCGTTCGATTTCCACCTGCTTCTTGAACGCGCTGTATAGGCGGATCAGGTCGGTGGCGTTCTTCATCATCGAAAACAGATTGAACGTGCTGTAGATGAGTAGGATGAAGGCCGCATGAGCCATGATGTCGTTCTTGATGCCACCCACCATATTCAAAGCTGCAGTGGCGAAGAAAAACGCAATCATAGCCGTGAGGAAGGCACGCGAGTAAACCCGGTCATCCTGCTTGCGGGCAAGGTAATCGCCGAACAGGCTGCCCCGGATATTGATGAACGTCAGCCAGACCGCAAGCGCGGCGGAGAAGAGGATACCGGTCAGGTCGTTCCATTCGGCCCAGGTGCTTTGGATGAAGGCGGAAAGCTGTTCAATGCTGACGAAGACCCGCGCAAGTCCATACATGGCCGCGGTGCCGATCACCTCGACGGCATAGCCCCAGAAGATCGCCCAGCTGATTTTGATGGTCATGTCCCATCCTGCGGCGGCTCAACGGCCTCATTCTCCGGGGGCGGTTCGATCACCCGGTTAATTTCCGTAAGGATTGATGAAACTATCGTCCTGCCTTCCTGTGTCCTCGCCAGCGTCCCCAGCCCGCGAGCGAAATCCCTCACTCCTTCCATGCCGATTTGGATGCGAGCCGCCGACTGGCCGGTTGTGACCTTTTCCTCCCGCCCGTTGCGCACCCCCTCCATCGTCACTTCGCCCTGCTTGTAGCCCGCGTCTGCCATCGCCGCCGCGGCATAGGGCAGCTTCCCCTGCTGCTGGCTCAGTCCGTCTCGGTTCTTCATGTCTTGCAGGAACTGGCGAATTCCGCCCTCTTGCATCTCGTTGTAGAGATTCCGGGTGAAGCGGGACAGTTCCGGGTTCGGTAGTTTCAGATAGACACGCAGTCGCGTGAGCAGGGTGAACGAGCGGAAGGTTTCCAACACCTCCGAATCCTGCGGGATCGGCTCAATTCGCACGTTGGAGCGGAAATCCAGCGTATGGGCCGATCCATCGAAGATGTCATGCAGGGATGCTCGCCACATCTGCGAATCCATCAGGCTACTGTTGTAGGCAACCGCCGCGATGTGCCGCTCCATGAAGAACAGGATTTGCGTCGTCGTGGCGATGGGCGGATCGGGCGTCGAAGTGCCGGTGACAATGTTGTCTTCGGTGACAATCGGCCCCTGCTGCTGGAGCACCGACCGGGCGAGGGTTATCCCGATGATCGGGCTGTCGGTCAAGCCGGGCGCCTCGTATTCCGCGAACTCGCGCACGCTATATTTATATTGGTTGACCGGCCCATCGACGGTGACGTCCAGTTCGGCTTCGACAGACTGCCGGAGGATGGCGATGATATCATCGTCGCTCTCCACCGGCCGCCCCATGAAATTGAGCGCACGCTCATCATCAATCACTATCATCCTGTACAGGTAGATGTCCAGGGGGCGGTCGGCCATGGAGAACTCCACTCGATAACCGCGCAGAATCACCCACCGGGCCGCGAGAGGATGCCCTTGGCCCGGAGATTACCCATCTTGTCGCGTAAGCGTGCATGGGGCAAGGGGCAGGTGTGACCACCGAAACGCGATGGGCGCAAACAAAAGGGAGGGATTGCCCCTCCCTTTCGGCCGCCAGATTCGCTTCCGCGTGGCGTCACTCACGCAGGGTCTTGGCCGCCTTCATCAGATCGATGGCCACCGAGCGCAACGCCGCCTCGGCCCCGCTGCGTGCCGCCGGAGAATCGGTGTTTATCTGAGCATTGGCCATATGATCGGCATAGGCTTCGAGCATCGAAGCCGCCTTGTCCATGGCTACTTTTGTGGCGGTTTCCGCCGCTGTGGTCGCCATGGACTCTACTAGCTTTTGGAACTCCGCCTTGCTCATTTGAATCATATCGTCATGCGCATCAGCCATGCTTGTCTCCTCGCTGGCAATAGTGAGGCGTCCTCCTGGGGACTTGGCTCCCCCGTGAGTGACAGGGGGTATTCTACCTGCGCGGTGGGATATTGGGGAAGGGCGGCACCCGAGAGCTTGGCCGATTGCATGGAAGCTCCCGCACTCTCCAAACCCGCTCGACTCTAGCCAGAAGTGCTGCACCTCCGGTATCCTGTGCGGCATTGAGACGCCCGATTTTAGCCCGGCAACTAGCCAGGGGATGAAGCAGCTCGTTTGTCAGGGAATCCGCGATGACCGATCCGCAGGCCGCGTTACGTAACTTCAAGCAGCAGAACGACTTCTTCGTGGGGATCGACTCGGATGGTTGCGTGTTTGACACGATGGAGGTCAAACACAAGGAGTGCTTCATCCCCAATATTATCAAGTACTTCGGGCTGGCCGCCGTCTCGAAATACGCGCGGGAAGCCGCCGAATTCGTCAACCTCTACTCGAAGCATCGCGGCATCAACCGGTTCCCGGCCCTGACCGAGGCGCTCGACTTGCTCGAACGACGCCCCGAAGTCACGCGGCGAGGGGTCAAGCTCCCCGAGTTGCGCGGCCTGCGCGATTGGATCGCCCGGGAATCGAAGCTGGGCAACCCGGTCCTGAAGGCCGAGGTCGAACGGACCGGCGACCCCGACCTGACGCTCTGCCTGGAGTGGAGCGAGGCGGTGAATCGGACCGTCGGGGAGATCGTCCACAACGTCCCGCCGTTCCCGATGGTCCGCGAGTCGATGGAGGCCCTCAAGGGCAAGGCCGACGTGATGGTCGTCTCGGCCACCCCGGTCGAGGCGCTGACCCGAGAATGGGAAGAGCACGACCTGGCCCAGTACGTCGGCCTGATCGCCGGGCAGGAGCTCGGGTCGAAGAAGGAGCACCTGGGACTGGCCGCGGGAGGCCGGTACGCCCCCGACCACATCCTGATGGTGGGCGATGCCCCCGGCGACCGCAAGGCCGCCGAGGCGAACGGCGTGCTCTTCTACCCGATCAACCCGGGCTTCGAGGACCAATCGTGGCAGCGGTTCCACGACGAGGCGCTCCCCCGGTTCTTCAACGGCACGTATGCCGGCGAGTACATGGCCGACCGGATCGCAGAGTTCGAGGCCCTGTTGCCGGAGCGGCCGCCCTGGGAATCGGCGTCCTGAGCCGAGCCAGGCCTTATTGCACTCTCGCTTCGCCTCGAATCGAGTGATCGAGTCATCGCAGGGCAGCTCTCGGTCGAAAAACGGCGTTGCCCTTCGCCAGGATTCCGCGAACCGTCCCGAGCCAACCGCCCCGCCTGAATCCGCGGCTCCCTTGTCGGGACCGCGATGAGATTCCCGGAACAATCCCGGGGATCGCCACACCCTGAGGTGCCCCAATGCCCGCGTCCAACGTCGTCGTGGCCCAGTCCGGCGGCCCGACCTGTGTCATCAATAACAGCCTCCGCGGGATCGTCGAGACCTGCTTCCGCCTCCCCGATCACTTCGGAAAGGTCTTCGCGGGGCGGTTCGGGATCGAAGGGGTCCTCAAGGAAGAATTGATCGACCTCTCGGCCTCCCCGGCCGAGGAGATCGCCCTCCTGCGCACCTCGCCGGCCGCCGGAGGCATCGGCACCTGCCGGTACAAGCTCAAGCCGGGGCAAGACGAGGACTTCGCCCGCGTCGTGGAGGTGCTCAAGGCCCACAACGTCGGCTACTTCTTCTACATCGGCGGGAACGACTCGCAGGACACGGCCCACAAGGTCGCGCAGCTCGCCCACGAGAAGGGGCTCGACCTGATCGCGACCGGCGTGCCGAAGACGATCGACAACGACCTGGGAGACAGCGAGTTCACCCTGCTCGACCACTCGCCCGGCTACGGCTCGGTCGCCCGGTACATGGCGCAGTACGTCCGGCAGGTGAACGAGGAGAACGCCGGGAGCTGCCCGGCCGACCCGGTCATGGTCATTCAGGCGATGGGCCGGAAGATCGGCTACATCCCCGCCGCCGCCCGGCTGGCCGACCCGAATCGCGAGATGCCGCTCCAGATTTACATGGCCGAATCGAAGGTCAGCCTCGAACAACTCGGCCAGAACGTGATTGAGACCCTCCGCGAATTCGGCCGCTGCATCGTGGTCGTCTCCGAGGGGTTCGACGTGGGGGAGCTGGGCGCCTCGCGCGACACCTTCGGCCACGTCCAATTCAGCGCCAGCCAGACGACCGTGGCCCAGGTCGTGACCAATTACATCAATTCGCTCGACCTGCCCGTCCCCGGCAAGGCCCGCTTCCAGATCCCGGGGACCGACCAGCGCAACGCCATCGCCTATGCCAGCGTGGTCGACCTCGACGAGGCCTACCGCGTCGGCTGCCACGCGGTGGCCGTCGCCCGGGACGACGGCAACGGCTACATGGCGACGATCCTCCGCGACCGGACGCGGGGCGGCTACAGCGTCACCTACGACAAGGTCCCGCTCGAGCAGGTCGCCGCCAAGGACCGGTCGTTCCCCGACCACTGGATCGCCCCGAACCGGATCGACGTGACCGACGAGTTCGTGGAGTACGCCCGCCCCTTGATCGGCAGCGACTGGGTGAGCGTGCCCCAGGTCGACGGGCTCGCCCGGTTCGCCAGGATTTCCCAGGTGCTCGCCCCGAAGAAACTCGCGACCTACGTCCCCCAGACCTACCGCGGCTGAGACCGATCGTCGCACGCGTGCGCTCAAAAGACCCCGATCGACCCGACAGACAGAGACTCTTCCGATGGCCACTCCCACCGCCGACATCGGCCTGATTGGTCTCGCCGTCATGGGCGAGAACCTCGTTCTGAACATGGAAAACCACGGGTTCACCGTGGCCGTCTACAACCGGACGACCAGCCGGGTGGACGAGTTCCTCGCGGATCGGGCGAAAGGGAAGAAGATCGTCGGTTGCCACAGCATCGAGGAGCTGGTCGCCTCGCTCAAGTCCCCGCGCAAGATCATGATCATGGTCAAGGCGGGCGCGGCGGTCGACGCCGTGATCGACCAGCTCGTCCCCCACCTGGACAAAGGGGACATCCTCATCGACGGCGGCAACACCCATTACCCGGACACGACCCGGAGGACCCGAGCCCTGAAGGAAAAAGGGCTCCAGTTCATCGGCACGGGGGTCTCGGGCGGCGAGGAGGGGGCCCTCAAGGGCCCCTCGATCATGCCCGGGGGCGACCCCGAAGCCTGGCCGCACGTGAAGCCGATCTTCCAGGCGATCGCCGCGAAGGTGGACGACGGCACCCCGTGCTGCGACTGGGTCGGCCCCGAAGGGGCGGGCCATTACGTGAAGATGGTCCACAACGGGATCGAATACGGCGATATGCAACTCATTTGCGAGGCCTATCACCTGCTGCATTCGCTCCTCGGCTTCAACGCCGATGCGCTGCACGAGGTCTTCGACCGCTGGAACTCGGGGCCGCTCGACAGCTACCTGATCGAGATCACCCGCGACATCTTCGGCTTCCGCGACCCCGAGACCGGAACGCCGATGGTCGACCTGATCCTCGACACCGCCGGCCAGAAGGGGACCGGGAAGTGGACCGTCGTCTCGTCGGCCGACCTCGGCGTGCCCCTGACCCTGATCGCCGAGGCCGTCTACGCCCGATGCCTCTCGGCCCTGAAGGACGAGCGCGTCCGGGCCTCGAAGGTCCTCAAGGGGCCGGCCGACGAGGGCTTCTCGGGGAACATCCAGCAGTTCGTCGATGACGTCGAGATGGCCCTCTACGCCAGCAAGATCATGTCCTATGCCCAGGGCTTCGCCCTGATGAACGCCATGGCGAAGGAGTCGGGCTGGACGATCGACAACGGCAAGGTCGCCCTGATGTGGCGGGGCGGCTGCATCATCCGGAGCGCCTTCCTGGGCAAGATCAAGGAGGCGTTCGACCGCAGCCCCGACCTCGATAACCTCATGCTCGATCCCTACTTCCACCGCGAGATCGAGCGTGCCCAGAACGGGTGGCGGCGGGTCGTCTCGGTCGCGGTGAGCCACGGGATCCCGATCCCGGCCATGAGCTCGGCCCTCGCCTATTACGACGGCTACCGCTCGGATCGGCTTCCGACGAACCTGCTCCAGGCTCAGCGCGACTACTTCGGCGCTCACACCTACGAGCGCATCGACCGCTCCCGGGGCGAGTTCTTCCACACCAACTGGACCGGACGCGGCGGAACGACCGCCTCGACCTCCTACAACGCCTGAGCCCGTCCGTCTCCCTCCTTCCCGCCACCCAACCGGCCCGGGCCAGCGGGACAGCGTTGCAACCGCTGTCCCGTCCTGCCCCCTCATCGCGGTTCATGCAGAACGGAATCGGTCGCACCCTTCATCAAATCCTCATTCCGTCCCGATACACTTGTGTGGATGGCAAGCCCGCCCGGGCCGTGCCCGGCTCCGATCGACGTTTGAGAAGGGGAGCGTTCATGCACCTGTCTTTCCAATTGCTGGCAATCGCCCTCATGATGGGCCCTGCCGGGGGACCATCCGAGGTCGAGGCGGAGGCCAGGGACGGCTCGGCCGACTCGAAGACGGTGGTCGTCTGGATCAGCCTCGACGGCTGGCGGTCGGATTACCTCGACCGCGGGGCGTCACCCTTCCTCAACGAGCTTGCGGAGCAGGGGGCGAGCAGCCGAGCCTTGATCCCAGCCTTCCCCTCCCTGACGTTCCCGAGCCACGTCTCCCAGGCGACCGGGGTGGGGGTCGAACGCCACGGAATTCCCAGCAACAGCTTCTATGATGACGAAACCGGGCTGTTCCACCGCTATCCGGGGGATGCGGCCTTGCTCGAGGCCGAGCCGATCTGGCTGACGGCCGCCCGGCAAGGCTTGCGGGTGGCCTCACTCGACTGGACCCTCTCGCACAACCAGCTCGGACCGATTCGGACGGCGTATTTCGACCCGGCCTTCGATGGCAAGCTGTCCGACGCCGAGCGCCTCAATCGCCTGATTGCGCTCTTGCGGGCCGATGAGAGCGACCAACCCCTCCAACTGCTGATGGGCTACGGGAGCGGCCTCGACAAGGCCGGCCATTCCTTCGGCCCCGATGCCCCCGAGGTGGACGAGGCGATCCGGGAAACCGATGCGCTTCTCAGCCGGTTTCACGCGAATCTCCTCGAATTCTGGCGAGCGAGGATGTCGCCGGACGACCGGCTGATCCTGCTCATCACCACCGATCACGGCATGTCGGCGGTCTCAACCATGGTCGATCTCGATCGCTTGGCCGGGGTCGAGCGGGCTCCGGGGGTCGTTCGGATGTCGAGCGGCAACCTCGGGCATATCTTCTTCACCGAGCGCAACGATCCGGAACGCGAGTCGAAAATCGATGACGTGATCGAGCGGGTGAATGGGTATGACTTCGCCCGTGCCTTCCGTCGCGGCCGACTGCCGCAAGCCTGGCAGTATCGGCACCCGACCCGGGTGGGCGACGTGGTCGTGGTCCTGGACAAGGGCTTCGCCTTCTCCGGGAGGGGGTTCGAGTCCGCCGACGCCCACGTCACCGCCCCGGTGGAAGTCGTGGGAGGACCGTTGGGAATGCACGGTTACGACCCTGTCACCAATCCCGAAATGCTCGGATCTGCCATCATTTGGCGCTTCCCCGAGCCGATCGGCGGCCTCGACCTCGGCCCCGTTCACTCCCTCCAGCTCCATGCCACCGTGGCCCGGATGCTCGGAATCGAACCGGCCGAAGGGGCACGACCCGACGCGATTGACCTCCCCGGGCTGGAGTGATTACGACTCGAAGTCGAGGCGGACCTCCCCATCCTCGACTTTCAATCGCGCGGAGAACGGCTTCCCGGCTTTCGACGTGAACCCCTTGAGGAGGGCCGTCTTCCCCTGGGTCAGCAGCGTCCGAGCCGTGCGGGCGGAGATCCGTTTCCCTGAGATCGACTTCCAGATCGCAAACGAACATCCGGATTGCCACGCCTTGCAGCTGAACGACCTGGGTTGCTCGACCACATCGGCCCCGCAGCGAGGGCAATTCCCCAATGCGATCGCCGCAAACGCGGCGTTCGACTCCTCCGTCGGGGCTGGCTTCGACGCGCTCCTTCGCCTCGACGTCTTCGAGCGGGGCGACCCCGCCGATCGGGTCTGAGAGGCGGTGGCAGCAGCCCCGAATCGCCTCGGGAGCTTTTGGGGGACCGGAATGGGGAGGAGGTCCCCCGAGTCCGCCAGCCTCAGGATCACGGGACCGGCCTCAGGAACGGTGATGGCTCGCGTGAGCACCCGCCTCTGGAGGAGTTCGCGGATCTGTTCCTCGCCCAGAGGCACCCCCTGGAACTCCCTCCAGAGGACGAAGGAGCAGCCGTCTTTCCAGCCTGAACACCCGAACCCGCGCTTGCCCGCGATGACCGGACGGCCGCACCGGGGGCAATCTCCCAGCCGCGTCGGGTCGATCGGCTCCTCCGGACCCTCCCCCACGATCGATCGGGTGAACCGGGCGATTTCTCCCATGAAGCTTCTCGGATCGAGCCGACCACGCTCGATCTCGCGAAGCTTGGCCTCCCAGTCGCCGGTCAGCTCGGGGGAGGTCAGCGGCCGCGATCGGATGGACGCGATCAGGAAGCGTCCCAGGTCGGTCGCGGCCAGGCTCTTCTTCTCTCGGACGATATAGCCGCGCGTCAGCAGGGTTTCGATGATCGAGGCTCGGGTGGCGGGTGTCCCGAGCCCACGCTCCTTCAATGCGTCGCGGAGCTGTTCGTCCTCGACGAAGCGGCCGGCGGTTTCCATGGCGGCGAGCAAGGTCGCCTCGGTATAGGGCTTCGGCGGGCTGGTCTCACCGCGTCGCACGGAGGGTTCGTGGGGACCCGACTCCCCCGGGAGAAATTCCGGAAGTTCCTGTTCCTCCTCCTTCGCGTCGTCGGCCTTGCGGGGATAGAGGACGGTCCATCCGGGATCGACCACCCGGATGCCCCGCGCCCGGAAGGGCACCTCGGCTGCTGTCGCGTTGACGGTCGTCACCTCCTTGATGCACGGCGGGAAGAAGGCCGCGATCAGCCGGGTGACGACCGCGTCGAACACCTTCGCGGCCCCGGGGTGCAGGGATCCGGGGGTTTTGCCCGTCGGGAGGATCGCGTGGTGATCGCTGACCTTCGAGTCGTCGATCATCCGATTGCTGAAGGAGAGGGAAGACAGGTCGAGCGCCCCGACCGCCTCCGGCTTGATCGCCCGGAGCTTCTCCAGGATGCCGGGCAGCTTCCCTTTCATGTCGTTGCCGAGGTGTCGCGAGTCGGTCCGGGGATAGCTGATGAGTTTCGCTTCATAGAGGGATTGGGCCGCCTTCAGGGTTTCGTCGGCGGAGAGCCCGAAGCGGCGGTTCATGTCGCGTTGCAGGTCGGTCAAGTCGTAGAGTTGCGGCGGCAGGACGCGCTCTCGCTTCCGGTCCACCCCCAGGATGCGAAGCGGATGATCCCGGACGCGATCGAGCACTTCCTGAGCGTCCTCCTCGGCCTTGAAGCGGCCGCGCGTGCAGGAAAACACCACGCCCCGATAGCGGGTCAGGAGCTCCCAGAACGGCTCGGGCCGAAAGGTCCGAATCTCCTCATCTCTGCGAACGATGAGCGCCAACACGGGGGTCTGGACGCGACCGACGCTCCAGAGGACGCCGGTCGGTCGCTGGCGCACCGTCTGCGATCGCGTGGCATTCAGCCCGACGAGCCAGTCGGCCTCACTCCGGCATCGGGCGGCCGCGTACAACTGGTCGTACTCGGCGAGCGGACGGAGCCGGTCGAACGCGTCCCGAATCGCCTCCCGGGTGAGCGAGCTGAGCCAGAGGCGACGGGCCGGCTTCCGGGTGCAGCCGGTCAGTTCGAGGATGTACCGGACAATCAATTCTCCTTCCCGGCCGGCGTCGGTCGCGGCGATGATCTCGTCGGCGCCTCTCAGCAGCTTGCGAACCGTGGCCAATTGGCTGCTCGCGCCCCGATCGGCGATCGCCTTCAGCTCGAAGCGGTCTGGGACGATCGGCAGGGTTTCCAGCGACCATTTTTTCAGCGAGGGGTCGTAATCTTCCGGCTCCTTCAGCGTCGCCAGATGACCGAGAGCCCAGGTCACCTGATAGCCGTTGCCCTCGAAATAGCCGTCGCGACGGCCGGATGCGCCGAGAAATGCGGCCAGGTCGCGGGCGACCGACGGTTTTTCGGCGATGACGACGATCATGCCCCCTCAGCTCCCGGGACCTTCGGCAAACGGGGCGACCCACCATCTCGACCCCATCTTCTGACCGATTGTACACGCCACCCGACCGGAATCGGAACCGAATCCCGAGGCGATCCTGGCTCGGCCTCGGGGAATCCCGGGCACGCTCGGCCGGGGGTCGAAAACGGCGAGGGAACGCGAGCATCGGGGCGCGATCGCCATTACAATCGGGGAGGTCCGGGATGGCCGCCCGATCGGGGGGGCTGAGTTCCCGGGGCGCGTGGATCCCCCGCGTCGAGTCGAATCCGACATCCCCACGTTGCAGTTCGGAGGAATGATGATTCGCAACGCGACCCTCTCCCGCCGCCTGATGGTGCCGGCGGTCGTCCTGATCGTGAGCTCCGCGGCCCAGGCCCAGCCTCAGATCCCGGACGATGCGAAGATCGGCGGCTTCGCGATCGGCTGCCAGGCCTACACCTTCAACCGCTTCACGGCGTTCGAGGCGATCGAGAAGACCGCCCAGGCCGGCGGCAAGGTCATCGAGTTCTACCCGGGGCAGGCCCTCAGCCCCGAGGAACGCGACCTGAAAGTCGGCCACGACCAGCCGGAAGCGGTCATCGCCAAGCTGAAGTCGAAGCTGGACGAGCACGGCCTGGTCGCCGTCAACTACGGCGTGGTCGGCGTGCCGAACGACGAGGAAGGGGCCCGCAAGGTCTTCGAGTTCGCCAAGGCCATGGGCATGCGGGCGATCACGACCGAGTCGGTCGACGCGATTGACGTCCTGGAGCAACTGGCGAAGGAATACGACATCGCCGTCGCCTTCCACAACCACCCGAGCCGACCGGACAACCCCGACTACAAGGTCTGGGATCCGAATTACATCGCCGAGCTGGTCAAGGACCGGGACGAGCGCCTCGGAGCCTGTGCGGATACGGGCCACTGGGCGCGATCGGGGCTGAACCCGGTCGATTGCCTGAAGATCCTCAAGGGCCGGATCATCAGCTCGCACCTGAAGGACCTGAACGAGATGGGCCGCTCCGGCCACGACGTCCCCTACGGGACCGGCGTCTGCGACATCGCGGGAGTGCTCGACGAGCTGAAGGCCCAGGGGTTCGAGGGGAACATCTCGATCGAGTACGAACACGACTGGGAGAACAACGTGCCGGGCGTGGCCCAGTGCATCGGCTTCGTCCGGGGCTACACCCGCTGAGGCGGCACGACTCGCCCGCTTCGATGATGCCCGGCGACGGGACTCCGAGGTGGCCCTCTCGCGAGCGACGACGGGCCACCTCGGAGGCGGAAACCGCCGTCAATCGTCGGCTTCCGGGGCCACTCGGACATCCAGGTTCATCTCGTTGCCGATCGAGAGCAGGCCCTCGCTCCACGAACGCTCGCCGAGATCGGGCGGGACGGCCACGCTCGCCGACATGTTGAACAGGGGAACGCCTCCGAAGGGAGCCGAGGTCGTCTCGGTCTCCATCGACTCGATGCTGATCCCCTGCGTCGAGAGGTAGCGGGCGATCCGGTGGACGATCCCCTCGTTGTCGGCCCCCTCGACCTCGATCCGGAACCCTTGCCATCCGGGGTGAGCTTCCGCGTAAGGCCGATCGGTCGCGGTGATGGTGAGCTTGTAGTCGCGGGCGGTCAGCCCCTCCAGCCCCTCGTGCAGGTCCTCCGCCCCCGATTCCGGGAGGCTCACGAGCATCAAGACGGCAAATTCACCCCCGAGCCGCGCCATGCGACTGGTCTCCACGTTCCCGCCGCGATCGAGCAGGATGCGGGTCAACTCCTCGACAATTCCGATGCGATCCGCGCCCGTGAGGGTGAGAATGACGTGCCTGCTCATGCACCGACTCCCGTGACCGGCTTGCCTGCGTCTCCGCGTTCCAGGACCAATCCTTCGAGCTTAACCCGCCGCTTGCCCCGATCGAAGTGAGAAAGGGGCGATTCCCCCGTGAAGTTCCCCCCCGACGCCCCGCATCCCCCGGAGCCTCCCGATGCGACGCCCCTCAAGCCGTGCGATCCTCCTGTTCGCCCCCTGGACGCTCTGCCTGTTGGGAGCCGGTCCGGATGACCCGAGCGGCGAGACACGCACGTATACCAACCGGTTGACCCCGATCGCCGATCCGGGGCCGATCCTCGCCGAATTCCCCCAGTTCGTCGCCCCCATCGAGGAGACGGCGCGTTTCGAGGCCCCGGTGCTCGTGGACGATCCCGAGGCCGATCTCGATGTCCGCGCCTGGCGGTTCTCCTACAACGCGAGGGGAATCATCGAGGTCCCCAATCGCCTGCGGGGCGACCAGACCGCCATCGTGGTGGTCCACCCCTGGGGGATCGACGACGGCCAGGGGTGGGACACCCCCGAGCCGGCCGGGGCCGCGTTCCAGTGCACCCCGGTCAAGAATGCCATCGCGCTCGACCATGCGAAGACGGTCATCAACCCGTTCCTGGAGGCGTGGAGGGGCTCGGTCGGCGCCGTCGTCTACAGCCTCCCCGGCGCCGAGGACCCGATTCGGGCCAAGCTCTACCGATCGGTCCGCGGCACGCCCTCCGCGGAAGATCGAACGGAAGGCAAGCGGGAACTCTCCGAGACCCTGCGATCCTTCTCATCTCGCGGGGCTCCCCTGCCGGAGACCATCAGCGTCTCGACGAACACCCCGACGATCGACTACTTCCGATCCTTCCCGGGGCTCGATGCCGGGCCGACGTATGACCCTCCCGGGTTCTGGGACCTCCCGATCCCGGTCATGGACGCGATCGAGGTCGACCCGAGCGACGTGGTCATCTACGACGCCGAGGGGTACGACCTGCTGCGCGAATTCCTCCGATCCCGGGGCATCCGTCACGTTCTCCTGGCGGGATACAACACGGACATGTGCGTCTGTTCCACCACGGCCGGTTATGAGAACCTGCGGGACGACTTCAACGTCTTCCTGATCGGCGACGCGACCCTCGCCACCTTCCCGGCCAACCCCCGCCCCAGCCTGGCGACCAATGCCGCCGTCTCCTTCGCCGCGCTCGACCTGTTCATCACGCAGGTCTCCTGGATCCGCCCCCGGGCGGACACACGCTCCACCCCCGATTGACCTGGTCCCGACGATCCAACGACCCCGGGGCATCGCCATGATCGACCGCCGTCAATTCCTCGCCCGCAGCACCGCGCTCGCCTCGCTAGCAACCGCCTCGCCAGCAACCGCCTCGCCTCGGGCGATGGCCCGGGCCCGGGACGATGAACCGAAGCAGGCGCTCGTGGCGATCACGCTCGACCTGGAAATGTCTCGCCAGTACCCGACCCGCGACCAGCTCCACTGGGATTACGAGAAGGGGAATCTCGACCAGGATACGAAACGCTACGCCCTGGAGGCCGCCCGGCGCGTCTCGGACCGAGGGGGCACGATCCACTTCTTCGCCCTCGGCCGGACGATGGAGCAGGACGACGTCTCCTGGCTCGGGCAGATCGCCGAGGCCGGCCATCCGATCGGCAATCACACGTACGATCACGTCAATGTCCTGGCAACGGAGCACGAAGCCATCCAGTTCCGGTTTCGGCGCGCCCCGTGGCTCATCGAAGGCCGATCCGTCGAGGAGGTGCTCCGCGAGAACATCCGCCTGGCCGACCGGGCCTTGCGCACCCGCCTCGGCATCGGGGTCGCCGGATTCCGGACCCCGGGCGGATTCCCGGACGGCATCGGACAACGAGCTGACATCCAGCAGATGCTGATGGATCAGGGCTACCGCTGGGTCAGCAGCAAGTACCCCGCGCACCCGTCGAGCACGCCCGGGACGCCTCCCGACGACGCCCTGCTCGACGCCATCGTCGCGGCCCAGGCCGAGGCCCAGCCCTTCCGCTACCCTTCGGGCCTGATCGAGGTCCCCATGAGCCCGATCAGCGACGTCGGCGCGTTCCGGACCGGCCGATGGCCGCTCGAAGCCTTCCTCGAATCGATCCGCCGCTGCGTCTCTCGGGCGATCGACCGCGGAGCCGTCTTCGATTTCCTGGCCCATCCCTCCTGCCTGCTGGTCGAGGATCCCGAATTCCGATCGATCGACTTGATCTGCGACCTGGTCCACCGGGCGAAGGACCGGGCCGCGATCGTCGACCTGGAGGCGATCGCCCGTCGGGTCCCGCAATGACACGATTCCTCGCCGCTGGCTCGCCGTTTTCCCGGGGCTGGTCCTCGTGGTAACCTGAATCGAGTGCACACAAGGCCACCGGGGATCCTTACCCCCGGATCACGCATCGCCCTTCGATCGTCGCGAAACCTCCCGCCTTCGGTGACAGAAGGAGCAATAGGGCATCATGGATGACATCGACCCGCACAAATTCCAGGCAGACCGATCAGCGCAAATGCCACAATAATAAGCGCTTAGTCCTGTCCCGCGAATGTGTCACACCGGGCGGAACGGGCATTTATTCCACGGTTTATCTGGATACCGTGCGATTAACGTGAAGTTAACCGCGCGATGTATGTGTCGCTTTTTCGCTTCATCCGTGACGGGAGATTCACCGCTTCGGGGCAGGTCGAAGTGGGATTCTCGGCATGCCGGTTACCGGCCCGGGTTCCTCACACCCAGGGCGAACCATGCGCCCAATCGCACACGCACTGGCGTGACACCTGAGCGGATGGTCTTGGATCACATCCTGTCCGCCTGGAGGGATCGACCCTCCAGGTGAGAATCCCGAAACCGGGCGCCGATGATCACCCGCTCGAATGTGGGAAGTCGCGGAAACTACAGTTCAATAAGAGCCCAACGCCAAAGAAGAATAAGCATACATTTAATAAATAAGCCGAGGGTCGATTGCAATTGCGATCTTTCCTCGAACACCGTGATTGGGACTCTCCAGCCGGGCATGGGCGAGCGGAATATCGGCGAGCGAATAGACGGCGCCAACGTGTGGCTGGAGCTGACCGCGCTCGATCAATGCGCTCAACTCATCCAGCTTGCCGCGGTTCTGTCTTGTGAAGACGAAGTGATAACTCGCGTTCTTGCCCCAGGCCTGGATGACGTTTTGTGGCTGAGCAATGTCCACGATCGTAACAACGCGGCCAAGTTGCGCGAGCGCGTCGGGGCTGCGCGACAATGTGTTGCCGCCGATGGTGTCGAACACGACATCAACTCCTCGACCACCCGTTTCTCGCATAACGGCGTCGACATAATCCTCTTTTTCGTAATCGATGATCACATCGGCCCCCAAACTTCGTGCGAACTCAACGTTTGCTTCGCGCACGGTCGTAAACACCCTCGCTCCCGTGGCTCTTGCGAGCTGGATCGCCACATGACCGACCCCTCCCGCGCCGCCGTGTACCAGAATGCTTTCCCCCACTCTCAGCGCCGCACGTACGATCAGTGCTTCCCACGCCGTCCCGCCAACCAAGGTCAGGCTTGCCGCCTCGAGATGGCTCAACGAGGCGGGCTTCTTCCCGACGATGCGTTCGGCCGCGACGTGGTACTCGGCATAGCTTCCTGGGCCGTCGAAGATTTGCGGGGTGTACCAGACTTCGTCTCCTGGAGAGAGGGTCGTCACACCCGGCCCGATTTCTTCGACAACGCCAGATATGTCGTGTCCGGTGATGGCCGGCAATTGCACCGAGGCGGGATAATCGCCACGTCGGACCTGGTAATCCAACGGATTGATGGAGGTTGCATGGACCCGGACCAGGACCTGGCCCGCGTGCGGCACGGGCCTGGGTACGTCGCAAAGTTCGAATGAGTCCGGGCCGCCGAATGATTTCAGCACCATCGCTTTCATTGCGATCCTCAATACGTGACCCGCCGGCCTGGTTCGGCGCCTTCGCTTCCTCGGCGAGCGTGGATCACTCATTCGCCCGGCCGGTCTCGAACTTGTCCAGCTTGGTTTCGTGCCCGTCGCGTTGCACGCTCTGGGCCTTATCGTAGCTCTCCATCAGCGCCCGGTAGTGCGGCACGAGGTCGACCATGACTGCCGCGAAGTCCATCGCGTCGGGGCGGTTCCAGGTGCTCATCAGTTCGCCCAGTACGGCGAAGGTGTCGATCGGCATGGCCCCGGCCTGGGTGACGCGGGCGAGCGTCAGGTCGGTGGCCATTTGGGAGTGGTTGCCGGATGCGTCGATGATGCAGAAGACCTTGTATCCGGCGGCCACCGCACTCAACGCCGGGAACGCCATGCAGACGCTGGTGAGCGTGCCGCCGATGAGCAGGGTCTTGCGGCCGGTCTTCTCGATGGCCTCGACCCAGGGAGGGTTGTCCCAGGCGTTGACCTGGCCCGTCCGCGGGATGTAGACGGCCTCCGGGTTTTGCTGGTGAATTTCGGGAATGAGCGGGCCATTCGGGCCGTCGGGGACCGAGGCCGTCGTGAAGGTCGGGACCTTGGCGAGACGGGCCACCTTCGCCAGGGCGATGACGTTGGACCGCAGGACGGGGAGTTCAATGTCCTTGACCAGTTGAAACAGCCCGCTCTGGTGGTCGATGAGCAGCATCACCGCGTCGTCCGGGTCGATCATCCACCTGTTGACTTTGGCCACGATTGTCTCCTAAAGACGAGCGTACTCGATTCTGCACCGCTCCACCGCGATGGCTGCAGAACAGAATAGATGACGGGCTCAGGAGGGTATCGGCGGTTCTTGCTGACGTTTTGGCGGTTCTTGCTGGCTTCAGGCGAATCGCTTGGGGGTGACGCCGACGAGCCGTTTGAAGTGCCGGTTGAGTTGGCTTTGATCGCTGAAGCCGACTTCGGACGCGATCTGGGCGAGCGATAACCGCCCCTCGGCGATGAGTCGCTTGGCGCGCTCGATGCGCTGGTGGATGACGAACTGATGCGGCGGCAGGCCGGTCGTCCGCTTGAACAGCCGGGCGAAATGGAATTCGCTCAGGTGGGCGACATCGGCAAGGTCAGCCAGGGCGATGTTTTGGTCGAGGTGGGCGTGGATGTATGCTTCGACCGCCCGCAACGCATGTCGCCCAAGTCGGCCGCCCGACCCGCGGATGACCCCGTTCGAACCCTGCCTGTTGGACATCTGTCGAATCAGTTGGACGACCAGCACGTTCGCCAGCGACTCGGCACACAGCCGCCCGCCTGGCCCGCCGGTGAGCAACTCGCGGCGAAGGGCCGCGAGGGTGTCGATCACCTCGGGGCTGGATTGGTCGTAGTAGCGAACCGGAAAATGAACGCGGGCCGGGTCGAGATCGAATGCCTCTTCAGCCACCTTGGCGACCAGTGTCGGGGACAACTGGTAGTGGGTCGATTCGATCGTGCTACGCCACCGCCACCGGCTCTCGACGCCGGGCGGCAGGAGGTTCACCGCGTGCGGCAATCCGTCCCCGTTGTGCCGGGCATCGTCGCAACGGTGATCGGTATCCTCTGCAAAGGTTTCGCCTGTGAGGACGAGCCACAGGCATTCGAGGGGCGGGTGGACGACGTCGCTCGCGGGCTGCCGTGTGTCGTGTTCGACCCGAAGCCCATGCCAGCCGAGCGGCGCGCTCGTGTGCCGGAACGCATACGGGATGTGTCCCAGCCGATCATCGGGGGTCAGCGACTTCGGTGGATGGACCTTCCGCGTCATCAAGCACCACTCCTGGCGAACGGTATCGCCATCGTCCCGGATGGGCCAGTTCTCGTCTACGCCCCGACGATCACCCGCTCGAATACGGGAAGTCGCGGAAACAACGGCCATTAGCAGACCGATGGTTTCTTGCCGCGTGCCATCGCTGTATCCTGATGGGCGTAGGAATCGGATCGAATCCTCCGGGCGTATTCTACGGGCCGCCGCCGGAAACCGCACGGCACCGCGACGCAAGCCCTTCAATGGAAAGGGGATAAGTTTTTTCATGGATTACATCGACCCGCACATCCACATGGTCAGCCGGACCACCGACGACTACAAGCGCATGGCCCTGGCCGGATGCGCCCTCATCAGCGAGCCGGCCTTCTGGGCCGGGTTCGATCGCTCCGGACCGGAAGGGTTCCGCGACTATTTCCGGCAGCTCACGGCGTTCGAGCGGAAGCGTTCTCTGGCCCACGGGATCGAGCACCGCACCTGGCTCTGCATCAATGCCAAGGAGGCCGAGGACGTCGAGCTCGCCCGCGCCGTCATCGCCATGATCCCGGAGTTCATCGACAACCCCGAGGTGCTCGGCATCGGCGAGATCGGCCTGAACAAGAACACGCCGAACGAGGCGACCGTCTTCCTGGAGCACCTCGACGTCGCCGCGAAGCTCGACGAGCTGGTCCTCGTCCACACGCCGCACCTGGTGGACAAGTACAAGGGGACCCGGATGATCCTCGACATGGTCCGCGAGTACCGCGACGCCATCGCGCCGGAACGGGTCTGCATCGACCACGTCGAGGAGCACACGATCAAGCCCGCGCTCGACGCCGGCCACTGGGTCGGCATGACCCTCTACCCGACGACCAAATGCACCCCCGCCCGCGCCGCCGACCTGATCGAGGTCTACGGCACCGAACGCATCCTGGTCAATTCGGCCGGCGACTGGGGCCACAGCGATCCCCTGGCCGTCCCGGAATTCATCTTCGAGATGCGCGCCCGAGGTCACGACGACGCGACCATCAAGACCATCGTCTACGACAATCCGCTCACCTTCTTCTCGCAGTGCGTACGATTCTCGTACAACCCCAGGGCCACGCAGGGGGAACCGTCGGAGGTCTGAGGTGCGATGCAGTGTCGAATCCAGGATCGTGACGGAGCCGCTGATGCCTCGGCACCCCGGACCTGTCGAATCAGCTCTCCCGGGGTCCACAATGACCGAACCCTCGAATCCGTATTCCCCCCCGGCGACCCGCCCCCTCGATGATCGCGACACCGCTGGTCGCAGGCCGTCGAGGCTCGGGCTCGTCCTCGCCGTCCCCCTCGCGCTTGCGGCCCTTGCAGCATTCGGGTTCTTGGGTCTCGGCGTGGCCGTGATCGTGATGGCGGAATTCGAAGGACTGGGCGTTCTCTCCCATCCCGACGCGGCCGGGATCATGCTGATGGCGTCTCTCGCGATTCTTGGAGTCGTGTCGATCCTTCTCGTCGATGCAGCCCGTTCCTGCCTGCGTACTCGCTGGAGGCGGGCGGCGACCTCATTCATCCTCAGCCTCGCCATGACCATCACCTTTTTCTACTGCATGGTCCTCGTCAATTCTTTCTCGGCTTGAACCCCGCGCGACGCTCCATCGGTGAGTCGCGCGGGGGGGCGGCTTCGGACTTTCGATGCCCCCAGAACCCCGGGGAGAAGCCTCACCACCGGAGCAGGTCGAGCACGAGGCGGACGACCTCGGAGCTGGAGCAGGGGCGTTCCTCATTCGCCGTGACCATCCCCGGCTCGGAGCAGATGAGGACGCCGATGTAGAGGTCGCTCGGCGGCGGGGCGCCGAGCGAGCCCCGGACGTGGTCCGGGTTGAGCAGGGTCGAATCGCCGATCGGGATGGACGACTCGGTCACGACGACGGGCCGTTCGTCATCGGAGGCCCACCACGACGGGGCGAACCAGGAATCGGGGCAGGCGACGAGCACGACGTCCCCCGCCCTCGGATGATCGAGCCCCAGCAGGTTCCGCTGCTCGTCCGAGGCCACCACCAGCGCCACGCCGTCGCTCTGGGCCCCGGAGAAGGTCGAGGCGACGGTCCCCGCGACCGTAGGGTCATTGAAGTAGATGTGGCAGAGCTGATGATCGGCCAGGGCGAACGCCGGGGAATGGGCCAGATCGACGCCGATTCCCCCCGAGGGCAAGGCCACCGTCCTGAGCAGCCCCAGTTCCCGGAGGACGCGGTTCGGGTAGAGGGTTTCCGTCACCGGCGTCACGATCGACTCGGTGACGGCGACGACGGCGGTCCTCTCCGGCAGCGCCTTGAGGAAGTCGGTGAGCATCGCGTCGAGGGTCCGGATCGCTCGGCCGGCGTGGCGCCCGTCGGGGCCGTAGCGGCGGGCAATCTGGCCGAGATACGGCACGCGGACGACGGCCAGATCCGGGAGCTCTTCCCGGATCATCCGCGCCGCACTCTGGAGGATCCAGGTGCTCGCCGGTTCGAAGGTCGGCTCCTCGGCCTGATCTTCGTTGGGGAAGGGGCCCAGCGCGGCCTCGAGTCGCTGCTGGAGATCTTCGGGGACCGTATGCAACAGTCGGGGGCGATCGACCCAGGCCATCAGGTCGACGTCGGCTCCTCGGGTATCCGGGGTGAACCAGAGCATCACCCGGGCGTCGGGACGTTGCTCGCGGGCCATGTGCCAGAGCTTCCGACCCAGCACCGCCGAGTCGGGCAGGGGGACCGTCACCACGTTCCGGGCGACGCGGTCCAGGAAGACATTGCCGATCAGCCCATGCTCGCGCGGTTCGAGACCCGTCATCAAGGAGGCGAAGGCCGAGGAGGCGAGGCCGGGGAAGGGGGGGACGGCCGATGTCATCGACCCTTGAGATGTCAAGCGTTCCAGCGACCCGAGGCCACCGGGGGTCACATCCCGACACCGGAGCTGGGGAATCGTCAAGAGAACGACGCGATCGGACATCGGCACCTCGGCATCATGCTCGGGAAACCCTCGACGATCGGCGGGCAACCGACGGGCCCAACCCTCGCAAGAAAAGGTCGGGCGTGTCCTCGGGACTCACGCTTCCCTCGAACCACCGATGCCCCGCCCTCGACTCCTTGAGAATCGCCCCTGATCGGGATCAGGTCGAGTAGATCCAACGGGCCGCCAGGGAGGCTGGAATCCAGAGCGCCGCCACGGCCAGGGCCGAGGTCGGCTCCCTGACGCAGGCGACGACCCCCACGTGCAACCAGATCAACGAGAGGACACCGGTCTTGACGGCCTTCTGCAGGGTCTCGGGCCTGGGATCGCTCACGGCGCGGGCACTGGCCCAGAGGATGCGAGACGACACGACCGCGAGGATGACGACGCCCAGCACGGGGAACGCAGGCCGATCAGGCCAGGGACTCGGGAACGCCCCCGCCGACAACCCCGCGCCGAAAAGGGCGATCATCCCCGTCACCTGCAAGATCATGCCGGCGGCCGGGGCGGCTCGCCTCCCGACCTCCGTCTCGAAGCGGCTGATCCAGGTGACTCCCACGATAAAAACGGTCATCGCCGCCGCGACGGCCCAGGCGGCCGGGCCGCCGAAATCCGGAGCAAGGCTCATGCCGAGCAGCACATTCAGGCCCCGGCAAAGCCCCATCAATTCCGGGCCGAACACCGTCCGACGCACGCCCGCGTCGTACGAGACGACGCAGGCGATCAACGCCCCCGCCACCATCGCCGACCTCGCGCCGGCCACACCGGCCGACGCCAGCCCGAGCACCAGCAGGGCCACCGCCATCCCGACCGCGAACGCCCCGGACACCTTGCCGGCGGGCAGGGGACGGCCAGGCCGTTCGGCCCGATCGAGCTCCAGGTCGAACACGTCATTCAAGGCGATCCCGGCGGCATAGATCGCCATCGAGGCGACCACCAGGGGGAGCCAGGACCCTGCATCGACCAGCAGGCCGCCGACGAGGAGCCAACCGCTCAGGCTATCGGCCGCGGCCGTGAAGACGTTCGGCAGGCGAACGAGCTGGAAATAGGGTTTCAAACGCATGGAAACGCGGTTCATCCGGCACCGGCGGGAGTCTCGACCAGGGGCCGCAGGTGCTCCATCGCCTGCCGCGCCGCCACGTCGGGGTCGTCGACGAAGGGGTAGAGTTCGACCGTCACCCAGCCGTCGTAGCCGGTCTCGCGGATCGCCTCGAACACGCCCCGGAAATCGATCGCGCCCGTGCCGGGCACGAGGTGATGGTGCACCCGAGAGGCGGCGATGTCCTCGACGTGGTAGTGCTTCGTCAGATGCGCGAGCTTGGCGATCTGGGTCGGCAGATCCTCGGCCATGCAGTACGCGTGACCGACGTCGAAATTCAGGCCCAGCGACGGGGCGTTCACGCGCTCGGCGACTTCGAGATACTGATCGGTGGTTTCGAGCAGGAGACCCGGCTCCGGCTCGATCAGCAGCAGCACCCCGCGTTGCTCGGCGTGCTCGGCCAGGGGCTTGAGGACCTCGACGAACAGGTCGATGGCCTCTTGCCGCGACTGGCCCGGGGCGATCGGGCCTCCCGGCTCGGTCGTGATGTGCGGGGCGCCCAGCTCGGCGCACAGGTCGAGCGATCGCCGGGTATGATCGATCCGGACGCGGCGGTACCCCTCGTCGGGCTCGATGAACGACGGGTACCAGTAGGGTTGCCGATGGTCGGCGATGGCGTTCATCATGAACGCGTTGACGTTCGAGAACCGGAGCCCATGCCGCTGCATGCTCCGGACGATCGCCTGCTTCGTCCCGTCGAGCAGCCCGGCCGGCCAGGCGTGGGGGACATCGGCCATGAGTTCCAGCCCCTCGTAACCGAGCGCCGCAATCCGCCCGGCGGCCTCGTCGAAGGGGAAACGCATGTACGCATTGGTGCTGAACGCCAGTCGCATCGACGCCTCGCTCGGCCGGTTTCGCGATCCGGGCCTGGGTGGCCGGTCATTGAGCGGCTATTATGACTCCGGTCCAACTCGGCTTCAACCGGTGCTCCGGCCGAGAACCCTCGGTTCGGCTCGGCGGGCTTCTCCAGGGGCCTTCCAGTCAATCAGGGGAAACCGGAGCGCCAGGGGCGTTGAATTTGCGGCAATGTTGGCGAAGAGAGCCGGTTGGAGCGTCGATTTCGATCGTGCCACCCCCCGTCCCGCTCGGAATCTCATGGATATCACCGCTCATGTCGTCTCTCAGATCCGGCCGTGCAGCTACGTGCCCTCGCAGGCTGCCCGCATGGAGTACGAGGTCGTCAGCTCGATGGAGCCGGAAGATTACCTCCGGCGGCTCCAGGCCGGCTGGCGTCGGTTCGGTCGGACCTTGTTCCGGCCCCGGTGCCAGCAGTGCTCGGAATGCCGATCGCTCCGGGTCGATGTCGGCCGGTTCCGCCCCAATCGCAGCATGAAACGCGTGCGAGCGCGGAACCTCGGCTCCGTGGAGTGGACGCGACAGCCGGCGGCCGGCCCGATCGACCCGGAGGTGGTCGACCTCTACGATCGTTACCACCACCAGCAACACGAACGCCGCGGATGGCCGGGTCACGAGCTCGACTCCGCGGAAGACTTCCACGACGCGTTCCTCGACAACCCGATCCCGACCGAACAATGGCACTATCGGCTCGACGGGCGGCTAATCGGGGCCGGTTTCGTCGACGTCTTGCCCGGGGCGCTCTCGGCCATTTATTTCGTCTACGACCACGACGCCCTCGACCGCTCCCCGGGGACCTGGAACATCCTCTGCCTGCTCGATCACGCCGCCGAGCTGGGCCTGCAGCACGTCTATCTCGGCTACTACGTGGCCGAATGCCCCTCGCTTTCTTACAAGGCTCGATTCCGACCGAATGAGATCCTGGGACCCTCGACCTCCTGGATCCCCTTCAACCGCTAGGAGGCACCCCTTGCTCGGACAAAAGTCGGATTCGAACTGTTCCCGCCCGTCGCGTCGTATAGAATGACCTGCAGGATGACCGCCGGTCTGAACGCAGACGATCCGCTCGCAGGAGATTGGGAGGCAGCGCCATGGCCGTGGGCACCGAGCCGCAGCAGCAAGGCAGGATGCTCGACTACGAGCAGTTCGTGGATCATCAACTGCACCTAACCCGTTCCCGCATCCGAGCCACCGAGGTCTTCACCGCGCTGGTGGTGATGGTCACGGGGATCCTCGGCCTGCTGTTGCTGGAGATCGTGCTCGACCACTGGGTCGGCCTGCCGTGGTCCGTCCGGGCGGTCATCCTGCTCGCGGCCCTGCTGGGCGGCGGCTTCGCCTTCGTGCGCTACGTGGTTCGCCCCCTGGTCTCGTCGGTCAACAGCTTCTATGCGGCCTGCACGATCGAGGCGTACGACCCCCGGTTCAAGAACAGCCTGCTCAACTATATCGACCTGCGTCGCCATCGATCGGATCTCCCCCCGGCCGTCCTCCGGACGCTCGAGGCCCGGGCCGTCCGGGATCTCGCCGAGGTGCAGGTGGAGGCGGCGGTCGATCAGCGCCACCTGACCAAGTCGTTCTACGCCCTGGCCGCCGTGGTGGTCTTCTTCTGCCTCTACGTGGTCCTGACCCCGAAGAACGTGCTCGATTCGGCCCGGCGGGCGTTGCTGGCCGACGTCGCCCGGCCGACGAACACGCGGCTCATCAACATCAAGCCCGGCGATGACGAGACGCTCTCCCGCGTCGTCTCCGGCTCGAACGTGACGTTCGAGGCCGAGGTCGACTACCGAGGCATCCGTCCCGACGAGGTCCGCCTCCATTACAGCAGCGACGGCGGCGAGTATTTCGCCTCCACCAGCCTCGATGAGGGCGAGCAGCGCTACGACCCCTGGTCGGTCACCCTCCGCAACGTCCAGCAAGACCTGATCTACTACCTCTCCGCCAACGACTACGAGACGAAGCAGTACCGCCTGACCGTCCTGCCCGCCCCCCGGGTGGTCTCGGTGGTCCACGACCTCGAATTCCCGGAGTACACGGGCGTCCCGGGGCGTGAAGGCGTGGAAGGCGGCAACGTCCGGGCGCTCGAAGGCACGATGGTGACGGTCCGGGCCACCACGAACCAGCCCGCCCGGGCCGGCAATCTCGACCTCGGCGCCCTGGGCTCGGCCCGGCTCGCCGTCTCCTCCACCAATCCCCAGGAACTGACCGGCCGGTTCAAGGTCGACGAGAACGGGTCCTACTCGATCAAGTTCGAGACGACCGACGGCCAGTTCAACCCCGAACCGGTCGTCTACGACATCGAGGCTCTTCCCGATCGCCTGCCCGAGGTCCGCTTCGTCCAGCCCGAGCAGGACCGGACGCAGGTGCCGAGCAACGCCCGGATCGCCCTTGCTCTCACCGCGTCGGACGACTTCGGCCTCTCCTCGGCCTCGCTCCACCTGGAGCGCGAGGGCGCGGCCGTCTTCGAACCTCGGGATTTGCTGGCAGGGAAGGAATCCTCCCGATCGCTCGATCACGCCGAGCCGCTCGACCTCGAAGCGATCGGCGCCCGCCCCGGCGACCGGCTGACCTACTGGGCCGAGGTCCGCGACAACCGCGCACCGACCGCCCAGGACGCCCAGACCGGCCGTCGTGTCCTAGAGATCATCGAGCCGGTCGACGAACCCGAGCCACCCAATCCCGACGAGCAGCAGACCCCTCCGCAAGATCAGCCCCCCCAGGACCAACCCCCGCCCGACGGCTCCCGCCTGGAGGAGGCCCCGCCCCAGGATGCCGCCCCGCCCCAGGATGCCCCCGACCAGAACGCGGGGAATGCCCCCCAATCACCCGAAGGCAACCGCCCTCCCGACCAGCAACCCCCCCAGGATGGAACCGGTCAGCAAGGCCGCGGTACTCCCGGGGCCGACGGCGCCTCCCCGACCGATCCCTCTCAACCGAGTTCCCCCGACGGCACTCCCCGCGACGGCCAATCACCGCCCACCGACCGCCCCCTTTCTCCCGACGAGCAGCAAAAGCTCGACCGCATGCTCAATGCGCTCGACCAGGATCGTCAACAACAACCCCCCAACACCCCTCCCCAGGACCAACCCCGCGAGCAACCTCAGGGCGAGCAGCGCCAGGGCGAGCAAGGTGAGCAACGCCAGGGCGAGCAAAGCGAACAACGCCAG
>NZ_JBFEFH010000060.1:0-2049 GCF_040717455.1 Tautonia sp. JC769
GTAGCCGTTCACGGGCCCGAACTACTTGTGCAGTAGGCTCGTAGAATCCGGTATATGAGCCCTCACCCTTCGATCCCCGAATCGCTCTGGGACACCGTCCCGCCGGAAGCCCAGGCGGGCATCCTGGCCGCCATCGCCTCCTTGGAGAAGCGGATCGCCGATCTGGAGGCCAGGCTCAACCAGAACTCCACCAACTCCTCCAAGCCCCCCTCGACCGATCCGCCCGCAGTGAAGGTCAAGCGGCGACCTCCGGCCCCGCCAACCGGGCGGAGGCGAGGCGGCCAACCTGGTCATAAGCGACATACCCGGGCGCTCGTCCCACCCGGCCAGATCCGGGAGACCTTCGAGGTCAAGCCGACGCATTGCGGGCGCTGTGGCACCACCCTCCAGGGGCATGATCCCGATCCGGCGCGGCATCAGGTCGCCGAGATCCCGCCGGTGCGACCCGACGTCGATGAGTACCGCCTCCACCGGCTGACTTGCTCGTGCTGCGGGGCCGCAACGCGGGCGGAACTGCCCGCAGGAATCCCGGCCGGCCCCTTCGGCCCCCGCCTGCGGGCGATCCTGGCGATGTTCGCCGGGTCGTACCGCCTGGCCAAGCGACCGATCCAGCAGCTGGCCTCCGACCTGTTCGGGCTGGACGTCTCGCTGGGGATGATCTCCAAGCTGGAGCGCCGCGCCGCCGAGGTGCTGGGGCCGGTGGTCGCCGAGGTGGCCGCCGCGATCAAGGCGGCCCCGTCGGCCCACATCGACGAGACCTCGTGGTCCGAAGGCAACGAGAAGGCGTGGCTCTGGGTCGGCCGGACCGACGACCTGACGGCCTTCACGATCGCCGACAACCGGGGCGCCGACGTGGCCCGCTCGATCCTCGGGACCGACGAGGCGAAGGTCGTCATCAGCGACCGCTTCCCCAGCTACGACTGGATCGAGCGACACCAGTATTGCTGGTCGCATCTCCGCAGGGATTTCCAGGCGATGATCGATCGCCGGGACGGGGGCTCGGCGGTGGGTGCGGACCTGCTCGCGGCCTCGAACCGGCTGTTCCACTGGTGGCACAAGTACCGCGACGGGGAGATGGCCTGGAGCACCTTCCTGGGCTATGCCCGCCCGATCCGGTGGGGCGTCCGGCAGGCGCTGGGCCGGGGCGCCTCCTGCGCCAGCGCGAAGACGGCGGCGACCTGCCGGATGCTGCTGGAGGGCGAGGAGCACCTGTGGACGTTCCTGCGGGTGCAAGGGATCGAGCCGACGAACAACGCGGCGGAGCGGGCGCTGCGGCACGCCGTCTTGTGGCGCAAGTCGAGCGGCGGCACGGCGAGCGGGCGGGGAAGCCGGTTCGTCGAGCGGGCGTTGACTGTGGCGGCGACGTGCCGCCAGCAGGGCCGGAACGTCCTGGAGTTCCTGACCGGCTGCTTCCGGGCCCCGATGCTCGGCGTGCACCTCCCCTCGCTGCTACCGCAGGCCGAGCGACTGCTTGAAGGGCCCCGGCCGTCAGTGGCCGTCGTCAACTGACGTCGATCGACCTGAGGTAGCCACGCTCGTTGAAGACGATCGTGACGAGCCCGTGGACGGAGTTGACGGTAAGGACCTTGTTGGCGAACTCTTCATCGAGTGCGGGCGTCCCGTCGTCATTCGGGTCGTCGAACCGGATCTGAAGGAACTGATCGGGATCGCCCGGGCCCTTCTCCTTGAGGAGCCTGCGAAGGTCCTGTATGTGGATCGTCTCCATGTGGGCGTCCCTTACGGCAGTGGTATGAACTCGCCTCGTCCGACGGAGTTCGCGATGTTGCGCTCCTGGATCGGGCCGACCGAGATGATCTCGAACTTATCACGGGCTACGGTGACCCGCAGCAACTTACCATCGACCTCTTGGATGACATTGATGTTATTGCTGCGTGCGTCCCAGAACCTTCGGGCGGACGGGTTGTTGGCGAGCTGGTTGATGTCGTCAGCGGTCAACTTGCCTTGTAGACGGCCCATGCGAGGATCTGCAAGCTGGCCCGACACGCGTGGGTTGAGCGACCAGCGCGGCGTTGCCCCGTGAACGGGTAC
>NZ_JBFEFH010000061.1:0-1846 GCF_040717455.1 Tautonia sp. JC769
ATGGCCAGGGGATGCGGGCAGGATCCGCGGAGAGCGAGGAGCGTGAGGGAAAGAAACAGGGGGAGCCTGAGGAGGGGAGTGGTCGCCTGGAGGGCTGCGGGTCGTCTCCGTCTCCGCGCGGACCCGTTCCCTTGCATCGGCCCCGGACGGATGTTCCGAACGGGACATTCGGGCAAATTCTCGAAGGCGCAACGCCTCGGGATGACGGCGAGCGGTCGCCCCGATGGCCGTCGTGGCGACCAGGCATCCCGCCCCGTGTTGCCCGAAATTCGGGGAGAGGGGGCGAGAAGTCTGTGCCGACGGCGAGCGTTGTTTCTATACTGAGAGGCATCGGGAGTGTGCGATCTCCCTCGGCGGAGTCGGAATGCGCGAACAATCGGGATATGGCTGGCCCGGCCGTTGCGTTAGGATGGGAGACTGACGCGAGACATCGGGCCTCCCTACGACCCCCCGCGCCGGCGCGTGAGGGATCGACCCGATGTCGTTTTTCTCGCCGCCTTCTGGGCAAGCAATCGGGGCCGGGTCGCGTCGTGCGCTGCCGCGCCAGTCGCGCCCGAAGATGAGACACGCTGCGATGAATCGCTCGACGGTCGCCAGTCGGTGGAACCAGGACCTGATCGAAGCGCATTACCTGCGGTGGCAGCAGGAGCCCGAGACGCTCGATGCGTCGTGGCGGCACTTCTTCGAGGGGTTCGAGCTGGGCCGCGTCGATGGCGCCCCGCCGGGAACCGAGCCCCCGGGGGCCGCCATGCCCTCGGCCTCGACCCCCGTCGAGGTCGAGCCCGAGGCGCTGGAACAGGCGAGGGCCCAGGCCGCCGTCACCCGCCTGGTCGACACCTACCGCGAGGTCGGCCACTATCTCGCCGACCTCGACCCCCTGCAGCTCGCCGGCCGCCGCGAGACGTACGACCCGCTCGACCTGGGCGAGTTCGACCTGGGGGAGCAGCACCTGAACCAGCCGTTCTTCACCCGGCTGTTCGACCCGCCGCAGGCCACGCTCAAGGAGCTGATCGGCGAGCTCCGCCGGACCTACTGCGGCACGATCGGCGTCGAGTACATGCACATCCGCGACCGGAGGATCCGCACCTGGTTGCAGGATCGGATGGAGCCGGTCCGCAACCACCCGCAGTTCGACATCAAGAAGAAACGGCGAATCCTCTGGAAGCTGAACAACGCGAGCCTGTTCGAGACGTTCCTGCACTCGCGCTACGTCGGCCAGAAGCGGTTCTCGCTCGAAGGCGGCGAGATGCTCATCCCCTTGCTCGACGCGATCATCGAGCAGTCGGCCAGCTTCGGGGTCAAGGAGATCGTCCTGGGCATGCCCCACCGGGGGCGGCTGAACGTGCTGGCGAACATCCTGAACAAGCCGTACAGCCTGATCTTCCACGAGTTTGAGGGGAACATGCCCAAGACCGTCGCCGGGGACGGCGACGTGAAGTACCACCTCGGCTTCTCGGCCGATCACGTCGCGGCCAACGGGCACTCGGTCCACCTCTCCTTGACGGCCAACCCGAGCCACCTGGAAGCCGTCAACCCGGTCGTCGAAGGGCGGGTCCGGGCCAAGCAGCGCCATTTCAAGGACCGGGACCGCAAGCTCGGCCTGCCGATCCTGATCCACGGCGACGCCGCCTTCGCCGGCCAGGGCCTGGTGGCCGAGACCTTGAACCTCTCGCAACTGCCCGGCTACCGCACCGGCGGCACGATTCATATCGTCGTGAACAACCAGATCGGCTTCACGACGGCCCCCGTCGACGGCCGGTCGAGCCGCTACGCGACCGACGTGGCGAAGATGATCGAGGTGCCGATCTTCCACGTCAACGGCGACGACCCCGAGGCGGTCGTCTAC
>NZ_JBFEFH010000062.1:0-1765 GCF_040717455.1 Tautonia sp. JC769
CCGGATCATCGAGATCCGAGAGCATGACGGATCGCTCCGAGAGGTTTTGCCGAGGTCCTTGTGAGCGAATCTTGTGAGCGAATGAAGCCTGCCGGGGACGCCCGCAGGGCGGGCGACGTTCATCTCCCGACTGGGTTCCGCCGTCGATTCCGCGTACGATCATTGCATGATCAGGGGGGAACGAGGGCAGACGATCCAGGGGAAGCGGCGTCGCATGGGCAACCGAGAAAACCGGCAAGGGTGGCCGAGGGGGGGCGTCCTGGTCACGAGCGTCGTCGTGCTGGCCGTCGCGGTCGTGGCCTGGCTCCTGAAACCGTCGGACCGGACGCGATGGACGGCCATCGAACGCGACCTGGAAGCCCAGCGTTGGGACGACGCGGTGCTCGGCCTGTCCCGGTGGGTGGAACGCCACCCGGACGACGGGCAGGCCAGGGTTCGCCTGGGGACCAGTCTCCGGATGATCGGCCGGGCCGACGACGCTCGCGAAGCCCTGCGGCGGGTCTCGGACGCCGACCCGGCCTGGCCGACCGCGCAATTCCTCCTCGGCGAGCTGGCGAGGGAGCGGTTCGATCGCGCCGGGGCGGAACGGGCCTACCGGGCGGTGATTGCCCGGCAGCCGGGGGCCGTCGAGCCGCGATCGCGGCTCGTCACCCTGCTGTTCGTGCAGCGCAGGACCGAGGAGGCGAGGGCCTTGCTCTGGGAATTGCTCGGCCTGACGGGAGACGCGAGGCACCTCGTCACCCTGACCGGCCTGGCCCTGGAGCGCCGGCAGGTGGAGCAGTTCCGCGACCTCGGCGGCGAGGGCGACCAGCTCCTGCAGCAACTCCAGCCGTTCCTGGAGGTCTCGCCCGACGATCCCTGGATGAGGCGGGCGCGGGGCCTGATTCGCTTCGAGCAAGGGGACCCGGCCGGGGCGTTGGCCGACCTCGAGTTCGCGGCGCGGAGCATGGAAGGCGATCCGAGCGTTCGGCTGGCCCTGGCCGAAGCCTGGCGGACGCTCGGGGAGCCGGGGCGCGTGGCCGAGGTGGTCGGGCCCGCCCCCGAATCGCCGACCGACCTGGCCCGCTGGTGGCTCGTCATCGGGCAGGCCGAGCAGGAACAAGGGCGCGACGAGGAGGCGATCGCCGCCTTCCGCCGGGCGATCGCGGCCGACCCCGAGCACCTGTCGGCCCACTACCGGCTCGGCCGGGCGCTGGCCCGGGACAATCGGCGCGACGAGGCGGACTCGATCCTCGGACGCGCCGAGGCGATCCGGGGCCGCACCGACGCCTTGAAATTCGCCATCAACGAACGCCTCTCCGAAGGGATCGACGCCGCCTCGTGCCTTCAGATGGGACAGCTTTGCCTCGACACCGGCATGGCCGCCGAGGCCTTCGCCTGGTTCGAGCAGGCGATCCGGCTCGACCCGCTCGACCGAGAGGCGCAGGCCGCCCTGGCCCGGCTCGGGCCGGTCGAGCCCGAGCCCATCACCCCGCCGAAGCTCCGCGAGCAGGTGGCCGAGATCGACCCGCGCCGTCCTCCTGTCCCCGTCGGCACCCCGGCCGAGGGAATCGTCGGCCCCCGGTTCGAGGACGAGGCGACCGCCCGAGGACTCGCGTTTTCCTATGACAGCGGCGAGCAAGGGGATTTTTTCATCGCTGACACGATGGGCGGGGGTGTCGGCCTGATCGACTTCGACAACGACGGCTGGCTCGACGTCTACCTCGTCAACGGCTGCCCCTTGCCGGTCGATGCCGAGCACCCCCCGGCACCCAACCGCCTGTTC
>NZ_JBFEFH010000063.1:0-1715 GCF_040717455.1 Tautonia sp. JC769
GGGGCGTAGGCATGCTCAGCGGTCGGGGCCAACGTTTGAGTCATGCCCGCGAAGATGTGGGCATGTTCCCCGGCATGTGACCTTCACCGTCGGAGGCTGTCCCGAGTATGGTGTGCGTGAGCGATGCGATTTCGAGAATAGGTCGCCGGGGACCGCCTCACCGAGGGTGACCCCGGTTGGGTTTTCGTGCCTCGAATCGTCGTAGCTCGGCTTAGCGACGCGAGATCGAGTCCGCAACTCATTGGATCATCGGCGAGGGCTCACGATGCGAAAGTTGCCGTGGATCGGCTGCGAGCTTCTGCGACTGGAGTACGACTTCCAAGATCGAACCGCAGTCCTCTATCTGCACGAAGGCGAGTGCGTCGATATGTCGAGCGCTGTCGAGTTCGTCACGAAGATCGATCAAGACGCACGTACAATCCGCACCATCGCAGGGAACGAGGAGGACACAACATATAGCCGTGAAACCGATCAGGAGTGGTCGGCCAAACTTCCAGCATGAGACCGCTGGGTGGCCCGGACAACGCCCGCGTTGTCCGGGTCGCGAAGCGACACGAGGTTTTCAGTGGAAGCCGGGCTTGAAAGAGAGGCGAGGGTGGGTCTTCGGCCTCGTGCGGCTGCGCCGCCCGGACAGCGTGCCGCTGTCCGGGCCACCCGCGCAAGTCGGCTCGGCAGTCGACGAATTCGACCAATACTTGGGGCTCGTCCTACCGACAGGGTGTGGCGGGGTGCAGACCATATCTCTTGGGGACAGCTTCCATTTCCAGCAGGTCAAGGTCGACGACACGCAATGGAAGTTGGTCCTCGTCCAGTGATCACATCTCATCATTCAGGAGAGATTCGATGAAGACGAAGATCCTCGCTCGCGTGCTGCTCGGGGGTAGTATCGCGATCTCGACAATCGTCGCCACCGGGATCGCACGGACGACGGACGACGGGCCGCACGAGGAAGGGCCCGATTCCCGGACGGCGTTGTCGAGCCTCGGAGCTTCGGAGGAGTCGCTGCGGATCAGGCAGCGGCTCCGAGAGGAGTCGATCAGGGCTCGTCACTATCGTGGGATTCGCGTCCGGGTCGAGCCGGAATTGGAGGTAGAGTTGCGGCATTTCCAGCGGAGCATCGCCGCAGAAATCGAGCGTTTCGACTATGTACCGCAGGAGCGGACGGCTTATTTCAGCTGGCTCGCCTCCTTGCCCGGCAGGCTGACGGGGTGGAACGCACGCATCGAGCGGGTGGACTCCAACCCGGGCGGTACCGTCGTCGTGATTGGGGTATCCCCCAGCCATTCGAGCGGCGTGGCCCGAGTTAACGACGAGGTGTTCGAGCGCTACCTCCTCCGCGACGGACAACCTCCTCAGTATCTCGGCTCATGGACGGTGCCGGGGCCGCGCGTGACTGTGTTCTGATCGCTGGGTGGCCCGGACAACGCCCCGCGTTGTCCGGGTCGCGAAGCGACACGAGGTGTTCAAGGGAAGCCGGGCTTGAATGAGAGGCGAGGGTGGGTCTTCGGCCTCGTGCGGCTGCGCCGCCCGGACAACGCGGGGCGTTGTCCGGGCCACCCAACGAATCAACCGGGCCCCGTATGGTCCATCGCCGAGTGACGAAGCGCCAGTGCCGATCGGAGGGGGAGCACTGGCAGAGCCAGTGGCACCCGGCGAGGGGGACCGGGTCGACCGGGCCGTTCGCTCAACTCCTAGTGAGGCGGGCGGGTGGCACT
>NZ_JBFEFH010000064.1:0-1530 GCF_040717455.1 Tautonia sp. JC769
TCCGGGTGAGCGTCTTTTTTGTTGGTAGACGGTTGGGACATCAGTTGATCGATCGTTCCCAGAAGGCATCCCATTGGCTGGGCTCGCCTTCATACAACGCCCGGAGGTGACAGACCGCGTCGGCCCCGTCGCCTCCCCAGCGCATCCCGCTCTGGTTGAGCCGCTGGTTGACGACCGTCTTGCACGCCGCCTCGATGTGACCCGAGCCGATCTGCCAGCCCTCGGCCCGATACCGCGGGTAGTCCATCCGGTGCAGGTTGTTCCGGATGTAGCCGGTCGTCAGGCGGTGTTCCTCCTGAGCCGCGGGCGTCCGGCCCCGCAGGTCCAACGCCTCCAATTCCGTCAGGATAGCGGCCCCGCCGTCGTGCTTCATCCGGTGGCTCCACCGCTCGGTCAGTTCCTCGGCGGCGACCGCGTCGCCGCCGCAATACGCCTTGGCCAGGTCGCCGAGATGTTCGGCGGCGTGGTAGAAGTCCAGGATGCGCACGGCACGCGGGAAGAACACGTCCATGAACGCGTCCAGCCCGGCTCCGCCGTCGGTCAACGCCACCCACTGCTCCGCCCGATCCATGCCGATCTGGGCCGCTTGCCGCCGCATCCGCTCCCCCAACTCGTCGAGGTCCATCAGCCCGGCCTGGTAGCGGGCCGCCGGCGGATGGACCTGGGAGGCCGTCTCGGGGCGTTCGGGCCGGGGGTTGAAGAGCTCCCCCACCCAGGCCATCCGGCCGTCGGCCTTGGCCCCCCGCGGCCCCTGGATGCCCAGGCCCGTGGCGTCGACGCTGGCATAGGCGACGGTCCGGCCGCGGGCATCGCGGTTCCAACGCCAATCGACGGCCGTCCCGAGGGTGTGCCCCGCGGCCCAGAGCTCCCCGAGCCGCTCGCCGGCCGCCTCGGTGGTCCGCTCCACCGTCGACTCGGCCAGCCGCAGCCCGGCCATCCGGGGCAAGAGCTTCTCGGCCGCCTCGGCGAAGCTGCCGACGGTGCCGGCCAGGGTCGCGATCTCTTGAGTCCCCGGCGTGAGGCGACTGGCGTCCAAACCCAAAGCCGCATCCACCGGGACCGAGCCGCGATGACAGGCCGGGCAATGATAGTAGGCCCGATCCCGGAGCAGGATCGGGCCCATCAGGCTTAGGAAGGTCTTGTCGCGTCGATCTTGGAACTTGCTGGGTCCATGGCAGTGCGGGCAGCCGATGCTGGAGCCTTGGTAGCCCCTTTTTTCCGCTCGTTCAGAGCGGCTTCGAGCGCCTTGGCCCCGATCGTGTGCACCCGGTCCCGGACCTCGAACTCGGCCTTGCCGAGGAGCTTGTCGTCGGCCTTGGAGGCGAGCGACCGGGTCAACTGACGCAACTCGGCCTCGACGACGGGGCGAAGGTGCCGATAGAGGCGTTCGGCTTCGGCCGCTTGTTCCGGGGTCAGTTCGGGAAGCGACATCGCAGGGCCCTCCGAGAACAGATGGCGACGGAATCAGGACGAACCCATCAGCAGTCCCCGTTGTACGCAATTTTCCACCAACTTTCGAGACGCTCACCC
>NZ_JBFEFH010000065.1:0-1498 GCF_040717455.1 Tautonia sp. JC769
TCCTGAAAATACCCTATGCCGCTTCGTCCCGCGGTTCCAGGATAACCTTATGGCCTAGCCGTTCCAAGCGACGCACCAGTTGGCGGGTCAGCCGCTGCGGCTCCAGCCGGTCCAGGTACTCCGGCCCCAGGTCCTGATACGTCGTCCCGTCGCGCAGGATGTGGTAGATGATTCCCAGCAGGGTGTGGCCCACCGCCACCGCCGCCCGCTTCGCTCCCCGACGCGCCGCCAGCCGGCGGAACTGGGCCCCGAGGTACGTCTTCTTGCTCCGGCCCGCCGCGTGCGCCGCCTGCACCAGCGCGACCTTCAGCCAACGGCTCCCCTTGGTCGTCTTGCCGCTGCGGCGCCGACCGGCGCTCTCGTTGTTGCCCGGGCACATCCCCGCCCAGCTCGCCAGGTGCCCGGCCGTCGGGAACTGCCCCATCTCCGCGCCGATCTCGGCCACGATCACTTCGGCGATCCGGCGGCTGACCCCCGGGATCGTCTCCAGCCGCGACGCCGCCTCGGCGAATGGGGCCATCACCTGCTCGATCCGCTCGCCCAGCCGACCGATGATCCCCTCCAGCGCTTCCAGGTGCTCCAGGTGCATGCGCAGCAGGAAGCGGTGATGATCCGTCACACGCCCCCGCAACGCCTGCCGCAACGCCGGGAGCTTGGCCCGCAACCGCCCCAACGCCAGGTCGGCCAGGGTTTCCGGGTCCTGCTCGCCGGCGATCAACGCCCGCAGCATCGCCCGGCCGCTGTCGCCCAGCACGTCGCTGGCCACGCTGCCGAGCTTGATGTTGGCGTCCTCCAGCACCTTCTGGATGCGGTTGGCCACCGAGCCGCACTCGGCGACCAGCTGCGCCCGCTGCCGGGTCAGGTCGCGCAGCTCCCGGATCGGCTCCGGCGGCACGAAGCTCGGCTTCAGGAGCCCGTGCTGCAAGAGCTGCGCGATCCACTGGCAGTCCTTCACGTCGGTCTTGCGTCCCGGGACCTGCTTGATGTGCTGGGCATTGGCCAGCAGCAGCTCGAAGCGGCCCTCCAGCAGATGCCAGACCGGCTTCCAGTAGACCCCCGTCGATTCCATCGCGACGGGCGTCACCCCCTCGGCCGCCAGCCAGTCGGCCAATGCGATCAGCTGGCCGGTCATGGTGCCGAAGGTCCGCACCTGCTCGCGAGCCTTGCCCGCCTCGTCGAGGCGGCGGACACAGGCGACGACGGTGTCCTTGTGGATGTCCAACCCGGCGCAGCAGCGATGGAGCACTTGCATCTCCAACCCTCCCACCGACGCACGCCGGGGGACATCGACGGGCTCAACACTCTGTCCTGCGTGCTCCCCGACGAGCGGGGGCGACAATCTCGGGTACGGGGCGATGTCCGGGCCAGACTAACCTGCGGGCTCACGGCACCAGGCGACGACGGCCGAGACCCGACGGGCGTTCGGCCCCTCCAGTCTACCGTCGCCACTACCTATTTTCATACTCTCAGGGTGCCGCTCAGCGGCATGACGACTAAC
>NZ_JBFEFH010000067.1:0-1200 GCF_040717455.1 Tautonia sp. JC769
CAGGGCCGTTTCATTGTCGGGCGGGCTGGGTCAGGCGTTCGAGTGCCTCAAGGGGATGGACCATGAAGTGGCGCATCGCCTCGGCGACGCTCCGGAAGTCGCTCTGCTTGATCAGATGGATCAGCGTGTTCCGCAATGCGGCCAGCGTCTGGGCCGCGCCGCCTCGGCGGACGCGGCAGGCGTCCTCGCGGAAGCTGCCGTCGCGGACGCCGAAGAGCCGGTTCTCGATCGCCCAGTGCTCCCGGCACCAGTGCAGCAGCTCCGAGGCCGAGGCCTGCTCGGGCCGCAGGCTGGTGATCCCGAAGACCTCCTCGACGGTCGTCACCGCGCCGCAGGTCCGCTCCCGACGCAGCAGGAACACCTGGCCGACGTCCGGCCAGTCCAGGAAGTCATTGAGCCAACTCGTGGCCATCAGGGTGCGGCGCTCGCGGCGGCCGTGCCCCTTGTCGACGTGCGTCGCCGTGCTGAAGGACCGCTCGCGGAGCTGCCGCTGTCGGGGGGGAAAGCGTCGCCGGGGGGGCGAACGCGGCCTCGAGGTCGGCTCGGAGCGTCGGTTGATTGTCCCTGACCGGCAGGAGGTAATCCCCGCCGGCATCGGTGATCGCCCGGCAGACGTCACGATGTGTGAACATGGCATCACCGGTGACGACCTTGCCGTGCAAGGGCAGCACGCCGAGCAGCTCCAGCGCCGCCTTGTGCTCGTTGGTCCTGGCCTCGACCCGCAGTTGGCCGAGCACGGCGGCCACCTCGGGGGCGAAGGCCGTCAGCAGGTGCACCCCGGCGGCCTCCCCGTCGCGGCTGCCCCGCAGGGTCTTGCCGTCGAGGGTCAGCTGCCGCCATCGCTCGTCGGGACAGCGGTCGCGGACCCAGGCGGTCAGGACCGCCTCGACGGCCCGGGTGTCCACCGCGGCGAAGAGCCGGGAGTAGGTGGCCTTGCTCGGCGTCTTCCCGTCGCGGAAGCCGAGCAGGTGGGTCAACCGAGGCCCCCGCAGGCGTCCGAAGTGGGCGATCGCCTCCAGCGAGGTCATGCCCGAGAGCATGGCCACGACGGCCAGGGCGAGCAAGGACGGCAGTGGATAGCGTTGCCCCCGCCGACCGCGTGGGTCGGGCACCTGGGCCAACCGCTCCATCAAGGACAACGTCGCGGTGTTCATCGGAGAGGCTCCCTCCACGGTGATGCACCGCGAAGAATTACTCAAT
>NZ_JBFEFH010000068.1:0-1189 GCF_040717455.1 Tautonia sp. JC769
CCAGTCCGCCTCCAGCACGGCGTTCTCGGCCCGATGGCTCCGCAGCTTCCGACGCCCGAAGGTCTGCTTGAAGTGGCGGTAGAACAGCTCCACGCCCCAGCGGAGCCGGTACAGCTCGGCGGCCGCCCGGCCCGGCAGCCGGGCTTCATCGAGGATCGTCGTCACCAGGTACACCGGGTGTCGGCCCTCATGCACGACGATCAGACGCAAGACCAGGGGCGGCTGGCCACCTCGGGCGGCGTGGTCCGGCCAGAGCCAGACGAGGCCGTCGCCGGTGCGGACGACCCCCGAACGGCTCAGCAGTCGGACGTTCGAGCCGACCCGGACCAGCAGGTGGCGGCCCGACTGACGGAGCGTCTGCCAGAGGTCGTAGCCGACGAAGCCGGCGTCGGCGACGATCAGGGCCTCGGGGGGCAGGGCGTCGACCATCTGCCGCAGGTGCTCGCGTTCGCCGCTGTCGGTCGGCCCGGTCCGCCAGTCCCAGGGCAGGCCGGTGCCGAGGTGGACCATCATCGTCAGCCACAGCTGCGGGTCCTCGGCCTTCTTGCGGCGAGCGGCCTCGGCCCGCGTCTCGGCCGGTGAGCGTCGCCGCCGCCGCCGGACATGCCGTCGCGTGGGCCTGGCGAAGTGCCGCTGATTCGAGGCGGTCCGGGGCAGTTGCAGGCGGCTGCCGTCGACGCCGAAGGCCTCGAACCCGGCGACCGCGAACCGCTCGGCCAGCGCGGTCCGCATGCGTCGGCGGAAGGCCAGGACCACCGCGAGCATCAGCGAGGCGGTCCAGGCGTGCAGCCGCTTGAGGAAGGCCTGGTAGGTGGCCGCGGTGGTGTCGGCCTGCTCGCCGGCGAGTCGGACCAGCGTCCGGGCCGATTCGAACCGCTGGGCCAGGGTCGGCTCGTCGGCGCCGGCCCAGAGCAAGGCGGCCCAGGTCAGCCCCCGCGGGGTCCAGGTGCAGGTGCGTCGCGCGGCCAGGCCGTCGAAGGCGATGCCGTCGGTGAGCCAGTCGAGCACGTCCTTGAGGTCTTGCGGCGGGGCGTCCGATCGGCTAGGACGGGGGAGGTCTTGGTGCGGCATGTCCGACTCCGTCGGGGTGAGCGAGGTGCTGGTTCCGTGTGGTAACAGAAACAGTGATCGCAAACCGTTGCCGCATCAAGACCTTATCGCATTCTTCCATCCACGGTTAACGGCGTAG
>NZ_JBFEFH010000069.1:0-1164 GCF_040717455.1 Tautonia sp. JC769
TATAATCCCACCCTGCTCGCATTCTGATCGCCGGTGATCGCGATTGCAAGCGGATTCCGGGAATACCCGGCGAGAGGGCGGGACAATGGCGGCGAAGCCGAAATTGCTGGATCAGCTCCGAGAGGCGGTGCGGACGAGGCATTACAGCATCAGGACCGAGCACGCGTATGTGAACTGGGCGCGGCGGTTCATCCGCTTCCACGGCACGCGGCACCCGATCGAGATGGGAGAGCCGGAGGTCGGCGCCTTCCTCACCCACCTGGCCGTCGAGGGGAGCGTGGCGGCATCGACCCAGAACCAGGCGCTGTCGGCCCTCCTGTTCCTCTATCGCGAGGTCCTCGGCAGGCCGCTCGACGAGGCGATCGGCCCGGTCGTCCGCGCCGATCGGCCCGAGCGGCTGCCGGTGGTCCTCAGCCGCGACGAGGTCCGGGCCGTGCTCGACCGGCTCACGGGCACGCACCGCCTGATGGCCGCCCTGCTCTACGGCGCCGGGCTCAGGCTCATGGAGTGCCTGCGGCTCCGGATCAAGGACGTCGACTTCGAGCAGCGTCACCTCCTCGTCCGCGACGGCAAAGGGCGCAAGGACCGCGTCACGCTGCTGCCCGAGGCCCTGCGCGAGCCGATCGCCCGGCAGATCGACGAGGCCCGCTCCGTCCACGCCGTCGACCTGGCCGAGGGCTTCGGTCGCGTCTACCTGCCCGACGCCCTCGCCCGCAAGTACCCGTCCGCCGACCGCGAGCCCGGCTGGCAGTACCTCTTCCCCGCCTCCCGACGCGCCGTCGACCCCCGCTCCGGGGTCGTCCGCCGCCACCACCCCGACGAGCGAGCCCTGCAACGCGCCGTCAAGGACGCCGTCCGCGCCGCCGGCATCGCCAAGCCCGCCACCTGCCACACCTTCCGCCACAGCTTCGCCACCCACCTGCTCGAATCCGGCTCCGACATCCGCACCGTCCAGGAACTGCTCGGCCACCAGGACGTCCGCACCACCATGATCTACACCCACGTCCTCCAGTCCGGCCCCCTCGGCGTCCGCAGCCCCATCGACCTGCTCATCGGCTGAGCCCTCTCGCCATGTCCCCTTCCCTTGAAGCGACGGGTGGCCGGGGCGAAGCGGAGCGTGCCCCGGTGTCGGAGGCCTTTTCCTCCGGGGCACGCTCCGCTTCG